>DATIAY010000098.1:0-62599 GCA_035457825.1 Candidatus Methylomirabilota bacterium
TGACATGTGGCTCCTGTTTGAGGGCCAAGCTTCCGGCTGTTCGATCCCGACGGACGCCGAAGGCTTTGATCAACTGTGGGATCAGCTCTCGGCTCGCTTTCCTGGCTTCGACTTCAAGCCGTTCATCGAGGCCTGCAGCAAGACAACTGATGCGAGATACATCTGTTGGCAGACCACGGCCTGACTGTGCCTGGAGGTTCACTTCGCGGGCCGCTTTTTCGGATGTCCAGCTCTGGACGGAGCGCGATATTGTTTACGAAGAAGAAGGGCGGGCACTCCAGCTGGGCCGGCATGCTCTACTGCGCCCAGCACTTCGACCTGACGCTACTTGTAGGCCAGCAAGGTCACGGTGAGCAAGCGGAAAGATAGGTAGCAGAATAGACCAGCAGTTTAGGCTCGGGGCTCATCGCCGCCCCCCCCAGGTTTAGGGTGCGTGTCCCCCCTTCGGCACCCTCGCATCGCCTGCTCCTACTTGCCTCCCCGCACGCCTTCGCCTAGCCTGCTGCCGATAGCGGCGCGGTCGTAACGCCCGCGAACAGGCGAGGAGAGCCGATGCGTCGGCGTGCCAGGCCCGCGAAGGCTAAGGTCGGCCCCAGAGTCGGCGATCTCGAGAAGCGCCTGGCGGAGGCTTTCGAGCAGCGGGCCGCGACGGCCGAGATCCTGCGCGTCATCTCGCGATCGGCGACGGACATCCAGCCCGTGCTGGACACCATCGTCGAACAGGCCAGCCGGGTGTGCGGGGCCCTCGATACGCTGGTCTTCCTGCGCGAGGGTGACACCCTGGTCCGGGCTGCCCACCGGGGTCCCGTTCCGATCACGCCGGGCGGGCTCAGTCTCCCGATCGACCGCGACTCCGCCTCCGGCCGGGCCGTTCTCGAGTGCCGAACCATCCACGTGGAGGACTTCCTGGCCTCGCGCGAGTTCCCCCGGGGCCGGGCGATCGCCGAGCGGTCAGGGTTTCGCACCGCCATCTCGGTGCCGCTCGTGAAGGATGGCGCGGCCATCGGAACTCTCGTGGCCCGCCGGGCCGAGCCGCAACCCTTCACCCCCGAGCAGATTGCCCTCCTGGAAACCTTCGCCGATCAGGCCGTCATCGCCATCGAGAACACTCGTCTGTTCACGGAGCTCCAGGAGAAGAACCGTGCGCTCACCCAGGCTCACGCCCAGGTGAGCGAGGCGCTGGAGCAGCAGACGGCCACGGCCGAGATCCTCCGTGTGATCAGCCAGGCACAGACCGACGCGCAGCCGGTGTTCGAGGCCATCGCGGACAGTGCCATGCGCCTGTTCAAGGCGTGGTCCGCGCTCGTGTTTCGATATGACGGCGAGTTGCTCAGTCTGGCGGCGGCGCGGGGCGGTCTGCCGGGAAGCAGCGAATCCTTCATGGCGCGATTTCAGACGCCCCGGCGGCCCAACGAGGACACGATCCACGGGCGCACGGTGCTCACCCGGTCGGTCCAGCACGTCGTCGACGTCGACGCCGATGCCTCCTATGCCTGGTTGCGCCAGTTGGCCAGTGAGCGCGGTTTCCGTTCGGTCGTGTGGGTGCCGATGCTCCGGGGCGGCGAAGCCGTGGGCACCATCGGCGTCACCCGGGTGCAGCCCGGAGGCTTCTCGGCGGCCGAGATCGCGTTGCTCCAGATCTTCGCCGACCAGGCTGTCATCGCCATCGAGAACGTGCGGCTGTTCAGGGAGCTGGAAGCCCGCAACATCGACCTCACCGAGGCGCTCGAACGGCAAACCGCCACGGGCGAAATCCTGCGAGCGATTTCGAGCTCACCGACGGACACCCAGCCCGTGTTCGACACCATCGCGACGAACGCTGCGCGTTTGTGCGCCGCAAGGGATGCGCAGGTGCTAAGGGTTGAGGGGGACGTACTGGTACTGGCATCGGCATACGGCTCACCGTCCATGCCCCCCGTGCGGTCCATTAGTCGCGGCCACGCCGTGGGACGGGCGGTGATCGATCGCCAGACGATCCGCGTCCATGACATGGTGCAGGCCGTCGCGGAGTTTCCAGAGACCTCGGCACCGCTGCATGGGGTGCAATCGCTCCTTGCTGTGCCGCTCCTGCGGAACGATGTTGCGGTCGGCGTAATCCGAATCAGCCGCACGCAGATCCAGCCGTTCACGGACGCTGAGGTCGGGCTGCTCCAGACCTTCGCCGCCCAGGCCGTCATCGCCATCGAGAACGTCCGGCTCTTCAAGGAGCTGGCGGAGCGCAACCGGGCACTCACCGAGGCCCTGGAGCAGCAGAAGGCCACGAGCGACGTGCTCAAGGTCATCAGCCGCTCGACGTTCGATCTCCAGCCCGTGCTGGACACGCTCATCGAGAGCGCGACCCGGCTCTGCGGAACCGACAAGGGGTTCATATTCAGGCGCGACGGTGACGTGTACCGCGGCGTCGCGGACTATGGGACCACGCCCGAGCATCGTGATTACATCTACCGAACTCCGGTCGCCGTCGGGAGGGACACTGTCGTCGGGCGGGTGGCGCTTGAACGGCGAACGATCCATTTCCCCGACATCCTGGCCGACCCAGACTACCGTTGGGCGGAGGCTCAGCGCATTGCCCGCTTCCGCACAGTGCTCGGTGTGCCGATGCTTCGGGAGGGCGCGCCCATCGGCGTCTTCTTCATCTGGCGCGAAGAAGTCCGTCCGTTCACCGACAAGCAGATCGAGCTGGTGACCACTTTCGCCGACCAGGCCGTGATTGCCGTCGAGAACGCGCGGTTGCTCGCCGAGCTGCAGGCACGAACCGCCGAGCTCACCCGTTCCGTCGAGCAGCTCACCGCGCTCGGCGAGGTGGGCCGGACACTCAGCTCAACACTCGACCTCGACACGGTGCTTCAGACCATCGTGACCCGGGCCAGCCAGCTCGCCGGGACCGATGCCTGCTCCGTCTTCGAATACGACGAGGCGAGCGAAGCCTTCCACCTGCGCGCCACCCACAACCTCGACGAAGAGGTCGTGGCCGTGGCCCGGCGCACGCCGGTCCGCAAAGGTGAGGGCGTCCAGGGGCGGATGGCGGTGACGCGCCAGCCGGTCCAGGTCCCCGACATCGCCATGGAGGACGCCTATCGCGGACCTCTCCGCGACATCCTCCTCCGCACGGGGACCCGCGCCGTGCTTGCCGTCCCGATGCTGCGCGAAGATCAGCTCATTGGCGGGCTCACCGTCGCCAGGAAAACGCCGGGCGAGTTCTCGCCCGCGGTCATCGAGCTGCTCCAGACCTTCGCCACCCAGTCGGCCCTGGCCATCCAGAACGCCCGGCTCTTCCGCGAGATCGCGGACAAGAGCCGCCAGCTGGAGGCAGCGAGCCAGCACAAGTCTGAGTTCCTCGCCAACATGTCCCATGAGCTGCGCACCCCGCTGAATGCCATCATCGGCTTCTCGGAAGCCCTCACCGAACGTATGTTCGGCGACCTCAACGACAAGCAGGACGAATACCTCAGAGATATTTACGCCTCCGGCCAACACCTGCTCTCCCTGATCAACGACATCCTCGACTTGTCGAAGATCGAGGCGGGGCGGATGGACCTCGACCTGACGGACTTCCCCCTGGCTCACGCCATCGACAACACCCTCATGCTCATCCGCGACCGCGCCGCCCGCCGCGACATCGCCCTTCACCACGCGGTGGATCACCGCCTGGGCCAGATCCGGGCCGATGAGCGGAAGATCAAGCAGGTCTTGCTGAACCTCCTGTCGAACGCCCTGAAGTTCACCCCCGAAGGGGGGCGAGTCGAGGTGCGCGCGAGCATCGTGGACGGCATGGTCGAGATCTCGGTGGCGGACACCGGCGTCGGCATCGCGCCCCAGGATCAGGAGGTGGTCTTCGAGGAGTTCCGACAGGTCGGCACGGCGGCGAAGAAAGTGGAGGGCACGGGGCTCGGGCTGGCCCTCTCACGAAAGTTCATCGAGCTCCACGGCGGACGGATCTGGGTCACGAGCCAGGTGGGGGTGGGTTCGACCTTCACCTTCACCTTGCCGCTGACGATCTGAGCGCACGATCTGAGCGGCCCCTTGACGTGGCCTCGGGGCGCCGACTAGCGACGGATCTCGTCCAGCGACACGGCGCGACCCAGCCGCGCCGCGAGCCCGGCCGCCTCCACGACCTCCAGGGCGCTCACCGCCTCCGCTACCGATACGGCGCGAACCGGGCGTCCCGCGCAGCCGTCCAGGAACGCCCCCAGCTCGATGCGCAAAGGCTCGCCGCCGGCCGTCGGCAGGTGTTCCTTCCCGGCGTCGACCGCCTCCCAATCGCCGTCGCGATGCCGGTGCACGGCCTGGTGCAGCGTCACCGTCGATGTCGTGTAGTCGGCCACCAGGCTTCCCTCCTCACCGACGATGACGCACTCGCGCCAGGTGCCCGGCGTGAAGTAGTCGGCCTGCACCACGGCGGGAACGTCGCCGTAGTGGATCACCGTCACCGACATGTCGTCCAGATCGCGGCCCAGGAACTCGCGCTGCAGCGCCATCACGTGGGTCGGCGCCAGTCCCAGGAGGTACGCGAAGAGGTCGAAGAAGTGGATGGCGTCGGTGTGGGTGACGCCGACGTCGGGGCGCGGGCGCTTGAAACCGGCGAAGCGGGCGGTGGCGAAGCGAACACGCCCGATCCGTCCAGCCGCCAGGGCGTCGCGCAGCACGGCGGTGGCCGGGTGGAAGCGGAAGATGTGGCCGACCTGGAACACGCGCCCGGCCTCCCGCGCCCAGGCCGCCAGCCGGCGCCCCTCGGCGGCCGTCAGCGCCAGGGGCTTCTCCACGAAGCAGTGCCGCCCGGCCGCCAGGCCCGCCCCGGCCACGGCGGCATGACTGTCGGCCGGCGTGACCACGTCCACGGCCTCGACCGCGTCGAGGAAAGCGCGGAAGTCGCTGGCGATCCGGCTCGGGGCCAGGCCCTGGCGGGCGGCCCAGGCCCGGCGCTCCGCGGAGTGCTCGGCCACCCAGACCTCGGCGCCCAGCTCGCGCAGCACCCGCAGGTGCTTCTCGCCCCAGCGCCCCGCGCCCACGAGGAGAACGCGCACGGCGCTCAGTCGCGAATGAGGTCGCCGCCCAGATCCTCGGCAACCTCGTAGCGCAGGGTCCGGGACTTCATCCAGCGCACGACCAGCAGGTCCAGGAAGGCGGCGCCGGCGCGATTCATGATGCCGTACTTCGAGCGGCCAAACCGGCGTGGCCGATGGTTGACGGGGATCTCGACGATCCGGTAGCCACGCATCCGGAGCAGCGTGGGGATGAAGCGATGAAAGCCCCGGTAGAGCACGAGGGTGCGCAGGCATTCTCGCCGGAAGGCCCGAAAGGTGCAGCCGCTGTCCTCGATCGCCTCGTCGCTGAGCCAGTTGCGGATCCGGTTGGCCACCCGGGACGCCACCCGCTTGAGCAGGACATCGCCGGCCGCGCGGTTCACGCGCCAGCCCGTCGCTCCGTCCCAGCGGTCGAGCTGGGCCAGCAGGAGCGGGATGTCGGCCGGGTCGTTCTGCAGATCGGCGTCCATCGTGACCACGTAGCGACCGCGGACGACCCGGAAGCCGGCGTCGGTGGCCGCGCTCTCACCCGCGTTGACCTTGAGCCGCACCAGCCGCACCCGCCGGTCGGTCTCCCGCAAGCCGCGGATGATCTCGGCGCTGCGATCCAGACTGCCGTCATCGACGAAGATCACCTCGGATTCGAGCCCGAGCCCGTCCAGCACGGGGCGTAACTCCGCCCACAAGGGGGCGAGGTTATCCCCCTCGTTGTAGACGGGGATGACGATCGAGAGATCAGGCATTGAACGGGCGGCCACTGACCCGGGGATGAGTCCCCTGCCACTCGGCCACGAGCGACTGCGGCAGATTCAGCCTGTCCAGCACGCGGGCCACGGTGTGGTTGACAATGTCGTCGAGGTCGCGGGGCCGGTTGTAGAAGGCCGGCATCGGCGGCAGCACCACCGCGCCCATCTCGGCCAGGGTCAGCAGGACCTTGAGGTGCCCGAGATGCAGGGGCGTCTCCCGCACCAGCATGATCAGGGGACGCCCCTCCTTGAGGGTGACGTCGGCGGCCCGGGCGACGAGATTGTCAGAGTGACAGGCGGCGACCGCGGCCGCGGTCTTGACGCTGCACGGCGCGATCACCATCCCGGCGGTCCGGAACGAGCCCGAGGCGATGCTGGCGCCGATGTCGTTGTTCTCGTGGCGGTGGGTAGCCAGGGCCTCGACGTCCGCCACGCTCCAGTCGGTTTCCTCGACGATCGTGCGCTTGCCCGGGCGAGAGATCACCAGATGCGTTTCTACCTCGGGGTACCGCCGGAGCAGCTCCAGGAGGCGAATACCGTAGATCGAGCCGGTGGCGCCGGTGATGGCGACCACGAGCTTCATCCCAGCCGGAACCTCCGCCGGCGGACCTCCTCGCGCGTCTTCTGATAGAGAACCTCCCACTCGCGGCTGCCCTCGGGCAACGGGCGAGAGTAGGAGCCGAGGATTTTGCGCACCTCGCCGTCGATGGACTCCTCGAGCTTCGTCTCTTCGCTGAGCACGCGGACGATCTCCGGCCGGAGATCGTCGGGCGCTTTGATGTTGACGCCCGGCGTCGTGCCCAGCGCCTTCACGATGAGATCGGCCAGCGAGAAGACGCGCTCACGGCTCATCCGCATCAGAGGATGAACCCCCGCTCGCGCGCCAGCTTCTCCTTCACCTTGCCGAGCAGGGCCCGGTAGTCGGCGGCGGACTCCTTGATGGCCTTGGCGTGCTCGAGGAGCAGCTTGCGGGCGTCGGCCTCGAGCTGCTCCTCGGCGGCAAGGTTGTCGAGCACGACGTGGCGCACCGCTGCTCGCGCGGCGGCCTCGTCCTTCACCTCGAGGATCTTGCGCGCGGTCAGCCGCTTCACCACCGCCTCCGTCATCCGCTCTGCGACCTCTTCGCGCCGCGGCATGGCCAGGAAAGGGTAGCGTCGTCGACGCAGGGAGTCAAGGAAGCGCGGCCGTTCCGCGCCTGGCGCGGCGTCAGGAAACCAGCGGCAAGAGCTCCGGCGCGTCGGCGGGCACTGAGGGGAGCGCCACGGTCACGCACGTCCCGCGCCCCGGCGCGCTCTCCACGGCGATCACCCCGCCCTGGGCCTCGACGAGGGCTTTTACGACGGCTAGCCCGAGCCCGAGGCCCGGCGCGGCGTGGGCGGCACCGGCCGCCCGGTAGTACGGCTCGAAGATGTGCGCCAGGGTGTCCGGCGTGATTCCCGGTCCCGCATCGGCAATCGCCATCTCCACCCCGGTGGCCCGCCGGTGGGCGACGAGCGTCACCGCGCTGCCGGCCGGCGAGTACTTGAGCGCGTTTGACACCAGATTCTTCACGATTCGATCCAGGGCATCGGGATCGGCCCGTACCACGAGGTCTTCGGGGCACGCCATCACCACGCGCTGCTCGTCCCCGCCACGCCCGAACACCCGCACCGCCGCTGTCAGCGCGGGCGCCAGCGCGACCGGGACCGGGCGCACGCGCAGCGCCGCACCGCGCTCGATGCGCGCCAGGTCGAGGAGATCGTCGACGATGCGGGCCATCCGCTCGGTCTCGCTCTGCACGATGGCGGCGAGCCGGGCCACCTCCGCCGCCGGCAGCGGGCGGGTGGCCAGGAGCTCGCTGAAGCCGAGCAGCGCGGTCAGGGGCGTGCGTAGCTCGTGCGACACCGTCGCCACGAACGTCGACTTCGCCCGGTCGAGATCTCCGAGATGCCGGGTCGCCGCGGCGACTTTCTCGGCGAGCTCGACGCTGAAGCGTCGATGGATAGCCGCCAGTCTGGCGTTCTCCAGAGCCAGGCCGAGGTAGGTGCCCAGATCGATCAAGGCCGCGCGTTCGTTCCCCCCCAGCTCGCCGACCCGCTCGAGGGCCAGGATCCCGATGACCTCGCCCCGGGAGAGGAGCGGCACGGCGAGGACCCGTCGCGGCCGGGGCTCGGTGCCCGTGTCGGAGACGAAGATGGCGTTGCCCGAATCCAGCGCGCGGGCCACCACGGAGCCGGGGACCAGGTGCTCCGCACCGGCCAGCGTGAGCCCGTCTCCGTCGCGCACGACGACCACGAGTGCGGCAGCTTCGCAGCGCTCGGCGAGCAGGGCCCGCAGCCGGTCCAGCGTCTCCGGCAGCGACCGCTCCTCGGCCACCATGCGCTGGACCGCGAGCAGCGTGTCGTAGCGAGCCCGCTGCCGACGCGCCGCCGCCGCCAGCGCCCCCACCAGCGGCGCCAGGCCTAGCAGTGAGACATAGGCGATCGCCTCGTCAGCGGCGGCGACCGTCATCCCGCCCTCTTCGAGCTGAGACAGCAAGCGCGGCGCCTGGGCCAGCACGGCGACACCGGCGGCCAGGCTCCCCTCGATCGGCCCGAAGCGAAGGGCTATGGCCAGAACCGGCAGCACCAGGACATGTCGCAAGAGTGCCACCGCCGCGGGATCCACCAATGGCGTCAGGGCTCCCAGGCCGACGAGGGTGAGCGCGAGCAGGGCGCAGGAGCCTGGCATCAGGTCGCGCCGTCCGGCTGCGCGGGCATCACGTCCCCAACAGGCGGTACGCGGCGAAGAAGACGAGCGCACTCACCAGACCGGGCAAGAGGCTTCCCGACCACCAGAAGAGCCACGAGTTCACGAGGCTCAGCAGCGTGAGATAGAGCGTCGCGCCGGCCAGCACCTCTACCGTGGCCGGCAGTCGCGGGTCCGGGAGGAACCGCACCAGATAGAGAATCGTCGCCACGACGGCACCCGTCGCGAGCGAGACCTGCCGCTGCAGCCGGTCGAAGACCACGCCACGCACGAAGAGCTCGGCCGATGGCACGTTCACGCCCGCGTCGTAGGCGAGGGCCAGGAGCCAGGGGCCCAGGCCGTCGCCGCGCAGGCGGTAGCCAAGCGTGAAGGCCGCGGAGAGGAGGACGTGCCCGCCCAGTGCCGCGCCGGCGAGCCCGCCAACGAGCATCGCGCGGCCAGAAACCGTGCGGACCCCGAGCGGGACGAGCCGCCCCTGCGCCCCGAGCCCGGCAAGCCAGAGCGCCACCACCAGGTACAGGATGGAACCCCGGCTGTCGAAGCGAGAGGCGGTAGCGACGGAGGCGATCAGGACCACCGTGATCACTGCCGGCAGGGTCGCGGTCCACCTGCCGCCAGTGGCGCCGGCCGCCGCCCCGAGCGCCGCCGTCAGCAAGGCGCCGTGCAGCACCGCGCCGACGACAGCGCGGAAGTCGGAGACCGCGAGGTGCCCGGTCGCAGTGAGCCCGAAGGCCCCGGCCACGGCGCCGCCGAGGATCAAGGCCGGGGCCCGCGGGACGACGGGCAGGTCGTGTCGGGCGCTGGGGAACGCTGCTTCAAGCGCCCACATCGGCGGAGTTGAGCTGGAGAAAGGCGGCCACCACGCAGGCGTCCAGGGTTACCCCCGCCTCGGCGACGAGCCGGGCGCGGGCCTTCGAGATCGACAAGGCCGAGCGGTAGGGCCGATCCGACGTCAGCGCGTCGTACACATCGGCGACGGCCACGATGCGGGCGCCGAGCGGGATGGTCTCGCCGGTGAGCCCGTCGGGATAGCCGCTGCCGTCCCAACGTTCGTGATGATGGCGGATGATGAGGGCGCCGGCCGCGAGAAAGTCGAACGGCGCTACGATCTGGGCTCCCACCACGGGATGGCGCCGCATCGCCTGCCACTCGGGCTCGGTGAGGGAGCCGGTCTTCGTCAGGACGGCCTCCGGCACTCCGATCTTGCCGATGTCATGCAGCAGGCCGGCCTGAGCGATCGATTCGGCGTCCGCCGTGCCCAGTCCGAGCGCCTCGCCCAGAGCACGACTCCAGGCGCCGACGCGCTCCGAGTGGCCGCGCGTGTAGGCGTCCTTGGCCTCCAGCGCGTTGGCGAGGCCGAGCAGGGACTGCCCGATTGCGCGCTGCGTCCGCTGGTACAGCTGCCGGACGTCCTCGGCGTAGCGCAGCGTTTGGGCGTAGGCGGCGTTGAGGCGCCGGTAGGCCAGGGTGAGGTCGTCACCGGACGTCGCCGCTACTTCCGGACCCACAGCGTCAATCCGGGCACCAGCGTTTCGACGAGGGACAGCAACCGAACCGGCGAGAAGGGCTTGGTCAGGTACTCGTCGGCGCCGGCGGCCAGACCGCCTCGCACATCCTCGCGCTGCGCCGCGGCCGTCAGCATCACGATGCGGCACCCGGCCAGGGACGGCTCGCGACGCAACCGGCGACACACCTCGAGGCCGCTCAGATCAGGGAGGTTGACATCGAGCAGGATGAGATCCGGACGGCCTGTCGCGACCAGCTCCAGGGCTTCGGTGCCTGACATCGCGGCGATGACGTGGACGCGATCGTCCTCCAGGGTGACCCGCACCAACTCCACGACGTTGGGCTCGTCGTCGACGATCAGCACCGTTGCCATGCCTGAGCCTGGTGCCAGAAGCGTGCCTGACCCAGGGCCGCATTGCTCGCGCCCTTGGCCTGCCGCCGGCGCACGTGTTGCCCGCGCGGCTGGGCAAGGGTGCCCGGATCCCTGGGCAGGCTGAGGGATTGCCTGGTGGGGAGCGGCGGGCGCCGGGACCCTAGTGCGGGCGGCCGGCGACTTGCAGGCGGGTGAGCGCGCGGGCCAGCGCCGCGGCGGCGCGTGTGTAGTCGATCTCCTCCGGGGCGCGGCCGGCCAGTCGCTGCTCGGCTCGCTGCCGGGCACGCTCGGCCCGATCGCGATCGATGTCCTCCGGGCGTTCGGCGGTGTCGGCCAGGACGATCACCTTGTCGTTGCGGACCTCGCAGAACCCGCCCCCCACTGTCAGGTGGAACTCGTCGCGCCCCTTGCGATAGGTCAGCTCCCCGATGCCGAGCGTGGTGAGGAAGGGGGCGTGGCCCGGGAGGACCCCGAAGTAGCCCTCGATGCCCGGGGCCACCACCTCGTCGACATTGTCGGTGACGACGAGGCGGGTGGGCGTGGCGACCTCGAGCGTGAGCGCGTCGGCCACTCAGGCCGCCTCGCGCAGCTTCGTGGCCTTCTCCATGGCCTCCCCGATGTCCCCGACCATGTAGAAGGCTTGCTCGGGCAGCTCGTCGTGCTTGCCCTCCACGACCTCCTTGAAGGACTTCACTGTGTCGGCGAGCTTCACGTAGCGGCCCGGCTGGCCGGTGAAGGCCTCGGCTACGGAGAATGGCTGGGAGAGGAAGCGCTGGATCTTCCGGGCCCGGCCCACGATCAGCTTGTCCTCGTCGGAGAGCTCCTCCATGCCCAGGATGGCGATGATGTCCTGCAAGTCGCGATAGCGCTGCAGGATCGACTGCACGGCGCGAGCGGTCTGGTAATGCTCGGCGCCGAGGATGTTGGGATCGAGGATCCGGGACGTCGACGCCAGTGGGTCCACCGCCGGGTAGATGCCCAGCTCGGTCAGCCCCCGGCTCAGCACGGTCGTGGCGTCGAGATGCGCGAAGGCCGTAGCCGGCGCCGGATCCGTGATGTCGTCGGCCGGCACATAGATGGCCTGCACCGAGGTGATGGAGCCCTTCTTGGTAGAGGTGATCCGTTCCTGGAGCGCTCCCATCTCGGTGGCCAGGGTCGGCTGGTAGCCGACGGCCGAGGGCATGCGGCCGAGCAGGGCGGAGACCTCGGAGCCGGCCTGCGTGAAGCGGAAGATGTTGTCGATGAAGAGCAGCACGTCCTGCCCTTCCTCGTCGCGGAAGTACTCGGCCGCGGTCAGGCCGGTGAGCCCCACGCGCAGGCGGGCGCCGGGCGGCTCGGTCATCTGGCCGAAGATGAGCGCGGTCTTTTCCAGCACGCCCGACTCTTTCATCTCGTGGTGGAGGTCGTTGCCCTCCCGCGTGCGCTCCCCCACCCCGGCGAACACCGAGATGCCGCCATGCTGCTTGGCGATGTTGTTGATCAGCTCCTGGATGAGCACGGTCTTCCCGACGCCGGCGCCGCCGAAGAGGCCCGTCTTGCCGCCTCGCGTGTAGGGCTCGAGGAGATCGACGACCTTGATCCCGGTCTCGAACATCTCCACCTTGGTGGACTGCTCCTCGAAGGACGGCGCCGGCCGGTGGATCGGATAGGCCTTCTTGGTCTTCATCTCTGGTCCCTTGTCGACCGGCTCGCCGATGATGTTGATGATCCGGCCCAGCGTTTCCTTGCCGACGGGGATCATGATCGGCGCGCCGGTGTCCTTGACCCCCCGGCCGCGCGTCAACCCGTCGGTGGAGGCCATGGCCACTGTCCGCACCGTGCTCTCGCCGAGGTGCTGGGCCACCTCCAGCACGAGCCGCTGGGAGTAGGAAAAGATGTCCTTCATCTCCACGCCTTCGACCTCGAGGGCATTGTAGATGGCCGGAAGCTGCCCGGGCTCGAACTCCACATCGACGACGGGTCCGATGACCTGCACGATCTTGCCCCGATTCATGCTTCGGCTCCTTGGCGCAGCGCCTCGGCGCCGCCCACGATGTCGAGCAGCTCTTTGGTGATCTTCTCCTGGCGCGCCTTGTTGTACTGGATGGTGAGGATGTCGATCATCTCTTTGGCATTCTTGGTAGCCGCTTCCATCGCGGTCATGCGCGCCCCGTGCTCGCCGGCCACCGATTCCATCAGGGCCCGGTACACCTGGGTGCGCACGTGGCGGGGCAGGAGGTCACCCAGGATCGCTTCCGGGCCGGGCTCGTAGAGATACTCCACCGCCGCGCTCTCGCTTCCCTGCCCCGCGACCCGCGCGATGGGCAGGAGCTGCACGCGGACGGGGCGCTGCACGGCCACTGAACGGAACTCGTTGTAGACGAGGTGGACCTCGTCCACCTCGCCCTCGAGAAACTGCGTCATGAAGAAGTCGGCCAGCTCCTGGGCGTGGCTGAAGGCCAGGCGGTCCCAGAAGCCGAGCAGGGTCCGCTTGATCGTCCACGGCCTCCGGCGGTAGAAGTCGCGCCCCTTGCGGCCGACCACGACCAGGGTGACGTCGGCCTGGCTCGATCCCCGGATGAGGGCCAGCGCGTTACGAATGATATTGGAGTTGAAGGCGCCGGCCAGGCCCCGGTCGGCTGTGATGATGACCACCTGGCGTCGCGGCCCCTCGCGTTGCTCCAGCAGCGGATGCGCCGCCCCGTCCGAGCCGGCGGCCGAGACCAGATTGCCGAGCAGCTCGGCCATCTTGCCGGCATAGGGCCGGGCGGCCAGGATCCGCTCCTGGGCGCGCCGCAGCTTGGCCGCGGCCACGAGCTTCATGGCCCGCGTGATCTTCTGGGTCGACTGGACGGAACGGATCCGCCGCCGGATGTCCCGGAGCGTCGCCATGCCGGCCTACGCCGCCTTGATGCCCTTGGCGGCCACGAACTCCGTCTTGGCGTCCTGCACGGCCTTCGTGAGCTGATCGATGAGGTCGGGGCTGAGCTCCTTCTTGGACCGGATCTCACCCAGGATGGTCGCCGGTCCGCGCTCGAGCCAGGCGAACAAGAACTCCTCGAACTCCCGGATGGCCTCGCCGGGCAGATCGTCGAGCAGCCCCTGGGTTCCCGCGAAGATGATCGCTACCTGTTTCTCGACGGCGAGCGGCTGATACTGGCCTTGCTTGAGCAGCTCCACCATCCGCTGACCGCGGGCCAGCTGGGCCTGGGTCGCCCGATCGAGATCGGAGCCGAACTGGGCGAAGGCGGCCAGCTCGCGGTACTGGGCGAGGTCGAGCCGCAGCTTGCCGGCCACCTGCCGCATGGCCCTGATCTGGGCGGAGCCGCCCACCCGGGAGACCGAGAGACCCACGTTGACCGCGGGTCGGATGCCTGCGTAGAAGAGGTCGCCCTCCAGGTAGATCTGGCCGTCGGTGATGGAGATCACGTTGGTCGGGATGTAGGCCGACACATCGCCCAGCTGCGTCTCGATGATCGGCAGCGCGGTGAGCGAGCCACCGCCCAGCTCGTCATTGAGCTTGGCCGCCCGCTCGAGCAGCCGGGAGTGGAGGTAAAACACGTCGCCGGGATACGCCTCGCGCCCGGGTGGCCGCCGCAGCAGCAGCGAGAGCTGGCGATAGGCGGCGGCGTGCTTGCTGAGGTCATCGTAGATGCACAGCGCGTGGCGCTTGGAGTCCCGGAAGTACTCGCCCATGGTGACGCCGGCGTAGGGGGCCAGGTACTGCAGCGGCGCCGGCTCCGAGGCCGAGGCCACGACGACGGTCGTGTAGGCCATGGCGCCGTGGTCCTCCAGGACCTTCACCACCTGGGCCACGGTCGAGCGTTTCTGCCCGATGGCCACGTAGAAGCAGAACACGTCCTGGCCCTTCTGGTTGATGATCGTGTCGACGGCCAGCGCCGTCTTGCCCGTACCGCGGTCGCCGATGATGAGCTCCCGCTGGCCGCGCCCGATGGGGATCATCGAATCGACGGCCTTCAGACCGGTCTGCAGCGGCTCCTTCACGGAGCGGCGGTCCACCACGCCGGGCGCATAGCGTTCGATCGGCCGAAACTCCTTGGCCGCGACGGGCCCTTTGCCGTCCACCGGCTCCCCCAGCGCGTTGACCACGCGGCCCACGAGCGCTTCGCCCACCGGGACCTGGGCGATGCGATTGGTCCGCTTGACGACGTCGCCTTCCTTGATCAGCGTGTCGTCGCCCAGCAGCACGGCGCCGACCTGACTCTGCTCGAGATTGAGCACCATGCCCACGACGTCGTTGGGGAACTGAAGCAACTCGCCGGCCATGGCGCGCTCGAGCCCGTAGATGCGGGCGATGCCGTCGCCGACCTCGATGACACGGCCAATCTCCTGGAGATCGACCTCGGCCTCGTAGCCCGCCAGTTGCTGCTTGATGATCTCGCTGATCTCGCCGGCCTTGATCATTCGCTCCCCCTACCCCTTTGCCAGTCGATCGCGCAAGCGCGCGAGCTGCCCGTCCAGGCTCGCATCCACGATGTAGCTGCCCACCTCGGCCACGAAGCCGCCGAGCAACCCTTGATCGACGGTTTCCTCCAGAACCACCTGTTGGCCGCCCAGCGCCCGGCCCAGCCGCTCGCCGAGCCGGGCGCGCTCGGCCTTCGTGAGCGGCACCGCCGTGCGGACCTGGGCGCGGAGGCGACCGAGATCCTCGTCCGCGAGCTGACGGAACACCCCCACCATGGCCTCCAGCTGATCGCCGCGCCCCTGCCGCGCCAGGAGCGCGACGCAATCACGCGTGAGCGGCGAGAGCCCGAGACGCGCGGCCACCTCCAGGGCCACTGCGCGCTTCACGCTCGGCGCGACCCACGGCCGCGCGAACAGATCGCGGAGCGCAGGCGCCTGGCCGATGGCCTGAGCGATCATCTCGAGCTCCCGTTCTACCGCGTCCACCTGACCGCGCTGCTTGGCGAGCTCCCACAGCGCGCGCGCGTACGGTCGGGCGGCGGTCATCCCTTGAGCTGCCCGATGGCGTCGGCGACGACGCGGCGGTGATCCTCGTCGCGCAGGCTCCTTCTGACGAGCTTCTCCGCCACCGCGGTGGCCAGCTCGGCCACCTCGCGCCGCAGGTCGTCGCGGGCGCGGCGGATCTCGGCGTCGAGCTGGGCCTTGGCCGCGTCGGCGATCCGCTGAGCCTCGGCTCGGGCCGCCTCGAGCAGACGCTTCTGCTCCTCGCCGGCGTCCTTCAGGGCCCGCTCGCGGATGCTGGCGGCCTCGGCGTGGGCCTGGCGCAGCCGCGCCGTGTTCTCCTCTTGCTGGCGGGTGATCTCGGCCCGCGCGGCCTGTGCCTCCTCCAGCGAGCGCTGGATCGCCTGCGTCCGCTCCTGCATCTTGGCGAGCAGCGGCCGGTAGAGGAGCCGCCACAGAATCAGCAGAAGGATGAGGAAATTCACCATCTGGACGAGCAGCGACTTGTCCAGGTTGATGAGGCCGCCGCCCCCCTCCGCGGCCCAGAGCAGACCGGGCACGAGCATGACAACGCCGGCACACACGATGCCGCCCAGCCATCGGAACCTAGCGTGAGACATGCGGGGATCTCCCTTGTCGGGGATCAACAGTGATTGTGAAAACTATCACGCAAATTGGTTGGCGGTCAACAGTTCCGGAGCTCAGCGCCCGATGATTCCGCCGCCGATCACCAGGTCGCCCCGATACCAGACGACTGACTGGCCGGGCGTGACCGCCCGCTGCGGCGTCTCGAACACCACCTCGGCCCCATCCTCCCCCAGAGCCCGCACGGTCGCGGGCGCCGCCGTGTGGCTGTGGCGGATCTTCGCCTCCACGGCCATGGGCTCGGCGGGCGGTTCGCAGGCGATGAAGTTGACGGACTCGGCCATCAGGCGCCGTCGCTCGAGCCCCTCGGCGGGGCCTACCGTTACCGTGTTGGCCTGAGCGTCAAGGTCGAGCACGTAGAGACGCCGCCCCGACGCCAGCCCGAGTCCCTTGCGCTGCCCGACCGTATAGTCGGCCAGACCGCGGTGGGCGCCGACCACGGTGCCGGTCTGGTCCACGATCGCGCCCGCCCGAAAGGCGTCGGGATCTCGGCGGCGCAGGAAGCCGCGGTAGTCGTCGTCGGGGATGAAGCAGATCTCCTGGCTCTCCGGCTTGTCCGCGGTGACGAGGCCGAGCCGGCGCGCGTGGGCACGGACCTCAGCTTTCGTGAGGCTGCCGACGGGAAAGCGCGCGGCGGCGAGCTGGGCCTGGCCCAGAGGCCAGAGAAAATCCGACTGGTCCTTGCGGGCATCCAGGCCCTTGAAGAGCAGGAAGCGGCCGGCGGCCGCATCGTGGATCACGCGAGCATAGTGTCCGGTGGCCACGGCCACCGCATCCCAGGCCGCCGCGCGCTGGAGCAGCGAGCCGAACTTCAGCTCGCTGTTGCAGGCCAGACAGGGTACCGGCGTCCGGCCCCGGTGATATTCGTCGACGAAGCGGTCGATGACGGCACGCGTGAACTCGGCCTCGCTGTCCAGCACGTAGTGCGGGATCCCTAGCCGGCGGGCGACCCGGCGCGCGTCGTCGGTGGCACCCGTGCCACAGCAGCTCCCGAATCGCTCCGCGGCGCCGACGGGCTCCCGCCAGGGCCAGACGCGCAGCGTGATGCCCACGACGTCATAGCCCTGCTCCACGAGCAGGGCCGCGGCGACGGAGGAGTCCACGCCCCCGCTCATGGCGACTACGATGCGCTCGGCCATGTCTACGTCCGAACCCCCAGAAGGCCGGCGAGCCGATTCAGCTCGTCCGTCGTTGCGTAAGTGATCTCGACGCGGCCCCGCCGCTCGTTGCCCCGAATGCGCACGCGGGCCAGCAGCGCGCGCTGTATCTCATCCTCGAGGGCGACCAGCTCCGCCGACCGGCGGCGCGCCGGGGCCGGGACGAGCCGCCGCTGCTCCACGCCCTCCTCCGTGGCCCGCACGGACCATGCGTGGGCCAGGATCTCGTCCCGAAGCTTCAACTGCTCGCTGGGCTCCGTCAAGGACAGCAGCGCGCGCGCGTGACCCATCGTGAGCCGGCCCGTGCGCAGATCATCCTGGATGACGTCGGGCAGACGAAGCAAGCGGAGACTGTTGGCGATCGTGCTCCGATCCTTTCCCACGCGCTGCGCGACATCCTCCTGGGTCCAGCCGAATTCCGTGAGGATCCGCTGGTAGGCTTCGGCCTCCTCGATGGGGTTGAGGTCCTCGCGGAGCAGGTTCTCTACCAGGGCAAGCTCCAGGCTCTCCCCATCGGTGGCCTCGCGCACGAGGGCAGGAATCTGCTCGAGGCCGGCCAAACGCGCGGCCCGCCAGCGCCGCTCGCCGGCGATCAGCTGCCAGCGCCCCCCTGGCGTGCGGCGCACGATGACGGGCTGGATCATGCCGGTGGACTTGAGGGAGCGGGCCAGCTCGTCGAGGGAGCCCGGCTCGAACGTCTTTCGGGGCTGCCGGGGGTTGACCTCGATCTGGTCTACAGGGACCTCCAGCAGCGCCGTGCCCTCGGTGGTCGCCGTGCTGGAAGTCGATCCCAGCAGCGCATCCAGACCCCGCCCGAGCCCTCGTCTATTCATGCCGCAGAACCTCCTTGGTCAGTTCGATGTATGCGATTGCGCCGCTGGACCGCAGGTCGTGCAACATCACCGGTCGCCCATGACTGGGCGCCTCGGTGAGCCGCACGTTGCGTGGGATGACGGTATCGAATATCTCGCCTGGGAAATATCGCTGAACTTCCTCACGGATCTGTAACGCCAGGCTGGTCCGACCATCAAACATTGTCAGGACAATTCCGAATACTGATAGGGCCGGATTCAGCCGCTCCTTGACCAGCTTGATGGTTTTGAGGAGATGCGTCAGCCCCTCGAGGGCGTAGAACTCGCATTGCAGTGGAACCAGGACCCGGTCAGCGGCCGCGAGGGCATTGATTGTCAGGAGACCCAGGGAAGGCGGACAATCGATCAATGTGTACTGATAACGCCAGGTGAGGCTTTCCAGGGCGTCGCGCAGGCGGTGCTCCCTTCGGTCAAGGCCTACCAACTCGATCTCGGCCCCAACCAGATCGATGTCCGAAGGAAGCAGGTGGAGTGCGGGCAGGGAGGTATCCAGCACGGCCTTGTCAGCCGGCTCATTACCGAGGAGGACGTGATAGACGGTGGGGTAGAGCCCTGGTTTCCGGACTCCAAGCCCGGTCGTCGCATTGCCTTGAGGATCTAGATCAACTAGAAGGGTCGGGCGCTCGGCCAAGGCGAGCCCGGCGGCGAGATTAACCGCGGTCGTCGTCTTTCCGACCCCGCCTTTTTGGTTCACTACCGCGATGGTCCTGGCGATCAACTCACCTCGGCAAGTGGCCTCAAAGCCTCAAATAACAGGCGATGGGCGAAGCGATCAAGAATTTTCCGTAGTTCAAATGTTCCACGAGCAACACTCGACATCAAATGTATAGCTATCCCATTTGGATGACAAGATAACGTTCCACGACGAACGCACTAGGGTCCTGAGGATTTTTGGAGGACGGCGAAGCGCCGTAAAGACCCCTCTCGGACAGCAGGAACCGTGCGCCACTCCCCGGCCCTGAGAGATCCCGGCTTCTCTGGCCCGGAGGCTACGACGATGCCGCCGGCCCTGATGAACCGGGCGGCGAGCGGGAGGACCTCGTCAAATCTCCCTGCGCAGCGCATCACCACCGCATCGAAGGCGCCGCCCAGTTCCTGCACCAGATCCTCAGCCCTGCCCGAGAGAACCCTGGCACCGCTCAGCCCGAGCTCGCGAATCGTCGTGCTCAAGAAAGTGGCCCGGCGACGTTTGGCTTCTAAAAGCGCCATCTCGCCACTAGGGCGGACGATCGCAATTGGGATTCCAGGCAGACCGGCCCCCGCGCCGAAATCGAGGATCGATCTGGCCTCCATAGGAAGCACTCCGAGGAACAGCAGGCTATCCAGGAACAGATTTTCCACGATCCATTCTGGATCGATAGAGCCGATCATCCGGTAGACCGATCCCCATTTGATTAATAACTCAAGGTACTTGCCAAACATGGCCCGCTCGGAGTCACTCGGCGGACGTCTCAGGACTGCATGGAAGCCTTCATCGAACCTGGAGGGCAGCTGGCGGGATCCGGCGTTGCTCAGGCTCGGGCATTCTCCCTGGCGCCTACCCGGCCCGCCCGATCCATCCACCACTGCTGCATGATCTGCAAAAGATTGGATACGAACCAGTAGAGGACAAGACCTGAGGGGAGATTCAGGAACATGAAAGTAAAAACGAAGGGCATCACCAGCATCATGCGCGCCTGACGAGGGTCACCCATTGTCGGAGTCATCTTCTGCTGGATGAACATCGAGACGCCCATGAGGATCGGCAGGATATAGGTAGGATCGTAACTGGCCAAGTCGCAGATCCACAGATCGACGCCGAAGGCACGGCCGAAGCAGAGGAACGGCGCGTTTTGCAGCTCGACCGACACTGATAGCGCCAGATACAGGGCATAGAAGATCGGAACCTGCGCGACCATCGGCAAACAGCCCCCCATGGGATTCACCCGATGCTTCCGATACAGCGCCATGGTCTCTTCCTGAAGCTTCCGGGGCTCGCTTCGGTACCTACTGCGCAGGGCGTTGATCTGCGGTTGGAGCGTCTGCATGGCCTTCATCGACTTCAGGCTCTTCACCGTGAGTGGATAGAAGAGGACTTTCGACACCACGGTGAGCAGGATGATCACGACACCGTAATTGGCGACGAATCCGTGGAGCCAGTTCATCAGCTTCAGGATGGGCACCCCGAGCCATTCCATCGGAAGCCCACCGTATCGCTGGGGTAAGGGGAAGCCACCGAAGTTGACCGTGCCCTCCAGGCCCAGCGCCGCGAGCCTGTCGTACTCCTTGGGCCCGATGTAGAGGATCACCCGTCCCTCCCAGGCCTGGCCGGGGGCGATGGTCGGGCCCGCGCGCACTGCGATCGCGACGCGATATTCTTCCTTGCCCTCTTTCTTGTCCCCCTCAGCCACCAGGGTGAACCCTGGTGACTTCGGAACGAGAGCCGCCAGGTACCACGTGCTTCCAATCGCGACCCAGGCACCCCCCTCAGCCTCGTGCCGACCCACCGCCTTGAGATCCTCGACGCGTTCCACCCGACCGCGCGCCGCCCACACCACCTCGGTCGGGAGCTGGCCTGGGAATTTCCCCCCAGGGGTTTTCTCGTCATGTCGGTAGAGCCAGGGCAGGGACAGAGTCAGCGTTCTCGGGGAGGCCGTCGTGTTCTCTACCCGGATGTGGGCATCGATGGTGTACTGCCCGGCATCGAACTTGAGCGTCTCCCGAACGCGCAGCCCGCTGAGCTCGCCTTGAAGGACCGCCTCTCCGCTCGGGTTCTCGCGACCCAGTTTGAGCTCCCGCGGTCCGAGGCTCATGGCCAGCGGGTCGGCGGCGGCAAGATCGCCTCCGGGCACGAGCCCGCGGGGTCCCAGCTCACCGACGATGACCATCGGCTTGTCGCCGCGATACTGCAGGGTCCACTCCTGGAGCTTGCCCCCCTCACTGCTCACCAGGCCCCGGTAAAGCGGTCCGGAGACCACCATGGTGCTCTGGGCCGGCCGCGCCACGAGTGGGCCGGGCTCGCCGGCTGCGGCCGGGCCCGGGCCCGGCGCCGGAGTCGGGATCGGAGTCGGCGTCGGGGTCGTTGCCGGCGGCGCGGCCGTCGGTGGAGCGGCCCCCGTCTCCACCTCCCGAGACCGTGGTGGCGTGAAGTACGATTCCATCACCCATAGGTATGCTAGGAGCAGCAGGATGCTGAGGCCAAACGCCAGGGCCGCCCGTTTCTCCACGATCAGCCCGTCGGTGGCGGGTCGTACCCACCAGGGTGAAACGGGTGACAGCGAAGCAGCCGGCCCAGCGTGAGGGCGCCGCCGCGGATCGCTCCGTGCCGCAGCAGGGCCAGGCGGGCATATTCCGAACAGCTCGGCGCGAAGCGACAGTGTCGGCCCAGCACGGGCGAGAGCACCCGCTGATAAGCGGTGATGGCGTGCACGGCGAGCCGGGCCGCCACCGTCACAGCCTGCCCCTGCGCTCGGCAATGGCGGCCAAGGCGCTTCGAAGTTGCTCGGTCAGCTCGGGGAGGGGGGTGTCGAGGGCACCCCGTTTACCGAGAACCACGAGCGCCGCGCGCCCCGGCGCGGCCACCCGCGCCGCCCGGAACGCCTCCCGCAGGCGTCGCCGGGCCCGGTTGCGACGTACCGAGCCGCGCACTTGCCGGGTCACGGCGAAGCCGGCGCGGCACGGGGCCTCGGTCTCGCGCCAGAGCACGATCAGTGATGGCTTTTCGATTCGCTTGCCCTGCTGGAAAAGCGCCTGGATCTCGGCGCCGCTGGTCAACCGCTCGCTGCGGGGGAACCGGCCCGTTAGACGGTCAGCCGTTTGCGCCCCTTGGCCCGCCGGCGCTTGAGCACTGTACGTCCGCCTTTGCTCTTCATGCGAGCCCGGAAGCCGTGTGTTTTCTTCCGGTGGCGCAGGTTGGGCTGAAACGTCCGCTTCATGTACGCATATCCCCTTTGGGGTCTTAAGCCGACGTAGTCTAGTCATCACCGTCGGGCAAGTCAACTTACCGAGCCACTTGCGGGCTGTTTTTCCCCTGTGTTAAGGTGCCCGCCATCCCGAACTTGGTGGCGGCTTTGGTGTCTGGTGAGTGGCCGTTCGAGTCTATGTAATCACCTCCGAACCGCGCTAGCTATCCACACTTGTGGATAACTGTGTGCGTAAGTGGGGCTCACGCCTGTGTTAGATAGTCTTTGGACGCGCATGCTGGAGTCGGCAGGTCGCCGCCTGCCGCCCGCGGTGCTGGACTCATGGATCCGTCCCTGTCGGCTGATCGCCGTCGAGGGGGATCATCTGAAGATCGGCGCCCCGAACCGCTTTTCGCGCGACTGGCTCGCGCAGCACCATCTGGATGCCCTGCAGACCGTTGCCCAGGAATGCGTCGGCGGGCACCCGCGCGTGTCGATCGTCGTGGACGATTCCCCGTCGCCGGAATCCGCTGTTCCGGTGCCGCCCGCACCCGGGCCGGCGCCGGGCCGCGCCGAGGGACTGAATCCGCGGTACACCTTCGACACCTTCGTCGTCGGCTCCTCCAACCAGTTCGCCGGTGCGGCATGCCAGGCCGTGGCCGAACTCCCCTCCCGCGCCTACAACCCGCTCTTCATCTACGGCGGGGTCGGCCTCGGCAAGACCCATCTGCTCCACGCTGTCGGCCACCAGGTCCTTCGTCTGTTCCCCGGGACCAGCGTCGTCTATCTGTCTTCGGAGCGCTTCACCAACGAGCTCATCAACGCTATCCGCTATGATCGGACGGCGGAGTTCCGTGCCCGCTATCGAAACATCGACTTGCTCCTCATTGACGACATCCAGTTCATCTCGGGCAAGGAACGGACGCAGGAGGAGTTTTTCCACACCTTCAACGACCTCTACGAGTCGCGCAAACAGATCATCGTTTCCAGCGATTGCTCGCCCAAGGACATCCCCGAGATCGAGGAGCGGCTGCGCTCCCGCTTCGAGTGGGGGCTCATCGCCGACATCCAACCGCCGGACTTCGAGACCCGCGTGGCCATCCTCAAGAAGAAGGCCGCGGTGGAGCGGGTGCGCCTCAGCGACGATGTGGCCTACCTCATCGCCGCGCGCATCAAATCCAACATCCGCGAACTGGAGGGCTCGCTCACCCGGATGATCGCGTTTTGCGCGCTCACCGGCCGCGAGATGAGCGTCGAGCTGGCCCAAGAAGTCCTGGCCGATCTCTGGGGCGAAGAGGAACGGATCATCACCATCGAGCAGGTGCAGCGAAAGGTGTCCGACTACTTCGGCGTCAAGATCTCCGATCTGAAGGCCAAGAACCGCACCAAGGCCGTGGCCTTCCCGCGCCAGGTCGCCATGTACCTGTCCCGCCATCTCACGCACGCCTCGCTGGCCGAGATCGGCCGCTCCTTCGGAGGTAAGGACCACACGACGGTCCTGCACGCCGTGGACAAGATCCTGGCGCTGACCCAGGAGGACCCCAAACTACGCAAGACTATCGAGGGGCTTATCCAGGGGATCCAGTTGTGATCCACTGTTCCCTCCCTGGCAGTCACCGGATTATCCCCACTCCTCATGCGCTCCAACCTACGACCCCGCCAGGACGTTTGGTGCCCGGCTCGGTATCCACACCTTCTATGACGCCTACGACTACGCTTCAGTTCTTATCTTCCTGATCATGGAGAATCGTATGGAAGTCGTACTGGACCGTGACGCGTTCCTCAAGGGCCTGCAGATGGTGCAAAACATCGTCGAGCCTCGGCAGACGCTGCCGATTCTGGCCAACGTGCTGCTCGAAGCCGAGGGCGAGGCCGTCCGGGTCACGGCCACCGACCTGGAGGTCGCGGCGCGGGTCGCCGTGCCGGCTCGGGTGGGCGGCAAGGGCTCGATCACCGTCTCGGCCCGCAAACTCGCCGAGATCGTCAAGGAATTGCCGGCAGCGAGCCTGGCGCTCAAGGTCTCCGATACGGCGGCAGTCACCATCCGGTGTGCCGGCGTCAACTTTCGTCTGGTCGGAATGCCTCCCACAGATTTTCCCGCCGTGGTTCCGGCCGCCCCGCCGGCCTGGCTCCGCATAGAGGCCAAGACGCTCCGCGACATGCTGGCTCAGACCAGCTTCGCGGTGTCGCACGACGAAAGTCGATTCGCCCTCAATGGTGTCCTGTTTCTGCTTCAGCCCAAAGAGGCTCGATTCGTGGCGACCGACGGCCACCGGCTAGCCGTGGCCACCCGGAGCGTCGGTCAGGGGCTGAGCGGCGTGAGCGGGATCGTGCCGAGGAAGGCGGTGACGGAGATCATGCGGGTCCTGGGCGCCAGTGAGGACGTCCAGCTCGCCATCACCGAGAATCAGTTCGTGATGCAGATGCCGAACTTCGTGATGACCGCGCGCCTCATCGAGGGTCAGTTTCCGAATTGGGAAGCCGTGGTGCCCCGCAATCATCCCGGACGGCTGATCCTCAAGCGTGCTGTCCTGGTGGGGGCGTTGCGACGCGTCTCGGTGATGGCCGAGGAGCGCAACAAACCGGTGCGATTTGTGCTCGCCCCGGGGGCGCTCACGCTCTCGGCGGCCAGCCATGATCTGGGCGAAGCGGAGGAAGCGATCGAGGTGGAGTACAGCGGCGCCGAGCTCACCATTGGCTTCAATTCCCGCTACGTCCAGGATGCCCTCGCGCCGTTGGAGCACGAGGACGTGGTGTTCGAATTCAAGGACGCTTTGAGCCCCGGTTTGCTGAAAAGCTCGGCGGATGACGGATACTGCTGTGTTATAATGCCTATGCGTATTTAGCGAGGATTTCCCTCTGAGATCGAGGTGCCAGATAGGGTGCAAATTGGATGGTTGCAGATACTCGAGTTTCGTAATCATCGCACCCTTGGTTGGAGCCCCTCGCCGAAGCTGAATCTCCTCACGGGCGCCAACGCCCGGGGCAAGACGAACCTTCTCGAAGCGCTTGGTTTCCTCGTGAGCGGTCGGTCGTTTCGCACCGCGCGGCTCGCCGACATTCCGTTCTGGGGCGTCGAGCGGGCGATGGTGGCGGGCGAATTGCGGCGTGCCGAGGGCGCCCGCACTGTCCGGCGGATGATCGAGCGGCAGCCGAGCGGGACCTGGCAGAGTGGGGGAGAGGACTGTCCCTGGGCCCGGGCCGTTCCCTTCGGCTGGCCGGATCTGGAGATCCTCCACGGCTCTCCGGCCGCTCGGCGCAACTTCCTCGACGGCTTCGCGGCGCGGCTCTACGCGAGTCATCGGGCGGCGCTGATCCGCTATCGTCAGGTGCTTGGGCGACGCAACTACCTCCTGCAGCAGCGAATGCCGATCGGCCTGAGCGCGCGACTGGCCCCGTGGGACGAGCAACTCGCCGTGGTCGGCCTGGAGCTGATGGAACGGCGCCGGCGGGCAGTGGCTGCGCTCCAGACCGAGCTGGCGAGAATTTACCCCACGCTGGCCGGCGGGCGGCCCAAG
This sequence comes from Candidatus Methylomirabilota bacterium, assembly GCA_035457825.1. GTDB lineage: Bacteria > Methylomirabilota > Methylomirabilia > Rokubacteriales > CSP1-6 > 40CM-4-69-5. The sequence goes on from DATIAY010000098.1 coordinate 25,355, forward strand.
GTCGAGATCCGCTATCGTGCCGCGCTGGGTGAGGCGACCGAGCCGGCGGCCTTCCTGGCAGCGCTGGAGCGTGAGCGAGCGGCGGAGGTGCGGCGCGGGCAGACGCTGGTTGGGCCACACCGCGACGACCTCGCCATCGAGCTGGACGGCGTGGACGCGCGGGCGTTCGGCTCGCGGGGCCAGCAGCGGTTACTGGCTCTGACGCTGCGGCTGGCGGAGGTGCTGCCGATCGCGGAGGCGACGGGGACCACGCCGGTGCTACTCCTGGATGATGCGCTCTCCGAGCTCGATCCTGCGGTGCGCGGCAATGTTCTACGGGAGATCGACCACGCCGAACAGGTGTTTCTGACCTCGCCCGAGCCGCTGCCCGAAGGCCGCGGCGTTCCCTGGGTCGTGAAGGAAGGCGAGGTCGCCGCGGCATGAAGGCCGAGAGCTACACCGCCAGCGATATCAAGGTCCTGGAGGGACTGGAGGCTGTCCGCAAGCGCCCGGCCATGTACATCGGCGATACGAGCGCCTACGGGTTGCACCACCTCGTGTACGAGGTGGTCGACAACGCCGTCGATGAGGCTTTGGCCGGCCACTGCGACAGCATCAAGATCATCCTGCATTCCGACGGGTCTTGCTCGGTGGGTGACAACGGTCGGGGCATTCCCGTCGACATCCACAAAGAGACCGGGCGTCCGGCCGCCGAGGTCGTGCTGACCACGCTGCACGCGGGCGGTAAGTTCGAGCACTCTGCCTACAAGGTCTCCGGGGGCCTCCACGGGGTCGGCGTGTCCGTGGTCAACGCGCTGAGCGAGTGGCTGGAGGTGGAGATCCGTCGGCAGGGCCGGATCTGGACTCAGCGCTTCGAGAACGGCGGCACCCCGGCCGGGAATCTCACAGAGGGTGAGAAGACCCAGAAGCACGGCACCATTATTCGCTTCAAACCCGATCCGGCGATCTTCGAGGAGACCGCGTTCTCCTTCGACACGCTCTCCAACCGGCTGCGCGAGCTGGCCTTTCTCAATCGCGGGCTGAAGATCGTGATCGAGGACGAGCGCGACGCCCGCAGCCACACGTTCCTCTACAAGGGCGGCATCGTCGAGTTCGTCAAGCACCTGAACCAGAACAAGACGCCCGTCCACCCCAAGGTCCTGTACTTTGAAGGCAAGCGCGGGGACATCGAGGTCGAGGTCGCCCTGCAGTACAACGACGGCTACCAGGAGAACGTGTTTGCCTTCGCCAACAACATCAATACCCGCGAGGGCGGGACGCACCTCACGGGCTTCCGGGCCGCCCTGACCAGCCGGCTGGCCAGCTATGCCGAGGCCAACGGCTACCTCAAGGGCTTCAAGGGTGGGATCAGCGGCGATGACGTCCGCGAGGGGCTGGCGGCGGTAGTTTCCGTCCGGTTGCCCGAGCCCCAGTTCGAGGGCCAGACGAAGGCCAAGCTCGGCAACACCGACGTCAAGGGTCTGGTCCAGCAGATCGTCAACGACAAGCTGGCCGAGGCCTTCGAAGAAGATCCCACGACAGCGCGCAAGATCGTCGACAAGTGTGTGCGGGCGGCCCAGGCCCGGGAGGCGGCGCGCAAGGCCCGCGAGCTGACGCGCAAGAAGGGCGTCGACGATGAGGGGCTCTCCGCCAAGCTCGCCGATTGTTCGGAGCGGGAGCCGCAGTACCGCGAGCTGTTCATCGTGGAGGGTGACTCGGCCGGCGGCTCCGCCAAGCAGGGCCGGGACCGTCGCACCCAGGCTGTTCTCCCTCTGCGCGGCAAGATCATCAACGCCGAGAAGGCGCGCTACGACAAGGTGCTGTCCCACAACGAAATCCGGCTGTTGATCTCGGCGATGGGAACCGGCATCGGGCCCGAGGAGTTCGACGTCGCCAAGCTCCGCTATCACAAGGTCATCTTGATGACCGATGCCGACGTGGACGGCGCCCACATCCGGACGCTGCTCCTGACGTTCTTCTTCCGTCACATGGTGCCGGTGATCGAGGCCGGCCATCTCTACATCGCTCAGCCGCCCCTGTTCAAGGTGAAGAAGGGCAGGGTCGAGAAGTATCTGATGTCGGAACGGGAGTTCGAGGAGTTCTTCCTGGCGGCCTGGGTGGAAGCGGCGAGTGTCAAGGTGCCGGGCACAAAGCAGCCGTTGGGCGGTGAGCCGCTGCTGGAGATGCTGCGCGCGGCCGCGGAGTTTCAGGGGCTGTTCGGCAAGCTGGTGAAGCGGGGCGTTCCCGCGCCCATTCTCAGAGAGCTGCTCCGGCAGAAGTTCCGCGGAACGAAGCGCGGGGTCGGTCACGCCGAGATCGGCGAGGCCATCCGGACGGCCGCCGCCGCCGTGGACGGCTTCACGGTGGACGTGCAGCCCGGAGAAAACGGCGATGGCCATGCCGTGACGATCGCGGGGCCGCCTGCGGTCGCGTTCAGCACCGAGCTGTTCAAGTCCGGGGACTACGCGACGATGCTGGAGCTCTGGGAGAAGGTGGCGCCCGTCGAGAAGGGCCCGACGACCCTGATCGAGGGTGGCCAGGAGACGCCGGTGAAGGACGTCGGAGAGCTGTTGCGGGTGGCCCTGGAGCGAAGCCGATCCGGGGCGACCTTCCAGCGCTACAAGGGGCTCGGCGAGATGAATCCCGAGCAGCTCTGGGAGACGACGATGAACCCCGACACCCGCACCCTTCTCAAGGTGACGATGGAGGACGCCGTGGGAGCCGACGAGATGTTCACCGTCCTCATGGGTGACGCGGTGGAGCCCCGGCGCGAATTCATCGAGAAGCACGCCCTCGACGTCGCCAACCTCGACATCTGATGCCGCGACCCGGCTGAGCTGGTCTCAGGAGTGCCGATGCCCAACGAGCGACAGGTCCCGGTCCCCATCGAAGAGGAGATGCGGAAGTCCTACCTGGACTACGCGATGTCCGTCATCGTCGGCCGCGCGCTGCCGGACATCCGCGATGGCCTCAAGCCCGTCCACCGCCGCGTGCTCTATGCCATGCAGGAGCTGGGGCTGGCCTGGAATCGACCCTACAAGAAGGCCGCCCGCGTGGTGGGCGAAGTGCTGGGGAAGTATCACCCCCACGGCGATGCGCCGGTGTACGAGGCGCTGGTGCGGATGGTCCAGGAGTTCTCGCTGCGTTATCCCCTGGTCGACGGCCAGGGAAACTTCGGTTCCATCGATGGCGACCCGCCGGCCGCGATGCGGTACACGGAAGCCCGGCTGGCCAAGATCGCCCACGAGATGCTGGCCGACATCGACAAGGAGACCGTCGACTTCGTCCCCAACTTCGACGAGTCGCTGCAAGAGCCGGTCGTCCTGCCCACTCGGGTGCCCAACCTCCTGATCAACGGGTCGGCGGGCATCGCGGTGGGGATGGCCACGAACATTCCCCCGCACAACCTCACCGAGGTGATCGACGCCCTGGTCCTGCTCGTCGACGACCCGGCGGCCACGCTCGAGCAGCTCATGAAGATCGTCACCGGGCCCGATTTCCCGACTCGCGGGTTTATCTACGGCACGGGCGGGATCCGGGAGGCCTACACCACCGGGCGGGGCACCATCACGCTACGGGCTAAGGCCCACGCCGAGAAGATGCGCGGCGGCCGCGAAGCGATCATCATCACCGAGCTGCCTTACCAGGTGAACAAGGCCAGCCTCATCGAGAAGATCTCCGAGCTCAGTCGCGAGAAGAAGATCGATGGCCTTTCCGAGATCCGCGACGAGTCGAACCGCGAGGGCATCCGCATCGTGCTAGAGCTGGCCCGCGGGGAGATCCCCCAGATCGCGCTGAACCAGCTCTACAAGCACACCCAGATGCAGACGACCTTCGGGATCATCATGCTCGCCCTCGTGGAGCGCCGGCCCCAGGTAGTGAACCTCAAGGAGATGCTGGAGGCCTTTGTCCGCTTCCGGCGCGAGATCGTGACCCGGCGCACGCGCTTCGATCTGGCCCGGGCCGAGGAGAAGGCCCACGTGCTGGCCGGGTTGCGCAAAGCGGTCGAGCACCTGGACGTCGTGATCCGGCTCATTCGTCAGGCCGAGAGCCCGGAGGCCGCCAAGGATGCCCTGATGAGCCGGCTCGAGCTCAGCGAGATCCAGGCCAAGGCCATCCTGGACATGCGGCTGCAGCGCCTGACCCAGCTGGAGCGGCACAAGGTCGTCGAGGAGCACGAGCAGACCCTGGCCCTCATCGATGAGCTCAAGGGCATCCTGGCCTCCGAGGCCAAGCTGATGGGGATCATCAAGCAGGAGCTCCTGGCCCTCAAGACCGAGTACGGCGATGCCCGGCGGACGGAAATCGTCACCGAGACGACCGAGTTGACCATCGAGGACCTGCTCGCCGACGAAGAGATGGTCGTCACCATCACGCGGTCGGGATACATCAAGCGCACCCACGTGGAGGCGTACCGGAGCCAGCGGCGGGGCGGCAAGGGCGTGACGGGGATGGAGACCAAAGAGGAGGACATCGTCGAGGACCTGTTCGTGGCCTCCACGCACTCCTTCCTGCTCTTCTTCACCAACCTGGGCAAGGTGCACTGGCTCAAGGTCCACGAGATTCCCGAGGGTGGGCGCCAGGCCAAGGGCAAGGCCATGGTGAATCTCCTTTCGCTGGGTGAGGGCGAGCGGGTGGCCACCTGCGTGCCGGTGCGTGACTTCGCGGCGGGCGGCCACGTCCTGTTCGTCACCAAGCAGGGCAAGGTGAAGAAGACCGAGCTGGAGGCGTACTCGCACCCGCGGGCCGGAGGTATTCAGGCCATTGGTCTGGAGACCGGTGACGAGGTGATCGCGGCCCGCCGGACGGACGGCCAGCGCGAGGTGATGGTCGCCACCAAGCTGGGCATGACAATTCGTTTTGCCGAGGAGGAGGTCCGCCCGATGGGGCGCGGCGCCGCCGGCGTACGGGGCGTCGAGCTCGAAGAGGGGGACGAGGTCATCACCACCGACGTGGTCCAGGAGGGTGTCACCATCCTCACCGTCACGGAGCGCGGCTTCGGCAAGCGGACACCGCTCGACGAGTACCGCCTGCAGGGCCGGGCCGGCAAGGGAATCATCGACATCAAGACTGGTGGCCGCAACGGGAATGTCGTGGGCATGCTGCAGGTCCGCGACGAAGACGACCTGCTCGTCGTCACCACCAAGGGCAAGATCATCCGCATGCATGCTGCCGATATCTCCTCGCAGGGGCGCAACACCTGGGGAGTTCGGATCATCGAGCTGGAGCCGGATGACCGGGTCGGTTCGATTGCCCGCGTGGAGGCCGAACAGACGTCCGAGGCGCAGTAGCGGGGCCGCCGTGCTGGACATCCGACTCTTCCGGGAGCAGCCCGAGACCGTCGAGCGGGGGCTGGCCGCCCGGGGCGAGTCGCCTACCGTCGTTAAGGAAGTCCTGGCCCTGGACGTCGAGCGGCGGCGCCCCCTCCGCGAGGCCGAGGAGCTCAAGGCCGAGCGCAACCGGGTCTCGGAGGCCATCGGCCAGGCCCGCCGGCGAGGTGAGGACGCCGCGGCCGAGCAAGCACGGATGCGTGCGGTCGGCGAGCGCATCAAGGTGCTGGATGCCGAGGTCGCGGCCCGGGAGGCGGCGATCGAGCACCTCCTGGTTCAGCTCCCGAATTTGCCCCACTCTTCGGTCCCTCCCGGCCTGACCGAAGACCAGAACGTCGAAGTCCGCCGCTGGGGTACCGCGCGGTCCTTCGCGTTCGCGGCCCGGCCGCATGAGGAGCTCGGGGAACGGTTGGGCCTCCTGGACTTCGAGCGGGCCGCCCGGATCGCCAAGTCTCGCTTCACGGTGCTATGGGGCGGGGCCGCGCGCCTGGAACGGGCCCTGACCCAGTTCATGCTCGATCTGCACACCCGGGAGCACGGCTATACCGAGGTATGGACACCGCACCTCGTGAGCGGCGAGACGATGCTGGGCACTGCCCAGCTGCCGAAATTCGAAGACCAGCTCTTCAAGACGCAGGAGCCTGACGAGAACCGGACGCTCTATCTCATCCCGACGGCGGAGGTTCCTCTCACCGCGATGCACCGCGGTGAGTTCCTGCCGGAGGCGTCCTTGCCGCGCCGGTATGTGGCCTTCACGCCCTGCTACCGCCGGGAAGCGGGAACGTACGGCAAGGATCTGAAGGGAATGATCCGGCAGCACCAGTTCGACAAGGTGGAGCTGGTGAAGATCACGACGCCCGTCCAGTCGTACGACGAGCTCGCGACGATGGTGCAAAGCGCGGAAACGGTGCTGCAGCGACTGGATATCCCCTATCGCGTGGTCGACCATTGCGCCGGGGACATGGGCTTCGCTGCGGCCAAGAGCTACGACATCGAGGTGTGGCTGCCCGGGCAGGGCAAGTACCGCGAGATCTCATCCTGCTCCAACTGTGAGGCCTTCCAGGCCCGCCGACTCGATCTCCGCTATCGACCTACCGGCGGGGGCCGGGCCGAGTACTGCCATACCCTGAATGGTTCGGGGCTGGCCGTCGGACGCACGCTGATTGCCGTGCTCGAGAATTATCAGGAAGCCGATGGCAGCGTGACCATCCCGGCGGTGCTGCGCCCGTACATGGGTGGCCTCGAGCGGCTCACTCTCGAGTAGTGCCTCGCGCTCCTGAGATATCTGCGCTAGAACGAACCTGCCTAAACGTCACCCGGGGTGTCACGGGGCTCGAATAGCGCCACATAAGTCCGCGACACGGCGTCGCCCGAGTCTGGCACCTCGCGTGCACGCGCCTCCTCTGCGCTCGCCCGCCGGACGCGGGCGGCGCGGGAGGTCCGACTATGAAGAGGGCAGTTCTCGCAGTACTGGTCCTGGCCGTGTCATCGGGCGCGATCCCGGCCACGCCGGCGAGCGCGACGAACGTCAACATCGGCATCGCCATCGGCCCGCCACCGCCCCCGCCGCCAGTCGTGGTGGCAACCCCGCGGTTCGTCGTCATTCCGGGCAGCCCCGTTCAATACGCGCCGGGGGTGAGCTTCAACCTGTTCATCCACAGCGGCCGTTACTACAGTTTTCACAACGGCGTGTGGTTTCACTCGCCGAGGCGTGGTGGCCCCTGGGCAGTCATCGCGATGGACAGGGTGCCCCACGTGGTCCGCGCCGTGCCTGTGACCTATTACAAGGTCCCGCCCGGGCACGCCCGGAAGCACGACGGCCCGCCGGTGGGGCATCCTGGGAAAGGCCCGAAGCACAAATAGGTAACCCTCCCGCCGCGAACGCGGGGCTGGCAGGTCTGGGCCAGCCCCGACGATAGAAGGGTGCACCTCCCTAGCGCCGGGGTTGCTCCACGCGGCGCCCGTGACCGTTGAGCGCCTGGATCACGACGCGACGAATCGCTTCGAGGTCGAAGGGCTTGGCCAGACAGGGCGCCTGGGTCGATTCGAGGAAGTCCCGCGTCTCCGGTCTGAGCAGGTCGCCGGTCATGAACACAAAGCGCGGGCGACGATCGGGAAAGCGCGTCGCTATCTCACGGTAGAAGCGGGGGCCGTCGACGTCGGGCATTCGGATGTCGGTGATGATGAGGTCGTAGCGGCACGTTGCGAGCTGCTCCAGCGCGCTGACAGCGCTGACCGCCGCGTCGACCGCGTGGCCGTCCAGGCGCAGCATGTCGGCGACGAGATGGGCGACGGCCGGCTCGTCGTCGACGACGAGGATCGTCTGGCTGGCGATAGCCGCCTGTCCCTCCGGCTCTCGACCGAGCGGCTCGGCCGCCGTCTGCCCCACCGGCAGCTCCACAGTGAACACGGCACCCAGGCCCGGGCGGCCGTCGACGCTCATCGTCCCGCCGTGGCCCTCCACGATGCCCAGGCAGAGCGAAAGCCCGAGCCCGGTGCCATGGCCCACCGGCTTGGTCGTGAAGAAAGGCTCGAAGATGCGAGCCTGGACGTCGGCGGCGATGCCCGGCCCGGTATCGGTCACCTGCAGGAGCACCAGGGAACGGGCCGCGTCGTACCGCGTGGTGATGGTGAGGCGCCGGACCGGGGTCTCGCGCATCGCCTGATGGGCGTTGGTGAGCAAGTTGACGATCACCTGCTGAAGCTGGTGAGCATCCGCCCACAGCTCCGGCATGTCGGCGGCCAGATCGAGCTCGGCCTGTACATTGTCCAGCCCGAAGGGGTAGGCGAGCAGCTCCAGCGCTTCCGTCACGACGCGGTTGAGCGCCACCCGGCGCCGCTCGGGAGGGTGCTTGCGGGCCAGGGCCAGGAAATTGCGCACGATCCGACTGCAGCGGTACGAGGCCTGCTCGATCTGCAGCGCCGATTGCTCGAGCGTCGTCCCCGTCAGGGTCGATTTCAGCATCCCGGCGTAGCCGCTGATGACGGTGAGCGGGTTGTTCAGTTCGTGGGCGACGCCGGCGAGGAGCTGCCCCATCGTGGCCAGCTTCTCGCTCTGCCGAAGCGCGTCCTCGGTTCGCCGCCGCTCGCCGGACAGGCGGTGCTTCTCGAGGATGAGCGACGCGTGGTCGGCAAAGGCGGCGAGCAGGGAGACCTCGTCGGCGGTGAATAGGCGACGCTGCCTGGCATAGACGTTGAGGGCACCGATGACATTGCCGCCGGTCCGCAAAGGGACCCCGAGGAAGGCGTGGATGCCCTGCTCCTGGGCGCCCTGCCGGTGCTCGCTGTCGTAGCGCTGGTCCTCGGCGAGCTCCTCGACGGCCACCGGAGTGCCGCTGGCCACGACCGCGCCGCTGAGGCTTTCGCCCACCTTCAGCCGCGGGCGGGACACGAAGGTGGCCGATTCCGTGCAGGCCTTGAGGACGAGCTCGTCGCCCTCGAGCAACCTGAGTGCGGCGGCCTCGACGTGAAGGAGCCGGGCTGCTTCATTCACGATGACGGAGAGAGTCTCGTCCGGCTCGCTCACCGCGGCGAGCCGGCCGGCCCGGTTGTAGAGCACTTCGAGCCGGTGGCGCTCGCGCTCGGCGCGGTCGTAGAGGCGGGCGTTGTCGAGGGCGGTGGCCGCCTGGTTGGCCAGGACCGAGAGGACTTTCAGCTCCTCGGCGTCGAAGGCCTCGCCGGACAGCTTCTCACCGACGAGGAGGATGGCCCGGACCCGGGCCTCGATCCGCACTGCGACAACCACGGCAGCATTGATCTGGTCGAGCTCGTCCACCACGGGCCCGAAAAACCGGGCTATTCGGGGGTTCGACCGGGCCTCGTCCAGCACCAGCATACCGTCAGCCTGCTCCAGCCACCCCACGATCGGGCTTGACACGGGAAGCGCGTGGACGCCCGCCTGTTCGCCGGTGATGCTTTCCTCGCGGTGAAGGACGAAGGCCTCGGTGGCCCCGTCGCGCATCATGATCGCGCAGTGCGTGAGCGGCACCCCGCGCACGAGGCCTTCGAGGAGGGTGTCGACCAGGGCCTGGAAGCTCAGGATGGCGCTCATGCGCTTGCTCAGGGCCACCAGAGTTTCGTAGCAGCCCCGGGATCGGCTGAACATCAGGCGTTCGATGCGATCCTCCAGAGGTCGTCCCAGCGGCGAGAGGAGCAGGGCGAACAGAAAGCCGAGAGGCGCCACGATCCAGATGGCCGTGCTCTCGGTGAGACCGAACCCGTCTTCCAGGATCCACGTGACGGCAACGAGGGCTGCGGTCACCGCGACGGCCACCGAGCCGTACACGCTGCCCTTCTTGACCAGCACGCTGACGTCGAACATCCGGTAGCGGATGATGGCGAAACCGAACAAGACTGCCGAGACCATGTTGGCGGGGATTCCGACGGGATAGAGAGCCTCGAGCTCGGGGAACCGGCGGGCCAGCGCGAACCGGATGATATCCACGCAGCCGCCAGCGATCGTCGCCAGCGTACCCAGCACAATGAGCGTGGCACGATTGCGACGGAAGCTGGAATCGATCCGTCCCCAGGCGCGATGCAGGTGGACGAGCCCGCTGAACAGGACGAGGTAGAAGTATCCGAGGAACAGGGAGTACAGGGGGCCTGGCATCGGCGCCCAGCCCCAGGCCGTCGTCTGGACGCCGGCGACGAAATGACCGGTGGCGGCAAGATTGGCCATTTCGAAGAGCGCTGCCAGGACGTAGACGGCGACGAGGGCCAACCGCCGCTGTGTACGCCGCTCCAGAAACGTCAGCATGAAGTGGTAATAGATCGCGGGCAGGGCAATCACGCCGACGTGGATGATGGTCTCCCAGAAGTACGCCGCCTCCGCGCTCGTCACACGGCGAAGCATGAAGACGCCGAAGTTCCAGAGCGCCATCGCCGAGACCAGCGCGGCAAAGGCGCGGTTGAGACTGTGGCCGGGATTCCGGAGCAGTGAGATGGTGACCAGACAGGCGTTCAGCACCAGGGCGGCGAGGGGCAGGAGGTGATGCGGGGTCAGCGCGGGACCGATCGCCTACCTCCACGGAGCCATCCACGCGCCATGGTTCACGATTATGGGTGGCCCGGCCGGCTCCGACCAACCTTTCACCGAGCGGAGTGAGGCGATTGCATCAGCGCGATCCCACCTCAGGTCACGCGCGGCACCCGCGCCGAGCGTTCTTGCCCGCTTCGGCGGCATCGCCCGGCCGCGGTTCCCTGAATTCTCCGGGGCGGGCGTGGATCTGCCGGCGGCGCCAGGCGTGGGGCGTCAACGTGTGAAGGCGAAGAGGTAAGCGCGCAGGCTGATCGCTAGCGCGACCGCTTGAAGCGTGGCGTCCTCCGCCCGCCCACCGATCGTGATGCTGTGCCCGGGCGAGTACACGAACTTCGATTCCAGGCCGAGGGCGATGTTGCTGGTGACGAAGTACTCGATGCCCGCACTGACCACGGCGCCGGCCGAGTTGCTGGAGGCATCGATCGGGAGGTCGGCGCCCCGCGGCTTACGGTCGTTGAACTCCGCGTGAACGAGCCCGACGCCCACCGTGCCGTACGGTACCACGCGTCCGCCGGCGAGAGGATAGCGCAGGCGCAGCGCCGGAGTGAAGGCATAGACGGCGTATTCGCCGATCGTACCGAGGCCGGAGACCGCCATCGCGACCTCATAGCCGTCGACAGCGAACTCGGCGCCGAAGTATCGTCCGAGATCGAGGCCGACCGATGCCCCGAAGAACTGGGCCAGCTCGCCCCCGTACGCTGCCGGCACCGGCGTGGCCTCGACGCCCGGGACGAGCTCGGACTGGGTCGAGATGGCCGCTCCGGCGCGGAAGGCGAGGTACAGGCGTGTCGGCGTCCGCTCTCCAGCGTCGGCCAGGGACGCCGGCCGGAGCTCGGGATAGAAAAGACGGAGACCAAACGAGGTCAGGGGGCTAGAGGCGTTGAACGTGTGGCGGGTGCCTCCGACCGTCAGCGTCTGATCGCCGGCGAACAGATACTTGAACTCGACGCCGAGGGCGATGTTGTCGGCCAGGAAGTATTCGACTCCGGCCCCGAGCGTGCCGACCGGGGTCGTCGACTCGTCGTGGATTTGCAGGCCGAGGGCCGAACTCGGGCGGCCCGAGGTGTCGGACGGAGTCTTGCGGTCGTTGAAGTCGGTGAGGGCGATGCCGGCTCCGCCGATGACGTACGGGACGAGCCGGTCGCGGACGAGGGGATACCGCAGCCGGACCTGGGGCATGAGCGCAAAGACACCGTACTCGCCGATGGTGCCGATGCCCCGGATCTCCGGGAAGAGCTCGAAGCGGTCGCCGGACAGCTCGACACCGAGGTAGCGGTTCAGGTTGACGCCTAGCCCGAAGCCGAAGTAGTCGTGGACGCCCGTAAGATTGTTCGTGTCGCGGAACTTCAGATGGAGGTAGCCACGAGGCCGGTCGCCATCCTCTGCGCCGGCGAGGCTGACCGCCGCCGAGAGCGCGATCGCGCAGCCCAGCCCGACCAGCCATCTCACCCGCGGCGCTAAACGCACCGGCATCGGTAGGTCTGTTACGAGAAATGCCACGCAACTATGCGATGCTAAAGTGTCGGAGGGCTAGCCTCAACTGGTAAGGCAATGGACCTGAAAACCTCCTAGCGATTCAGTGCCCCTCGGTACGTCGCGAACTTGCCGAGGGGGTTTCCTTTTCAGGATTGGCTGGTCTGGGGCTGGTCTTACGGGAACCGCCCGGAGTTGCCCCGGGGGAGTTCGAGATTCACGGTGTCGCTTCAGTCGCTGCATGACCCGAGCCCGATGCTCGAGACCGAGAGGCTAGCAGGCGACCGTGCCGTTGGACGCGAAAGGAAGGGTGAGGCCGAGCGCGGCGGCCCCCTTGCGATTGACGTCAAGGCGGGGGGCCCGAGCATCCGGTGACGGGTGGTCGACCGTCTTGCCGGCGTCGCGGTACGCCATGGTGCTCTCGATATCGGCAAAGCATGGCGGTGGGGCCCCATAGGACATGAGACCCCCGGCGGCGACGAACTCCCTGGCGTCGTAGATAGCGGGAATGTGAAGCCGCTCGACCAGGCGGACGATGACGCGGCGGTACTCCTTCATCATCGGATCGGACAGCACGATCAGGCCCTGGATCCCCGCGTCGCGTCCGGCCACGAACGCCTCATCGAGCTTGCGGACCTGGTCCACGGCGTCCCGCACGGGGAGAAGCGTGATCCCGCCCGTAGCCCCCTCCTGGGTCTCGGTTGGGGGGGCGACGGCCGTGGGATTGAAGAGCACGCCCGCGTGCGCGACCTGAGGGACGGCCTGTTTGAGGACAGCGAGCTGCCGAAGGATTAGCTCCGACGACAGCGCCATCACCGGCGTCAGCGCAAAGCGGACCCGTCCGAGCCGGCAGGTGCGAACCAGCGTGCCGATCCGCATGACGCCGCGGCGAGGGCCGGAGAGAATTTCATCGTAGTTGGTTGGTGTCACCACAGCGAACGCTTCAGAGAAGCCCCGCGCGACAACATCGTGGGCCATGGCAAACTGCATGATACGGGAGAGCCCGAGGCGGCGCAGCTCCGGGCGGATGAAGTGGTCGACGACGAATAGTTGGTGAGAGCGCAGCTTGAAGAAGCCCCTCACCGAAGGCGGCGCCTTCATCGAAAGGCAGCGATAACCAGCGAGCGACCCTCCGCGCACGAGAACGTAGAAGAAATGGTCGGCGCGAAGCCACTTTCTGAGCGTCGACGGTGTCAAGTGAGGAAAGGCGCCGGCGAGGGGGTCGTCGGGGCTGGCGCGGCGGACCTCGCAACCGTCCATGTGCAGCGGCCTCTTCGTGTTCTCGACCATGTCGATGTGCACGACAAGCAGCCGCTGCCGCGACACGACGTACGTCCGGACTACCTTCCTGAGGGTTGGCCTGAGCCGGTGCTCTCTCAGGTAGGTGAGGCCATCCTTGAGTAAGGGCATACGAACTCGGGGAGTCGAGACTATGCTCCACCGCCACGACGATAGTAAAAGTAGGCCGCGATACCCTGATCCTTCTCAAGCGCCGGGTCCTCGATCTCGCCGTCGCGATCTGCGGCCGCGGGCAACTGATCGGTCTGGACGCGGAGGACGTCACCCACGACGCGGCGACCGCCTACGGTCATGCGGTGAAAATGGCTCCAGCCGCCTGTGGTCGCGACGGTGCACTCCCGGCCCTGGCGGCTATCGATTTGTTTCAGGATCGCTTCAAGGGCGCCATTGTAATTCTGGGCGACAACCTCGACGCGGAAGACGACGTTGGTTTTGAGCCACCGGCATGCCTGCCAGCCGTTCATGTTGCGCGCCTTGCCGATGGCGCTCGTTCCATCCGTGGCCTCGACGACGCGGAAGCCCGCCGATTGGAGGTACGTCGCGTACATGGTGCGGTGATGCCACGGGCCGTGATCAACGGCAAGACTGAAAACGTTTTCCCACTTTGGCCGGTAGTAGTTTTACGGTGGAAGCTCAGCCCCTGACCGAGTCAGGGCCGCCTCGAGTGGTCGCCGGCGGATGAAGGTGGCCCGCCAGCCGCCGGGGAACCGGGTGAGCGAGACGTGATACCACTGGCGCTCCATGCCGGTGACGACGGCGCCGACCTCGGCCCAGGACTCGAGCCAGCGCCCACCCGGAGCACAGGGATGCTGCCAGGCGCGGTCGAGTTGGGCCACCGGACGGAAGGCCGTCTACCGACGCTATGCGATCGTCAGTGACGCGGAGCTCCGGGAGGCCGCCCGGAAGTTGACGGGCACGTTGGGGGGTGCAGCTGCTACGCCGGGCGCGACAAGTGTGCGAAACTGAAGCTCTGGAGGGCTAGCCTCAACTGGTAAGGCAGTGGACTTGAAATCCACCGGGGTGCAAGCCCCATGGGGGTTCGAATCCCTCGCCCTCCGCCACTCTTTCGCGGATCGGGCAGGAACGGTTTACTGGCCAAACAGGCGACGGACGGCCCCGACTCCCTCGTCGATGATGCGCTCGGCCTCGCGAAAAGGCGCCGAAGCGCCCGACCGGAGCCGGACCTTGATCTCCGTGGTTTCTCCCCGCATGACCTGGACCTGCCGTACCTCGGCGGCGAACCTGGGGTGACTGACGCGCACCCGGTATTGCCCCGCCTCGAGCGAGTGCCGCGCCTTTCCGAGGAAGTTGGGAGCGACGGTGGTGATGAGAGCGTTTTGGGAACTGAGGATCTCAACGGTTGCGTCTCGGATCGACTGCTCCGCCTTCGCGTCCTGAATGATGGCGACGATCTCCCCTTTTCCGGGCCCGGGTTTGAAGTAGCCCGGGATGGCGAAGAGCGCGCCGAGGATCGAGAGAGTTCCGGCGGTCAGCCCGACGATCGTCTGAATACCGGATAGCGAGAGAGGTGGACCACCTAACGGCCTGCCGAGCGTGAGCCGGAATGATCCCCAGTCCATGCCTGCGTCGCGAGCAATGAGAATGCCAACTCGAGCCCCACACAAAAATGGTGCTTTGTTGCGGCGTGAAGGGGAGCGGTCGAGGGCGGGGTCTCCGGCGCCGTGTGCCATGCTGACTCGGTATGCCAAGGGGCAACCGGCAAGAGCATCCTCGAGGGAGGGACCCCTCCGCCGACTACCTGCTAGTTGTTCGACACCTCGTGGCGGTCGAGTCGCACCAGGTGGCGAGGAATCTGGATGACGCGCGCGTCGGACTTCAAGGCAGTGACCCGGACGGCGAAGAAGCCGAGGTCCAAAGCCAGGCGGCGGAGCGCGAGGCTAAGCTCCGTGAGAATCTCGGCGAGCTCCTTGAGGTCGTCCATCGGGGCGTGGATCGTAGCCGATGCGGCGGGCTCGCGCCATGTGCAGGGAGGGATAGGAAAGGTTCTGACAGTTCGCCGGCTTACTAGCTCGCTTTCGGGGGCTTGGAGCCGCGGAGGTAGGAGGTTCGATATATCGGCCTGGGGACCGAGCGGTCGGTGTCCAGCTCGCGAAGCCGGCGCCGGCCCTCTTCGACGGCGAGGGCAATGGTACGAAACGTATGCCGTGACTCCTCGACGACCACGCCCGCATAGTCGACGATGCGCCAGCGCCAGTCAGGCTGATTCGGCTTTGAAAAGGCTGCAACCTGCATGATGGGCCGCTCCTCTCTTCCGCTCGGGGTGCTGGTCTCAGGAGCGCGGAATCGCTGGAGGCGGCGCCTGAGGGTGAGCGGAGTGTATCGCTGGTGTGTGGCGAGCGCAACCGCCGCGGGCGGGCGAAAGACCCGCCCGCAGGCGGCCGAGCCAGCCTGGCGCGTCGGGCTCTACTGGTAACGGAACAGCACCTTGATCCTCGGGTACTCCGGCGGCTTGCCCTCGAGGTCCACGATACGGAAGGTGTTGTCCGGCGCCTCCAGCAGCAGATTGTTGTTGCTGAAGGCGACGAACTTGCCCCACGCCTTCGGCACCGTGAGGTCGTACTTCGGGATCGTGCTCTGGGCTTGTGCCGGATCCGGCCGGGCGATCTCGAGCAGCCGACTGGGCAGCCACGGCTGGACGGCGATCACCACCAGCGCCACGGCGATGACGGTCAAGACGGCCTTCGTGTAGCGGTCCTTGGCCACGGGACCCTCCTGCGGTGAGTGGTGCACTGCTCTGGCGCGACGTGGACGGCCTAGAGTATGCCACGCGCGGGAAGGGAGGGGACGGCGTCGACACCGAGGCGCGCCTGAGGTAGCCGCGGCCGGCGGCCCGTGGTGTATACTGACCCGGCTTCGCTCCTGGAGAGGTGGCCGAGTCGGCCGAAGGCAGCCGCCTGCTAAGCGGTTACAGGGGCAAAACCTCTGTCCCGGGTTCGAATCCCGGCCTCTCCGCCACGCGCCCTTAGCTCAGATGGACAGAGCGTCGGACTACGAATCCGAAGGCCAGAGGTTCGAATCCTCTAGGGCGCGCCACTCCCCCTCGAAGCCCGGCCCGCTGCTTGATTTGCCGGACTGATGCGGGTAGCGTAGGAAATCCGCGGGCGCCGATGGAGCGTCAGTCCGAGCGTCCCCAGCCTGCCGCCGAACGCGATCCTCGCGATGAGGAGTTCATGCGGCAGGCGCTCGCCGAGGCGCGGCGGGGACTGGACGCCGGCGAGGTGCCGGTGGGCGCGGTGGTGGTGGTCGATGGTGCGGTGATAGCGCGCGCCCACAACGAGCCCATCGCCCGGCGCGATCCCACGGCCCACGCCGAGATCCTCGCGTTGCGGGAGGCGGCGCGCGCGCTCGGGAACTACCGGTTGACGAGCGCGACGCTCTACGCCACTGTCGAGCCGTGCCCGATGTGCTGCGGGGCGGCGCTGCAGGCTCGCATCGCCCGGCTCGTCTACGGGGCAGCGGACCCCAAGGCCGGCGCGGTCGGTTCGCTGTACCGCTTGCTCGAGGATCCGCGCCTGAATCACCGGGTGCCGGCGACGGGCGCGGTGCTGGAAGCGGCGAGCACGGCGCTGCTGCACGAGTTCTTTGAGACGAAGCGAGGACAACGACGCGGAGGGGTGGCCGAGCCCGGTTGAAGGCGTCCGACTCGAAATCGGATAGGGGCCCAGAAGGCCTCTCGGGGGTTCAAATCCTCTCCCCTCCGCCATCTTTTTGCAGCGCGCAGCCCGGGAGGGGTGACCGAGCGGCCGAAGGTGCGGCACTGGAAATGCCGTGCACGGGTAATCCCTGTGCCGTGGGTTCAAATCCCACCCCCTCCGCCACCTTATCAACGGCGTGGCCGTGCTAGACGGGGAGGTAGCGGTGCCCTGTAGCCCGCAATCCGCTCCAGCGGGGTCGAATCCCCTTTCGAGGGCGGGTCGTGTTGAATGAGCCTCGTGGGACGGCATTGAAGGTTGGGCCCTACGCAACGGGAATCGTCGAACCCCGCCAGACCCGGAAGGGAGCAACGGTAAGGCGACCCTCTCGTGTGCCGTGGGAGTACCTGACTGGAGTCGGCTCTGCGGGGAGATCGCAGGACGGCGCGTTCGACGGAGGGTGCACGGCCACTTTGTATCGGAAGGCCTGCCTTGAACCGTAGGTGGCGAGCGACAGGCACGTGTGGCTCCGCTCGTGGAGTCAACCGATGAGTTATCAGGTACTCGCGCGGAAGTGGCGGCCGCAGACGTTCGAGGCCGTCGTCGGTCAGGACGCCATTACCCGGACGCTGCGGAATGCCCTGGCCGCGGCCCGGATCGCCCATGCGTACCTGTTCGCGGGCCCGCGGGGAGTCGGCAAGACGACCACGGCCCGACTCTTGGCCAAGGCCTTGCTCTGTCCCGAGCGGCGCGGCGCCGACGCCTGCGGGGTCTGTTCCGTCTGCCGGGAGGTGCAGGCCGGTACCATCGTGGACGTCATCGAGATCGATGCGGCCTCCAACCGCGGGATCGACGAGATCCGGACGCTGCGCGAGAACGTGAAGTACGCGCCCGCGCGCGGGCGCTACAAGGTCTACATCATCGACGAGGTGCACCAGCTCACTGCCCACGCCTTCGATGCCCTGCTCAAGACGTTGGAGGAGCCGCCCAGCCACGTCGTGTTCGTGCTGGCCACCACCGACCCCCGCGACATTCCGGCCACCGTGTTGTCCCGGGTGCAGCGCTTCGACTTCCGACCGATCCCACCGGACACCCTGGCCGGCAGCCTCGAGCGCATCCTCAGCGAGGAGAAGATCCCCTTCGAGCCGGCCGCGCTGCCCATCATAGTACGCGCGGCCGAAGGTTCCCTGCGGGATGCCCTGTCGCTACTGGATACCGCGATCGCCTATGGCGAGGGCCGCCTGGAGGCTGCCACCGTGGCCACGCTGCTCGGCGCTACCGCACCGGCCGAGGTCCTGGACTTCGGCGCGGCCCTGGTGGGGCACGACACGGCCGCGGCCCTGGAGGCCATCGATCGAGCCGTCCGTGAGGGCGAGGATCTGGTGGCCTTCACGCGCGACATCGTCGAGCTGCTCCGCCGTGCGCTGGTGCTCAAGGCGGCCCCCCGGGCCCAGCTGGCTGACCTCGCCGCCAGCGAGGCCAACGCACTGCGCAAGCTGGGCGAACCCGTGACCCTCGACGAGCTCCTCTACCTCCTGCGCGCTTTCGTGGAGGCCGACACGCTCATGCGCGAGTCACCGCATCCGCGAGTAGAGCTCGAGGTCGCCGCGGTGTGCGCTACGCGGCGCCCCGTGCCCCAGGCCATCGACGACGTCCTGCGCCGCCTCGACGAGGCCCAGGCCCGGCTCGCGCACTACGTGCCCAGCCCGCCGCCCGCCGGGCCGGTCCAGGAGAATCTGCTTTCGGAGCGGGCTGCCGCGCCGCCGCGGGCCCCGCAGCCGGCACCTCGCGAGGGGGCGCCCCGACCGGCCAGCATGCCGCCCGCCACGCCGCCACCCGGCGAGGACCTGGCAACCGTGTGGCAGCGGGTCGTCGATGAGGTGATGCGCAAGAAGCCGCTGCTGGGAGCCGTGCTGGCCCAGGCCACGCCGCTGGGCGTCGCCAACGGCGAGCTCACCATCGCGGTAGCGGGCAACCATTTCCACCGAGAGCTGCTGACCGATCGAGCTAACCGGGAGGTGGTGCTGACGGGAGTCCGCCGGTGGCTCCGGGACGTCGAGCGGCTCAACGTGAGCGAGGCGCCGGGGGTCGGCCGGGACGCGACCGCGCACCCGGCCGTGCAGGCGGCGCTCGCCGAGCTCGAGGGCGAGGTGGTCGCGGTACGCCCGCGGCCATCGGAAGGAGAGGGGCAGTGAAGGGCTTCGGCAACCTCATGAAGGAAGCGCAGCGGCTACAGCAGCAGATGCAGGAGCTCCAGGAGCAGGTGGCGCAGAAGAAGGTACAGGCGACGGCGGGCGGTGGAATGGTGACGGTCGAGGTCAATGGTCGCCAGGAGGTCCTGGCCATCAAGATCGACCCGGAGGTTATCAACCGGGACGATCCCCAGATGCTGGAGGACCTCGTGCTGGCCGCGTGCAACGAGGCGCTCCGCAAGTCGCGGGAGCTGGTGCAGCAGGAGCTCGGCAAGCTGACGGGTGGGCTGAAGATCCCCGGGCTGAGCCCGTAGCCGGCGGTGGCCCACTACCCGGAACCGGTCGCCCGGCTCATCGATGCCCTGCAGCGGCTGCCGGGGATCGGCCCCAAGACGGCGCAGCGCCTCACCTTCTTCCTGCTCAAACGGCCGGTCGATGAGGTGCGCGAGCTCAGTGAGGCGCTGCTGGCCGTGAAGGAACGCATCGTCTACTGCCGCGCGTGCTTCAACGTCACCGACCAGGACCCTTGCCGAATCTGTGCCGATCCGTCCCGTGACAGCCGCCTCATCTGTGTCGTCGAGGAGCCCAACGACCTGCTGGCGATGGAGCGGACCGGTGAGTATCGGGGGCACTACCACGTGTTGCTGGGCGCGCTGTCCCCGCTCGATGGCATCGGGCCCGAGGACCTCAAAGTGCGCGAGCTACTGGTTCGCCTGGACGCCGGCGGGACCACCGAGGTGATCCTCGCCACCAACCCCAACGTGGAAGGTGAGGCCACCGCGCTCTATCTGGCCAAGCTCCTGCGCCCGCTCGGCGTGCGAGTCACGCGTATCGCCCGCGGGCTGCCGGTCGGCGGCGACCTGGAGTACGCCGATCAGGTCACGCTCTCCAAGGCCCTCGAAGGGCGCCGCGAGATCGGATAGCGTGGACGTTTGGAGGGCGGCGCGGGGCTGCTGTAGAGTAAAGAGCATTCCCCGGTAGCTCAGTCGGTAGAGCGGGTGACTGTTAATCACTAGGTCGCAGGTTCGAGTCCTGCCCGGGGAGCCAACCTTCTCAGCGACGTGCCGCCACCGCCGGCTTCAGGAGGAAGAATACCGGCGGTGGATGTAGGATTGACGATCGCAAGAGTGGGCTGTGGCCGGCCCGGTTGGGGGAGTTTTTGCCGCTTCCTCTCCCTTTGTTGACGCCCCGAAGCGGAGCGGCGTCAGGGGTCGGACGGGCCGGCCACCCGAGCGCCTGCGGTCGGGAAAAATCCGTCGGGTGACCTCACGGATTATTCCGCTTCCGGGCCCGGTCGTGCCTGACGGATTCCCGCCCGGCGGCCAGGGCGTCAGTCTTCGCCGCCATGATGAAGTCGTTTCGATGGAGTCCGCGAATCTTGTGAGTCCACCAGGTCACCGTGACGCGCCCCCATTCGGTGAGGAGGGCGGGATGGTGACCCTCTTTCTCGGCAAGAGCGCCAACTCGGTTGGTGAAGGTGAGAGCGTCGACGAAGCTCGGGAATTGGAAAACACGCTCAAGTCGAGCGATGCCGTCGCGCTTCCGCAGACTCCAGTCAGGGACCTCGCGCCTGAGCTCGGCGATTTCGACCGTGGTCGCCCGCGGCGAGTCCCCGCGGCAGGCGACGCAGCGTTCAGCGGTCAGCGTGCTCATCGCGCCCCACCTCCCGGACGTCAGGCGTGGAGGGAGGCTAGTCCTGTCCCGGAGGGACGTCACGGCGCGCCGCGTCAGCAGCTCACGGACGGATGAACTACGACCTCCAGGACAGCGATCTCTCCACCTTGCTGGCGGAGGGGCGCCTCGTCGCCGACGAGACGAGGCGCGCGTTCAGCCGGCTCTTCGCGAACAGGTCATGACTGGAAGGTAGAGGGCCAGCACATGCCCGTTGAGGGTGCTGACTTCCTCGCCGATCACCACCTCCACGCCCGGATGGGGGTGGGCGCGTGCAAGATCTCGGGCGCCCGGGGCAGCAGCGCAGCCGGGCAGCCCCCGCGGATTCCTGGCCAAGTCGGACGGCTCTTGCGCCGCTAGGGGTCTCTAGTATTGACCTGTCGCCCCGCGGCGCTGTAGTGTCTAGATCGTCGTGTGGGACGCCCCTCGATGCCCGCACCGCCGCTGTCCCGAATGGAGCCCGACGAGGTCGCCAGGATCCTGACTGCCTTCATCAACACGCACGTCATGGCCCGCGGCCGGCCGATGCATCCGGACGATGCGTTCGAGGTGGTCGGGGTCGACTCCATGGCGCTACTGAAGATCCTCGTCTTCGTCGAGAAGCGGTTCGGGTTCTGGATGCCCGACGAGGACCTCGTGGAGGACAACCTCACGTCGCCGCGCGCTCTGGCGAACTACATCTGTCGCCGCGGCATCTCCTCCTAGCGAAAGCCCGCTGACCATGCACCGGCTCCCTTTGCGCGGTGCCGATCTGGTCCTCGTCGGCATGCAGTCGCTGTGGGGCGGGGCGGAGCCGAGCCACAACACCCTCCTGGTCGTCGAGTGTGACGGCGCCCCGGAGCCGGAGCGGATCCGCCAGGCCTTCGACCGGTTCCTGGACTTCTGCCCCTGGCCGGCCGCCCGTCTCCGCCGTCCCTTTCCCTGGGGACGGCTGTCCTGGATGGCCGGCGGACGGGACACCCTCGCGCTTCCCCCGGTGACGCACCATCCGATCGCCTCGCCTGATGAGGTCCACCGCCAACTCGAGGCCGAGCTCAACACGCCCATTGACCCGAGGCGGCAGGCGCCGGTCCGCGTCCTCGTCGTGGACACCTTCCTGGTGATGACATGGTTTCATCCCCTGATGGATCCGCGGGGCGGCCAGAATCTGCTGGCCCATCTGTCCGGGCTCGCCGAGCATGACGGCCGGCCGCCCTGGAACGGCGTGACGCCGCGCTTCGTCCCGGCCCGGGACACGCGACCACTCAAGGAGCGCGGCCGGATCGCCCGCCGCAGCGTCGAGTACATGACGACCCTGGCGCCCGTCCCGCCGGTGTCGCCAGGATCGCGGTTGGATTCGCCGGGACGCGTCCGCTTCCGGCAACAAAGCTTCGCCGCGGACGCGTCGGCCGAGAATGGCGGTCGCGCCTCCCGCGAGATCTGCTGGCGCCTGGCCGTGGTCGGCAAGGCCATGGCCGAGCTCTGGGAGCGGCGGGGACTACCCGCCGTTCCCTTTCTCGTGCCCATCTCGGTGGACTTGCGGGCCAAGGGCGATCCGGAACCGACGTTCGGAAACTCACTGGCGTTTCACTTCGCCCGGTTCACGCCTGCAGAAGCCGCCGACGTCCCGGCCCTGGCCAGGGCCCTGCGCCAGCAGATGGCGGAGGCCGTTCGCGACGGGCAGATCGAGGCGAACGCGGTAGCCATGGAGTTCCTGACGTATCGGCCGCGCCGGATGATGTTGCGGGCGCTGCCCTGGACGGCGTCTCGAGAGACCTTCTCCTTCAACTGCGCGGATATCACGGACTTTCCCCCGACGATACCGAGCGTGTTCGGCCGGCGGGTCGTCAACGCCTACCATGTTCCCGCCGTCCTTCCCCGGCCCGGGCTCGGGGTGTTCTTCAACCGCTGCGCGATGCGAAACAACGTGGTGATCTCCTGGGTCGAGGGGGCGGCCAGCGAGGACGAGGTGGCCAGGATCATGGAGGTCATTGGCGAGGGGATGGGGTGGGCCAGCCGGCGGTGAGCTACGACGTGGCGATCGTGGGGGGCGGCGCGGCCGGCCTGGCTGCGGCCGTGGCCGCCGCGGAGCGCGGCGCTCGCACCGCCCTCGTCGAGCGCTACGGGTTTCTCGGCGGCATGGCCACCGCTGGCATGGTCGGCACCATCTGCGGGCTCTATCGCACCATGCAGTCGGGGCCGCCGGAATTGCTCAATGGCGGATTCTCCGAATACTTCGCCCGCCGGCTTGCCGCGATGCCAGGCTGTGAACCGCCGACCCGCCGCGGGCGGACCTTCGTCCTGCCGTATACACCGTTCGCATTCATGTGCCTGGCCGACGAGCTGACGGGCGCGGCCCGATCCCTCGACGTGTATTTGCATGCGTATCTCACAGGAGTGGAGCAGGACGCGGGGCGACTCGTGTCGGTGCGCGTGACGACCTGGGAGCGGTCCGTTGAGCTCGCGGCGCGGGCGTTCGTGGACACCAGCGGCGACGCCGTGGTCGCGTACCAGGCGGGTGCCGCGACGGAGACGGCGGCGCCGGCCGACCGCCAGCTACCCGCCTTGATCTTCGTGCTGCAGCAGGTCGATACCGCGGCGCTGGGGCCTGGCGCGCGCGTGGCCCTGCTCCGGGCCCTGGCCACCGCCGAGCAGGAAGGCGCGCTGCCCAAGGGCGCCGCGAATCTGACCCTGGGCGCGACCGCGCGGCCCGGGGAGGTGATCTGCAAGCTCGCCCTGGGCGGGATCGTCGAGGAGCTCGCGCCGGGCCGCGATCTCCTGACGGTGGCGGAGCAGGAGGGGCGCAGGCGGGCGCGGGCCGTGACCGAATTCCTGAGATCGCTACCACCGTTCGCCCGGGCGTTCTTGTCCCACGCCGCGCCGCAGGTCGGCGTCCGGGAGAGCCGCCGCGTGGTGGGGCGCTACCAGCTGACCCGCGAGGACGTCCTGGCCGGGCGCAAGTTCGAGGACGCGGTGGCCCGGGCCAGCTGGCCCATCGAGCTCTGGGCGGACGGGCACCCCGGCGCCCTCTACGAGTTCCTGGAGGACGGCGAGGCCTATGACATCCCGGGCCGCTGTCTGCAGGCGCGGGACGTGGACAATCTCTTCGTCGCCGGGCGCTGCCTGAGCGCCACCCACGAAGCGCTCGGCTCCTCGCGCGTAATCGGAACCTGTCTGGCCACTGGTGAGGCCGCCGGGGCGCTGGCCGCCCGGCGGGCCGCGGACGGTTAGTCGCCGATGAATCTGGCCGAGTTCCTTGCGACCTCCGCGAAGCGGCACGCGCAGCGGCCGGCCGTGACCGACGTGCGCTCGGGGCGCTCGCTGAGCTACGCCGAGCTGGGTCGCGAGGCGGACGGGGTGGCTGCGTTCCTGGCCGCTCAGGGCGTCGAGCCCGGCCAGCGCATCGGCCTGCTGGCCCCGAACGGGCTCGCCTACCTGCCAGCGGCCTTTGGCCTGCTGGCCAGCGGCGCCTGCCTGATCCCTCTGGCAACCAATCTCACGCCGCCCGAGGTGAGCCGGATTCTCCGGGAGGTCGACGTCAACGGCTGCCTGGCCTCACCGGGCATAGAGCCGCTGGTCGGTGGCCCCGGCCGCGCGACCCTCGCTCACGGCGCCTGCGAGGGGTTCACGTTCCAGTGGACCAGCCGCGATGCCGAGGGCGCTCCGGGGCTGCGCCAGCTCAACCCGGCCTTCATCCGGTTCACCTCCGGGACGACCGCGAGCAGCAAGGGCGTCGTGCTCTCCCACGAGGCGACGGCCGCCCGCATCGAGGCCGCCGACCACGTCTTGAAGCTGAGCGAGGAGGACCGGATCCTCTGGGTGCTGCCCCTGGCCTATCACTTTGCGGTCACCATCGTGGCCTACGTGAAAGCGGGGGCTCACGTGCTGATGTGCCCCGACACCCTGCCGGGGAACCTCGTCGACTCGATCGATCGATTCCGGGCCACCGTGCTGTACGCCTCGCCGCTGCACTTCGAGCGCCTGGGCGGCCTCAAAGGCCTCCCGCTGACGAGCGTGCGCCTGGCGCTTTCCACCAGCGCCCCCATCACGGTGGCGGTGATGGATCGCTTCGAGTCGGTCT
The DNA here is from genome assembly GCA_035457825.1 of Candidatus Methylomirabilota bacterium. Taxonomy (GTDB): domain Bacteria; phylum Methylomirabilota; class Methylomirabilia; order Rokubacteriales; family CSP1-6; genus 40CM-4-69-5. Next base: position 50,050 of record DATIAY010000098.1, read on the forward strand.
ATGGCGTGCCCGTCGGGCAGGCCTACGGAATCATCGAAGCGGGCCTGCCGTGCATCAACCTGAGAGGGGACGGAATGCCGGCGGCCAGCGTGGGCCGTCCGGTTCCCGGGTACGACGTCGCCGTCTTCTCGGACGAGGGCACGCGGCTGCCCGCCGGGGCGCCCGGGGAAATCGGGGTGCGGGGGGACGGCCTCTTTTCCGCGTACTACGCGCCGTGGTTGCTGCGCGAGCACCTCACCCGCGAGGGCTGGTTCATGACCGGCGACATCGGCTGGCTGGACAGCGCGGGCGCGCTGTACCTCAAGGGCCGCAAGAAGGCGGTCATCTTCGTGGCCGGGCTCAAGTTCTTCCCCGAGGAAGTGGAGGAGTGCATCAACGAATTCTCGGGGGTGAAGGAGTCGCGCGTGTTCGGCCGCCCGCACCCGCATCTGGGCGAGGTGCCGTGCGCCGAGGTCGTCCTGGCTCCCGACGGTGACCTGGCGGCCTTGAAGACGCACTGTGCCCACGCGCTCTCATCGTATAAGGTGCCGGTGGAATTCACCGTGGTCGATGCCATTCCCCGAACCCCCGGAGGCAAGATCCTCCGGCGGCCCGCCGTGATCGCGCGCTGATGGTCGCCTCGCCCCTTCGCGTGGGCATCGTCGGCGCCGGCCCCACCGGCTCTGCCCTGGCCATCCTGCTGGCTCGCCGGGGTGCCGAGGTCACGCTGTTCGACCGCGGCCGACGCCCCCCGTTGCTCGTCGGGGAGTCCCTCGTGCCGGCCATCGTGCCAATTCTGAATCGGCTGGGATTCGAGGGGGAGACGGCGGCGCTCGGTCTCGTGAAACCCGGTGTGTCCTTCGTCTGGTCGTCGAGAGATCGCGTCAGTTTCCGGTTTGCCCGTTTCGCGCCGGCCGTGCCGCCCTACGCCTACAATATCCCGCGCCCCCAATTCGACGAGGCTTTGCTGGCCCGGGCCATCGCCTCCGGCGTTCACCGGGTCGTCACCAATGTCCGGCTGGAGCCAGCGCGCGGGACCGGCACCGAGCTCGCGCTGAGCGCCGGGACACTGGCCGTGGCCCCGTCCCTGCAGGGTCGGCAACCAGACCTCATCGTCGACGCCACGGGTCGGGCCCGGCAGGCAGCCCGGGCACTCGGCATCGGGGCCCGCGTCGGGCCGCGGGACGACGTCGCACACTTTGCCCATTACGAGGGCTTCAGCTGGGACGACGAACCGGGTCAGGTGGTGATCAACCGCATCAAGGCGGGCTGGAGCTGGCGCATCCCGCTCAAGGATCGGCTCTCGGTGGGCATCGTGCTCGATCGGAAGGACGCCGCCGACTTCGGCGGCACGGCCGAAGAGCGGCTCGAGCGGGCCATAACGCTGGATCCCTGGCTTTCGGAGACCCTGGCCGGGGCCCGCCGCGTGAGCCCGACCGCCACGTACTCCAACTACCAGCTCATCTCGGAACGGGGCCACGGCCCCGGCTGGGTCATGGCGGGAGACGCTTTCGGCTTTGTGGATCCCATGCTCTCGCCGGGGGTCTTTCTCGGCCTGCGCTCGGCCGAGTTGGTGGCCGACACGCTCGCCCCCTTCGCCGAGGGGCGCATGAGCCCGACACCGGCGGCGCTGGCCTCGGCCCTTGGCTCATATGCCGCCGTCCAGACCGCGATGCTCGACGCCTGGATGGAGCTCGTCGCCTACCTCTACGACGGCCGTCTCATGGCGATGCTGCGGGCCGGCCATGACTGGATGCAGGTGCACCCTGGCCGCCTCACCAGCGCGGTGCAGAATCATATCGAGCGGCAGGTCGCCCTGCAGGCCTCTGGCGTGGCCACGACGGCACGCTACGGCCGCGGCCTGCTCCGGATGCTCGGGCGCTATGCGCTGCGCGGGGTCGACCCCGCCGATCTGGCCATCCGCTGAGGGCCGCGATGAAGATCGGCGTGGTCTTCCCGCAAACCGATGTCGGCACCGATCCCCTCGGAATCCGTGACTACGCCCAGGCCGTGGAGGCGATGGGCTTCACCCACATCCTGGCCTACGACCATGTCCTGGGTGCCGATCGCCGCCGCCACACGACATTGACGGGCGTGTACGGCCATCGCGACGCCTTCCACGAGCCGTTCGTGCTGTTCGGGTTTCTAGCCGGCGTCACGCGCCGCGTGGAGCTGGCCACCGGCATCATCATCTTGCCCCAGCGCCAGACGGCCCTGGTTGCCAAGCAGGCGGCCGCCGTCGACGTCCTCTCCGGTGGCCGGCTGCGGCTTGGCGTCGCTGTGGGCTGGAACTTCGTCGAATACGAGGCGCTCGGCGAGAACTTCGCGACGCGGGGCCGGCGGATCGAGGAGCAGATCGAGGTCCTGCGCGCGCTGTGGACGAGGGAGCTCGTGACGGTGCAAGGGCAGTGGCATCGCATCACCGATGCCGGTATTCATCCCTTGCCTGTGCAGCGCCCGATCCCGCTCTGGATCGGGGGGCTCAGCGACGCCGCCCTGGGGCGGGCGGCGCGGGTCGCCGAAGGCTGGACCTGGTCGGCCGCGCTGCGCCCCGGCGCCGAGGCGCAAGCGCGCGTCGATCGGGTCCACGCGCTGGTGGCGGCGGCCGGGCGCGATCCCGGGACGTTCGGGGTCGAGGGTCGGCTCTCGCTGGCCCAGCACCCCCCCGATCAGTGGGCCGGTGAGGTCGCGGCGTGGCGCGCGATGCGGGGCGTGACCCACCTCTGCGTCGACACCATGCGCATGGGCCTGTCCAAGCCCGAGCAACATGTCGAGACGCTCCGTCGCTTCAAAGAAGCCGCGCTCGGCTGACCGCGTGGCCGCGTCCCCGGCGTCGTCCGATTTTAGCTTGAGGGGGGACCCGAGGCGGTCCCCCTCAAGCTCCCCTATTCACGCGGGGTGTGACACAGTCTCCAACTACTTGGGTGGGATGAGGGGTACCAGCAGGTGTGACTGCTGCTTTGGCCCGCAGTGCAGGGTCACCCGTTTGCCGAAGATCTCCGGGGGCCGATCCTGGAAATCGTTGTGCTGGAACGGACCGACCCCGGTGAACACGGCGCCCAGCGTGCCCAGCCCGGCGCTGGGCCCTCCTGGATACTCGTAGTCGCGCCCGCGCACCGTGAGACCGATCCGATAGCCGGCCGGCACCACGATACAGGTCGGCCAGATCTCGACGTTCAGCTCGTACACCTTGCCGGGCGTCAGCGGCTGGATCTCGTCGTGGGTGTGGTAGGGCCGATAGGGGAGCGTGAGCGTCGGATCCAGCTTGCGGTGTGAGGCCCGGAGCCAGCCCTGCGCGATGGGAGTGTGCGGATCGAGCGCGCCCTGGAACGTGATCTCCTGCATGTTCGGCGTGAACACGCGCACCACCAGGAACAGATCGGCATCGGTGGTCTCGGAGGAGACGAAGAGCCTGGCCGCCAGGGGGCCGGTGATCTCGGTCTCCTTCGGGAGCGGGGGGGTCAGGAAGGTGGCGCCGTCGCCGAGCCCGCTGTAGCTCACCCGGCCGTTCCTGGCGACCGGGCTGCGGCCCAGGCTCTGCTCGCTCGGGTTCAGGTAGAGCCTGGTCCAGCGGGTGCGGGGTAGCGGCCACTCGTCCTCCGGCCGCTCGACGAACGTCTCGCCGGGATGGCGGACCTGGAGGAGGACGCGGGGCTGTTTCTTCCATCCGGTGTCCTCACCCTTGAGGAAATGGCCGAAGAACTTCTTTTGCAGCTCCACCCCGTAGTCGGTGTAGAAGTGCGTCCAGTGCTCGATACCGTGGACCTCCAGCCACTTCTGCTTGGAGGCCGAGCGCACGTATCCCTCGAAGTTGCCGCGGGGGTGGAGGCCCTGGCCGCCCCAGTTCGCCGCCGAGAACAGCGGCACCTTGACCTTCGACCAGTCGGGCATGCGAGAGCGCCAGTACTCGTTGCTGGCCAGCGGGTTCTTGCGACAGTCCTCGTAGAAATCACTGCGATTCGCGCCCAGCTCCTCCTCGCTGAGCGTGGGCGGCCCCGCGACCCAGTCGCCGTTCATCCGCGAGCGGAATCCCCGCGTTCCCTTACCGTGCTGAACGCGGATGACCTGGGAGGGAAACCAGGCCCGCCCGAAGGTGCACAGGATGCCGCCGTGGTGGGAGAGATCACGGTAGTAGTCGGCCGCGCCCTCCCAGATGCAGATAGCGGCCAGATGCGGCGGCTGCAGCGCGGCCACCTGCCACTGGTTCATGGCGTAGTAGGAGATGCCGTTGAGGCCGACCTTGCCGGTGGACCAGGGCTGGCGGGCCGCCCACTCGATGCAGTCATGGAGGTCTTTGGCCTCGCGGGCCGACCAGATGTCCAGGTACCCGGGGGAGCGCCCGGCCCCCCGCGAGTCCACGCGGACGCAGGCGTAGCCGTCGGGGACCCACTTCTCGGGGTCGACCACCTCCCAGTTCTGGTATTTGTTGGTGGAGCCGGCCGCCACGTCGGGATGCTCGGCGATCATGCGCCGCCACTGATCGGTGTAGAGATCCTCGAAGTGCAGCCACTTGCCATAAGGCCCGTAGGACAGGATCACGGGGTACTTGCCGTCGCGCATCGGCCGGTAGACGTCGGCGCGCAGGACGACCCGGTCGTCCAGGGGGACGGGCACGTCCCAGTCGATACGCATCCCGTCGCGCACTTCGCTCTTGAACTCGTTCATGACGGCTCCTTCGGCGCGGGTGGGACGGGCGTTCGGCTACCGCAGCACGGCCTCGGCAATACGGGTGAGTTGCGCCGCCATCTCGGTTTCCGTTCCCACCGCGGGCGGGCGGACGATGACCCGGTCGGCGCCGGCGTCGTGGAAGCGCTTGATCAGGTCCCGGTCGGCGGGTTGGCCATAGACCGAGATGGTGATGGCCGAAGGATCGCGGCCGGCATCCTTGGCCAGTCGATCGAGGCTGGCCCGACTCTGACGCAGATTCTCCGGGGTGATGCGGTTGGGCAACCAGCCATCGCCCCAGGCCACGATCCGCTGCAGGACGTTGGGGGCCAATCCGCCGAGGATCACCGGCGGGTGCGGCTTCTGGGCCGGCTTGGGAAACGACTTCACCGGGGGAAAGTCGTAGTAGCGGCCGTGGAACTCGGCCTCCGGCTTGCTCCACAGCTCCTTCATGGCCAGGACCGACTCGCGCACCTGGGTCCAGCGGTGGTCGAAGTCCCCGCCCATGATCTGGGTTTCTTCCCGCAGCCAACCCGCCCCGACCCCGAAGAGGAACCGCCCGCCGCTGAAGAGGTCGAGGGTGGAAACCTCCTTGGCCAGCAGGAGCGGGTGGCGCTCGGGAACCAGGACGATGCCCGTCCCCAGCTTCATGCGCCTGGTGACGCCGGAGGCGCGCCCGAGGGCGACGAACGGATCGATGAAGTGCGAATAGCTCTCGGGGATGATGCCGTCCGGCGAGCCCGGGAAACGGCTCGTCGTGTGTACGGGGACGAAGGGATGCTCGGCGCACCAGAACGACTCGAAGCCGAGCTCCTCGGCTTTCCGCGCGATGAACCCGACGTCGACGAGATAGGCGGGCAGCGGCACGGAAATGCCGACGTTCATCGCGAGCTCTCCATCCTGGCATCGAGGATATGGCGGGTGGGTATTACGGCGAGGAATTGCCCTTCCATCACCGGCGTGCCCGCGCGCCGCACGACCACGGTCACCCAGCGCTTCCGGCCGTCGCTCCGCTCCACCTGGGCCTCCGCCTCCAGCCGGTCGCCCGTCACCACGGGGCCGAGGAACTTCGTCTCGGCGCTGGCCAGCACCACGGTGGGCTCGTTGACGGCCAGCATGGCCGCGTAATCGGCCAGGCCGAAGGTGAATCCGCCGTGCACGAGGCCGCGCGCGTCCGCCGCCATCTCGGGGGTCGTGTCCAGGACGACCCGCGCGCGCCCGGTGTTCAGCTCCACCGGCTGCCCGCAGAGGTGTGCGGCGATCCGGTCGTGCGTCTGCGGGGTCAGAGGCGAGGGCATGGCGCGTCAGCCGAGCACGCCGCGCTGCTGGAGCGCGGTCACGTCGTCCCGGGAAAGGCCCAGCACCTCGGCGAGCACGTCGGCGGTGTGCTGGCCGGTCAAGGGGGGCGGCGTCGTCACCGCCGCCGACGCGGAGAGGCGTACGGGACAGCCGGGCAGGCGCAGGCGCCCGCGGGTCGGATGATCGATAGTGGTGATCTGGCCGCGCGCGTTCAGGTGCGGGTCGTCCAGCACCTCGGCGGTGTCCAGCACGGCCCCGCAGGGCACGCCGGCCTTGCCCAGCACGGCCATGACCTCGTGTTTCGTCCGCGCGGACGTCCACGCCCGGGTGATCGCGTGCAGCTCGTCGCGGTGTTGCCAGCGCGCCTTGGCGTCCGCGCAGCGCGGGTCGGTCAGGAGGTCCTCGCGCCCGATGGCGGCGGCGAACTGGCGCCACATCTCGGGGTTGATCGGTTGCACGTAGATGTAGACGTAGTCGTTCAGCCCGCCCGGGGCACAGGGATAGGCGCCGCCGGGGACGCCGCCGACGAGGGCGTTGCCCCGGCGCTCGGCGGCCTTGCCGTCGCGGTAGTGGTCGACGAAGCGCCCGCGGAGGAAATTGGCCACCACTTCCTGCATCGAGACCTCGACGAGCTGGCCCTCTCCCGTGCGCAGCCGCTGGATGTAGGCGGCCATGATGGCGCCGGCGGTGTGGACCCCCGTGCCAGTGTCGCCGATGGCCGCCCCGCACCGCACCGGCTCCCGGTCGACGAACCCGGTCACGCTCATCACCCCGCCCGTGGCCTGGGCGATCATGTCGAAGCTCTTGTACTCGTGATACGGGCCCGAGAGGCCGAAGCCCTTGATGCGGGCGAAGATGATCCCGGGATTGGCGGCGCGCAGCGCGGGGTAGTCGAGGCCCAGGCGCTCCATGAGCCCGGGCGCGAAGTTCTCCACTACGACGTCGGCGCGCTCGACCATGCGCAGAAAGAGCGCCCGTCCTTCGGGATGCTTCAGGTCCAGGGTCACGCTGCGCTTGTTGGCGTTGAAGACCAGGAAGAACATGGCGTCCAGGCCGGGGACCTCGGGCCGGTTGCGCCGCGACTGTTCGCCGCCCGGCGGCTCGATCTTGATGACATCGGCCCCCAGCCAGCCCAGAAACTGCGTGCACGTCGTGCCGGCCTCGAACTGGGTGAGGTCGAGGATCCGCATCCCGCTCAGGGCCCGCTCGGTCATGGCCTGCTCTCCCGTGGCGTCACGCCAGTTCGGGGATCACCCAGCGCGGCCGCCCGCCCCCGGCCACGCGCTGGATGTTGTCAAAGCCGTTGCGGAAGCGCGCCGTCCAGTTTTCCCACGTCGGTCCCGCCGAGTGCGGCGTCAAGGTGACGCTGGGCAGGCTGAACAGCGGGTGATTCGCCTGGGGCGGCTCTTCGACCAGCACGTCGAGCCCGGCCCCGGCGATCGGCCCGCTGGTCAGCGCCCGGTGGAGAGCCGCCTCGTCGACGACGCCTCCCCGGCAGGTGTTGATCAGAATGGCGCTGCGCTTCATCAGGGCGAACTGGGGCGCGGACATCATGTTCCGGGTCGTCTCGTCCAGCGGCACGTGCAGGGTGACCACGTCGGAGGTCCGGAGCAGCTCGGCGAAGAGGACGAAGCGGACCCCCAGGGCGTCCTCCTGGTCCTCGGTGAGCCGGGCGATGTCGTAGTACTGGATGGTCATGTCGAAGGCGGCGGCCCGCCGAGCCACCTTCTTGCCGATATTGCCCAGGCCCACGATCCCCAGCACTTTGCCGGGCAGCTCGAAGACCCGCGACTCGGCGTGGTCCCCCACGCGCCACTTGCCGGCCACGACGTCGTTGTGGAAGCGCACGAGCCGCTTGAGCACCGCCAGCATGAGCATGATGGCGTGCTCGGACACGGCGATGGCGTTGGCGCCGCCGTTGTTGGCCACCGGCACGCCAGCCTTGCGCGCGGCCTCCACGTCGACCCGGTCGTATCCGGCGCTGAGAAGCTGGACCAGCCGGAGCTTGGGCGCGGCGCGGAAGAACTCGTTGCCGATCGAGCGGGCCAGGCCCATGTAGTACTCGGCGTCCGCCGCGGCCTGGTAGAACTCGGGCGTGCCGGGGTCGACCACCACCAGCTCGAAGCCGGCCGGGGTGAGCGACCGCGCGATGTCGAGAATCACATCGGGCTGTCGGGGAGCGAACAGGATCTTGGTCATGGCTGGGCCAGCGGCACGGTGGCCGTCACGCAGGGCTGGTTGCCGAGCACGCGGGTGGTATGCCCCTTGCCCGTCGTGTCCTCGACCAGGCGCGCATCGCCGGGCCCGAAGGTCTGCTTGCCGCCATCGCCCAGGCCGATCTCGAGCTGGCCCGCGAGGATGATGACGAACTGGCGCCGGGGCGCCGGATGCCAGTCGAGGAACTGACCGACCGGCCAGGTGCGGAAGGAGATCTGCGTCGCCGCCAGCCCCTTCGTCCATTCCGGCGTTCGCGCCAGGTCGATCGGCTCGATGTGAGATTGGCGGTCAGCGCCCGTGTAGAGTCGGAACGTTCCCATCATTGGCCTCCCGGCCATGTCTTCGGAACCGACGGGATGCTAGCACAGGCGGGGCGGCCTTGGGTTCGGGGCGGGGTTGGGGTAGTGTTAGCCGCGGGAGGAATGGGATGGGCACCACGATCCGGCTCAAGAAGATCGGTCACGTGCAGCTCCGGGTGGCGGACCTCGAGCGATCCAAAGCCTTCTACCGCGATGTCCTGGGGTTTCGTGTAGCCGAGCAGGATCCCAACCACGGTGACCTCTTCATGACCCTGGGGGAGGACTTCCACACCATGGACATGGCCCAGCACGACAACCCGGCGGTCGGCCGGGGGCCGAGCCGGCCCATCGGGGTGGCCCACATTGCCTTCCAGGTGGCGAGTTATGAGGCCCTCGTCGACGCCTACCGCGCGCTGCAGGAGCACGGCGTGGCGATCGAGCGGGCGATGGATCACGTCAACCAGCGCAGCATCTACTTTCAGGACCCTGATGGCAACCGCCTGGAAATCTACTACGAGATTCCGGGCGCGCTGCAGCGGTTTCCCAACGGCCGGGGCGATCAGAACTCCGAGCTCGCCGTCACTCGCGCGGGCGAGCCGCTGCCGGGCTGGCTCGGCGAGCGCTGGCCGCCGGGCCCCTCGTAGACGTCCCCGATCAGCCCGACGCCCTCGCTAGAAGCGCACGGGCTTCTTCATGGCCGCTGGCTCAGTGCTGGCCGGTGGCTCAGTGCTGGACTTTGGGGCTGAAGGTGGGGGTTCCGACCCAACCCGTCTCCGACACGTCCACCATGACCCCGTCAGGGCCGCTGTACTTCACCTCGACGTTGCCACCGTAGCGACGGCCGTGGCCGACGCCCAGTGCTTCATTGACGTCGTCGCGACGCCGGGAGCCGGCCGTGGCCAGCTTTTCCTCGATCGCCTCCAGGCTGTCCACCTGAAAGCCGATATGGTGATACCCGGAGAAACCCTTGCCGCGCTCGGCCCCGGCCACTGCATCGTTCTTGAAGTTGAGGATGGCCAGGTTGATGTCGCCATCGCTCAGGTAATAGCCGGTGGCTCCCGGGCTGTCGACCTTGGCGATCTCCTTCAGCCCGAACACCTCGATGTAGAACCGGGCGGTGGCATCGACGTCCTGGGTCGAGATGGCGATGTGCTTGATCTTCGGCATGACACCCTCCTGACGGTCAGTGGATGAACCCGTATAGCTTACCCGCATTCTCGCACACGATCTTCTGGCGCACCGCGGCAGGCAAGTGGCCCAGCTCGCGCTGGATGTACTCGGAGGAATCGGGCCACACACCGTCCGGGTGGGGGAAGTCCGAGCCCCACATGATCGTGTCGTGGCCCAGATCGTCGACGAGCTTGATGCCGATGCGGTCGGTCTGGTAGGTGGCCCGGCACTGGCGGCGCCAGTACTCGCTGGGCGGCATGGTGAGGGAGAGCTCCTTGAACTGGTCCTCCCACTCCGCATCCATGCGGTCCAGCACGTAGGGGATCCAGCCGATGCCGCTCTCCCCGATGACGACCTTCATGTCGGGATAGCGCTCGAGCACCCCGCCGAAGATCACCGAGCTCAGGACCGAGGCCATGTGCATCTGGAACGCGGTCAGGTGCACGGCGCGGGCAACCTTCGAAAGCAACCCAGGCAGCTTGTCGAACTCCACCCGCTGGCCGCCCACGGTGTGGAAGTGCAGGGGCAGGCGGGCCTCGTTGACGACCACCCAGACGGGTGCCCACTGGGGATCCCAGAGCGGGACGATGTCGTACTGGTTGGCGATCTCCAGCCCCCGGACGCCGCCCCGCTTCATCACCCTCCTGATTTCCTCCACCGCCGCCTCCACCGGGTGGTTGGGGATACAGGCCAGCCCTGCGTAGCGGTCGGGGTGGGCGTCGCAGAAGTCGGCGAGCCATTCGTTGTAGATCCGCATCAGCTCCACGGCGGCCTCGGCGTCGTTCAGGCGCCGCGTGGTACCGAGGATGCCGTACAACACCTCGGCCTGCACGCCGTCGCGCTCCTGATCCTTCAGGCGCAGCTCGGGGTCGGTGATTCGGCGGATGCCACGCTTGCCGTCCTCGTAGAGGCCGGTGGAAGCCATCCGATCGGAGCGATGGATCTGGCCCGGCACGTACTCACGTCCGGCCGAGCCCATGCCGTTCCTGAGGCCGAGGTTGGCCCCCCGCCGGGTCACCCAGACGGGTCCCTTGGGGCCGTCGGTGACGTAGGGCATGCGGTCCTTTAGCGCCGCGGTGGCGTTGGCCGTGAACAGGTCGGGCGGCAGCCAGCAGAGATCGATGTGGCAGTCAGCGGAGATCCTCGTGTACTGCATGTCACGCCTCCCGGTTCACGGCGGGGTCGAGCCAGCGGGCGGCCAGCGTGGCTCCCGCACCTTCGCGGGTACGGCGCGGCCGGCCCTTACTATAGCCCGCTGGAGGGGGCAGCCGCCGCCCCCTGCAACCTCCCCACTCAGGCGGGGTGTGGCTCGAACTCGCTACGGTGCTCCTTGAGCCATCGGATGTCTCGGCGAGTGTAGGGCAGATAGGGCAGCACGCGGTGGTCGACCTGTTCTTTTCCCAGCGGACCGATGGCGCGGATGATGTTCCCGGCGTACAGCTCCACCGCCCACAGTCGTCCGGTCGGCGTGTGGCGCCAGTACTCCTGCAGGATCTCGGGAGGATTCACCAGCCACTACCCTACCATCGCCGGCCGGGAACCCGGGCGTCTGGGGGGTCGTACGTCAGGGTGGGCTTGGCGCCTCGTCCGACGGCTTGTCGGTGATAAGGACCCAATCGTCCGGAGGATCACTCTGCGGGCGTACACCGACGTTGGAGGATACGACCCGGCCGCGGCTCGGCGAGAACCATTCCCAGAGCCCGGTGGGAGCGCCCGTCTCCTGAGGTACGTCGATGTCCGGGCCCGTCACTCCCTCGGCGGTGCGGGTCAGCTTCCTTTCTCGCTTGGCCTGCTGCTTCTGGCGACGGGCCGTGTCCCGGCGGCGACGATCGAAACCGTACTGGCGGCCGCGGGGACTCACTGGCGACCGCGGCGCCACGCGGGCGCCGGCATGCGAGGCGTCATCTCCTCCTCCAATCGCTCCGAGTGAGGCGGTCGTCTCATCGCGCCGGCCCCAGCCTAATCCAAGGCCCCTGCCCGCACAAGCCCCGCGAGCTTTTGGCCGTAGTGCGAACGCCTCATTGCCCCGCGTCGACCGTTCGGGCTAACCGAAGGGAAAGGGAACCGCGATGGGTGAGGGGTCGACTCCACACGGCGGCGCCGAGCAGCCACAGGCCCGCGAGATGGTGATGGCGCTGATCGGGCTCCTGTCCTTGGCCGAGGCGCCCAACCTGACGGGCGCGCAGCGCGCCGAGTTCGCCACTGCGGCAGAACGCCAGGCGCGGCTCCTTCGTGATCTGTTCCCGGGCCCCCTCCTCCTGGTCCTGGCCCGTGAGCACGCCCACCAGGCGGAGCGACTCAAGCAGGCGTTCGGCAGCGGCGCTGAAATCGAGGTGATCATCGACCGTCGCCCCAGCGACGACCAGCGTGCCGGGCAGCCAGTGGGGCAGCAGGATCTGTGGCAGCAGCAGCAGGTCGACGAGGACCTGCGCCGGATCGGTGCGGCCCTGGTTCGCCTGGGGTCAGCTCCCGAGAGCGCGTCGGGGCGACGGGCTCACGCCGCCGGACCCGTTCCATCCCGCGTGCTGCTCATCGACGACGATGCGGCGATCATCCAGATGCTCAGCAGCCATTTCCAGGGCGGCAAGCAGCGGTACGCGGTAGAGGCCGCGCTGAGCGGTGAGAAGGGGCTCGCCAAGCTGCAGGCCCGGCGCCCCGACGTCGTCCTGCTCGACATCAGCATGCCGGGGATGAGCGGGTTGGAGGTGCTCGCCCGCATCCGGGGTATTGACCCCAGCATCCCGGTCATCATGGTCACCGGCGCCAATCACCAGGAGAGCAGCCGGGCCCTCAAAAACGCGTTCGCGTATCTCCCCAAGCCCTTCGACTTGCGCTACGTCGACCACCTCGTGACCCTGGCCACCGACCAGAGCCGACGATGAAGTTGGAGGGGGCAGAGACTGCCCCCTCCAAACCTCCCC
>DATIAY010000099.1:0-44502 GCA_035457825.1 Candidatus Methylomirabilota bacterium
CGATCTCGACCGCCAGGCCCGGGCCGACGCGCTCGTGCGGTTGACGCTGAAGACGCCGTAGGGCCCGTCTGGCGTATAGTACCGGGGCCCGGGAGTGGGCGCGGAGGGAGATCGATGCGCTTCGGCTTCTTCGACCAGTTACCGTGTGCTGACGGCCATTCCGAGCGCCAGCGCTACCAGGATCTCCTCGCCCAGATCGAGCTCGGCGAGACGCTGGGGTTCGACACCGTGTGGCTCGGCGAGCTGCACTTCAGCCGGGCCTTCTCGATCCTGGCCGATCCGCTCATGGTTCTGGCCGCTGCGGCCCAGCGGACCACGCGGATTCGCCTGGGGACGGCGGTGACGCTGCTGCCGCTGCACAACCCGGTCAAGATTCTGGAGGAAGCCGCCGTCGCCGATATTCTCAGCAACGGCCGACTGGAGTTCGGGGTGGGCCGGGGGACGGCGCCCATCCACTACGCGGGATACGACATCCCCCAGGACGAGAGCCGGGAGCGCTTCGAGGAGGCCCTCGACTTCATCCTCCAGGCGTGGACGCAGCAGCCCTTCTCGTTTCAGGGGAAGTTTTATCGCGTGCCCGACCTGACGGTGGTGCCGAGGCCTGTGCAGACGCCCCATCCGCCGGTGCGGATCGCCGCCAACAGCCCCGACTCCTTCCCCCTCGCGGCCAACCGTCGACTACCCATCTTCGCCACGCCGCTCGTCAATCCCCCCGACAAGCTCAAAGAGGGGTTGGCGGTGTACCGCGCGACGCTTCCGGCCGATATCCACGGCGACACCGCTATGGCGTTTCCGGTGCACGTCACGTCGAGCCGGGTCCAGGCCCGCCAGGAGTGCGAGGCGAGCCTCCTGCACTTCTTGCGGCAGGCCGGCGAGCGGCTGCGCCCGCTGGGCGGCGCCGGCATCAAGAGCTTCGAGGCGTTTCGCCAGGTCCTGGCCCGGATCGAGCGGGTGACCTACGAGGACGTGGACCGCGAGATGGCCGTCTTCGGCGATCCCGCCTACTGCGTGCGGCGCGTGCAGGAGCTGCGACGCGAGTACGACATGGACGAGTTCATCTGCTATTTCAACCAGGGTGGTCTCATGGATCACGCTATGGTCCGACAATCCATGACGCGGTTTGCCCAAGAGGTGCTGCCGCACTGTCGCTGAGGCGCGCGGGTTGCCGCGCAGGAGGGAATTCGATGGCGCTGGACACGTCGCAGGAGCGCATTCGACCGGTGACGGGCACCCACGTGGTGCGCGTACAGCACGAGGGCATCGTGACCGCCGACGCCGAGCGGTCGAAAGACTTCTACTGTCGCATCTTCGGCCTTCAGGTGCTGCCGCGCCCGCCGCTGGGCTCTCACGGCTACTGGATCGGCACGCCCGGGATCTTCCCCCAGATCCACATCATCCAGTCGGAGCTGGTGCCGCCGGGGCCGGGCGCGCCCATCAGTCCGCGCGGCCGCCACACCTGCTTCGAGGTCGCCGACTATGGCGCCATGAAGACAACCCTGGAGCGCGAGGGGATCAAATACGTCGAGAACACCCAGCCGGGCGGGCGCATCCAGATGCTGTGCAACGACCCTGATGGCAACACCCTGGAGTTCCAACCGACGACCGTGTGACACCGACGCCCATCTCCTTCCTCGAGTCGCCAACACACTCGGCACGCGACGGCATCGGCAAGCCGGTCTTGCGCCAGGAAGACGCGCGCCTCCTCGTCGGCGCCGGGTGCTACAGCGACGACGTCAACCTGCCCGGCCAGGCCTACGCCTGCTTCGTGCGCTCGCCCCATGCCCACGCGCGCATTCGGGCCATCGACACCTCGGCGGCGCTCGCCACGCCGGGCGTGATCGCGGTGCTCATCGGCGCCGACGCGGCCGCCGATGGCATGAAGCCCATCACGCACAGCCCGATGCCGGGGAACCCTCACGAGGACATGATCCGGAGTCGCGACGTGTCGTTCGTCGCGCCGCATCCGCCGATGCCTGCCGATTGCGTGCGCTTCGTCGGCGAGGTGGCCGCCGTGGTCCTTGCCGAGACGCCGGCGGCCGCGCAGGACGGCGCCGAGCGTGTTGTCGTGAAATGGACGCCGCTGCCCGCGGTGACGGCCAGCACCGCCGCGGCTGCCAGCGACGCTCCGATCCTCTATGCCGGCACCGCGTCCAACGTCTGCGTCGATGCGGACGTCGGCGACGGTGCGGCGGCCGAGCTCGGGTTCGGGCAGGCCGCCCACGCCGTCCGGCTGGAGACGTGGGTGCACCGGATCACCGGGGTGCCGATGGAGCCGCGCGCGGCAGTCGGCGTCTGGGACCCGGCCTCCGGCCGCTACACCGTCCATGCGGGCGCGGGCGGCCTGGGGCGGACGCGAACGGGCGTGGCCGGAGCCCTCGGCGTTCCCGAGAGCGCGGTGCGGGTGATGGCCCGCGAGGTCGGCGGCAACTTCGGGACGCGCAACAGCTGCTACCCGGAATTCGCGCTGGTGGCCTGGGCGGCGCGGCGGGTCGGCCGACCCGTGAAGTGGACGGCCCAGCGGCGCGAGGCGTTCCTCGCCGACTATCACGGCCGCGATCTCGTGTCCCACGCCGAGCTGGCCCTCGACTGCGACGGCACCTTCCTGGCCTTTCGGACCGTCAACACCAGCAACGTCGGCGCCCATGTCGTCTCGTTCCACCCACTCAACAAAGGGATGGCGATCGCCACCACGGTGTACCACATCCCCGCCGTGACGGTGCGCGGGCGCGCCGTCATCACGAACACGTCGCCGACCACGCCGTACCGGAGTGCGGGACGCCCCGAGGTGATGTTCGTCATGGAGCGGCTGATCGACCTCGCCGCCCGCCGTCACGGCTTCGATCGCCTCGAGCTGCGGCGGCGCAACCTGGTGCCGTCGAGCGCGATGCCATACCGGAATGGCTGCGGCGTGGTCTACGACAGCGGCGACTATCTGGCCGCGCTGGACCGGGCCGTGGCCCTCGCCGACTGGAAGGGCTTCGAGGCGCGCCGGGCCGAGGCCCGGCGGCGGGGCCGTTATCGCGGGATCGGGGTGGCCAACTACCTGGAGCTCAACACCGGCTTCCCGCGGGAACGGGCCCACGTCACGGTGCATCCGGATCGGTGCGTCGAGCTGGTCCTGGGCACGCTCTCGTCCGGTCAGGGCCACGCCACGAGCTTTGCCCAGCTCCTGGTGGAGTGGCTCGGAGTGGAGCTGAGCGAGGTGCGTCTGGTCACCGGTGATACGGACGTCACGGTGGTCGGCGGCGGCGCGCACTCGGCCCGAGCCTTGCGGCTCGCCGCGGTGGTGATGGCCAAGGCGGCGGATCAGATCGTGGAGAAGGGCAGGCGGCTCGCCGCGAGGATGCTGGAGGCGGCCGAGGCCGACCTCGAATTTGCCGCGCCGCAGTTCCGCGTGAAGGGCACCGACCGCGCCGTCCACCTCTACGAGGTGGCGGCAGCCGCCCGGCGGGCAGACGCGCCCGCGGACTGTCGAGGGCCGCTCGACGGGTTGAGCGATGAAGAGATGCTGGTGCCGTCCTTTCCCTACGGCTCCGCGGTCTGCGAGGTTGAGGTCGATCCGGAGACGGGCGTGGTCGAGCTGGTCCGCTACACCAGCGTGGATGACTGCGGTCGGGCCGTCAATCCGATGATCCTGCACGGCCAGACGCACGGCGGCATCGCGCAGGGCGTAGGACAGGCGCTGTGGGAATCCTGCGCGTACGAGGCGGCAACCGGCCAGCTTCTCTCGGCGACGCTGATGGACTACGCCCTACCGCGGGCGGACATGCTGCCAGCGTTCACTACGGAAATCAGCGAGATGCCCTCGACGTCCCACCCGCTCGGCATGCGGGGCGGCGGCGAAGGCGGGACCACCCCGGCGCTGGGGGCCGTCGTCAACGCCATCGTGGATGCCCTCGCCGAGCTCGGCGTGGAGCACATCGAGATGCCGGCGACGCCGGAGCGCGTCTGGCGGGCCATCCGTGACGGGCTGAAGGTCCACAGGGAGGAGACGACATGAAACGCATCGAGCAATTCGCCCCCGAGCTGGAGAAGATCATCGACACGTCAGCGTCCATCCAGGACCTGGCCGACGGCTTCGGCGGCCCCCAGGGGCCGGCCGAAGGACCGCTGTGGTGGAGGGAAGGGCGGTATCTGTTGTTCAGCGACATCCACAACAACAAGCGCATGAAGTACGTCCCCGGCCAGGGCGTGTCGGTGTTCCAGGAGCCCACGAACCGGGCCAACGGGCTGACCCGCGACCTCCAGGGCCGGCTGCTGGCGTGTGAGCACGACAGCCGGCGGGTCACCCGCCAGGAGCTCGACGGCAGCCTTACCGTGATCGCCAACGGCTTCCAGGGGCGGCGCTTCAATCGTCCCAACGACGTGGTGGTCAAGTCCGACGGCTGTATTTACTTCACCGATCCCTGGACCAATCCCTTGCCTCCCGAGGAGTGGGACCTGACCTTCGCCGGGGTGTACCGGCTCACGCCGGATCTGGGCACCCTGAGCCTGCTCGTCGCCGACTTCGTGTTGCCCAACGGCCTGGCCTTCTCCCCGGACGAGACCGTGCTCTACATCAACGATACCCGGCGCCGGCACATCCGGGCCTTCGACCTGTTGCCCAACGGCACCCTGGCCAGGCAGACCGACCGCGTCTTCGCCGACCTCGGGGGCGACGAGCCCGGCGTGCCCGACGGCATGAAGGTGGACGTGGAAGGCAACGTCTACTGCGGCGGGGCCGGGGGCATCTGGATCATGGATCCGCGGGGCAAGAAGCTGGGCCGCATCGTCCACGGGGCGCCCGCCACCACCAACGTGGCCTTCGGCGGCGACGACTGGAAGACGCTCTACTTCACCAGCCGGAACCACCTGGGCTCCGTCCCCGTGAAGATTCCCGGCATCCCCGTGCCGACGCCGAAACGCTAGCGCTCAGCGGGCCAGCGCTCAGGGCGCCCGGAACGCGTTCATCGCGGTGACCAGCGCCGGGGTCCCCCCGAAGAGATAGGTCACCTCGACAGTCTCCTGGATCTCGGCTTCGGAGGCGCCGGCGGCGCGGGCGCGATTGGCGATGTTGGCCACGCCGTCCGGGTGCGCCTGGAGCGCGTCCACCAGCATGGTCATCAGGTGCTTGTACTTGGCGGGAATGGCGCCGTCGCGCAGGATGCGCTCGCGCTGGGCCAGGTAGGACTTGGCGAACTCCGGATCACGCTGCTGCAGCGTCTGGATCCACGCCGGCACTGCCGCCTGAGCCATACGGTCCTCCTCTGCTAGGATGAGCGTCTGCCGTCCCACATCGATACAGGAGGAGCATAGATACCATGGCGCTGACCCTCGCGGAAGCCAATCAGGTCGTCCAGGCAACGGTGAACAAGGCTCGGGAGATGAACATCCGGATCAGCGTGGCGGTATGCGACGCCGGCGGGCGGTTGATGGCCTTCAATCGTATGGACGGCGCGATCTGGGGCAGCGTGTACGGCTCCCAGGGCAAAGCCATCGCCTCGGCGGCCTTTGCGCGGCCCAGCGGCGAGCTGGCCGAGCGGGCCGGGAGCCCGATCATCCAGGGCATCGCGGCGGCCGAGGGCGGGCATATGATTCCCAGCCAGGGCGCGGTGCCCATCATCCGCAACGGCGTGTTGGAAGGCGCCTGTGGCGTCGGGGGAGGGACCTCGCAGCAGGACGAGGATTGCGCCCGCGCCGGGGTCGCGAAGCTCTAGCGGCTATCGACGGAACGCCGGCATCACCTCCCGGGCGAAGCGGGTGAGCTGCTCGATCATGAGATCGCGCGGCGTTCCCAGCGCCCAGCCGATCATGACGTGCTCGAGTCCCGGGTATCGCCGCTCGACCTCCTTCAGGTAAGCGACGATGTCGCCCGGGGGCCCGCAGAGCCAGGTGCGGTTGCGCACCCCGTTTTCCAGGGAGGCCGCCGTCGGCGATTGTGCCTGCCGGGCCGCCACCGCGCTCACGAGCTCTTCGCTGTAGCGCAGCATGCCCAGGGGCCCCATGAACTTGGCGTGCTCCTCGAAGTACGGGCGGGCCCGCTGGAGGGCCTTCTCTACGGTCTCGTCGATCGACATCCGGAAGCCGAGGATCAGGTCCTCGCCGAGCTCGAGCTCGCGGCCGTGCCGGCGCGCCGCCTCCCGATACTCGGCGAACCAGCGCTGAACGACCGCCTCCGCGGTGGCGGAGATGACGCCCTTGATGCCGTGCCGGGCCATGAAGTCCAGGCTCCGCGCGCTGCCGCTCACGATGGGCTGCCAGATCTCGACCGGCTGGTGCAGGGGACGCGGCACCAGCGTGATCTCGCGCAATCGGTAGCCGCGGTAGGGAACGTCGGGGGGAATGGTGTAGTGCTTGCCGTGATGCGCGAAGGACTCCTCGCGGAAGGCCTTCACGATGACCTCGACCTGCTCCTCGAAGAGCTCGCGGTTGGCCTCGGCGTCCAGCATGGGATTGCCGAAGCTCTCGACTTCACGGCTGTGGTACCCGCGGCCCACCCCGAAGACGACCCGCCCCCGGGTCAGGACGTCGGCCACGGCGAAGTCCTCGGCCAGCCGGAGGGGATGCCAGGTGGGGATGATGTTGAAGGCGCAGCCGATCTTGACGCGCTCGGTGCGGTGAGCCAGGTCGACGGCCAGCAGCGGGATGTTGGGGATGCACTCGTAGCCTTCGTGCTGGAAGTGGTGCTCGGCCAGCCACAGCGTCTCGTAGCCCAGCCGGTCGGCCGCGCGGGCCATTGCGACGGAGGTGTCGAATACCTCGGCCAGCCGCTCGTTGGGATACCGCCGGTCGTCGGCCGGCGTGCCCGAGAGGCCACAGCGCTCCAGCTCGATGTGGCCCACGTAGAGCGTGGAAAACCGGGTGATCATCTGAACATAGGGGCCCCGATATGGCGCCCATACCCCCAACGCTCGGGGCGCCCCGGCCAAGCCGAGGCGCCCCTCGATCCTGCCCCCATCTCAGTAATACACGGACCGGCCGGCGCCGCCCGTGGCCACGACGAGCTCACCGCTGATGGCCCACGACCGGTCCGAGGCCAGAAACGCCGCCACGTAAGCGATCTCCGCCGCGTCCACGATTCGGCCGATCGCGTTGCCGCGCGGCCCATCGGGGGCGAAGTCGCGCTTCTCGACTTCCTCGGGAGTGATGCCCAGCTCCTTGGCGCGGGCGGCCAGCTGGCGGGGGGTACGTTCCGTACGGGTCTGGCCCGGATGGATGCAGTTGACGGTGATCCCGAAGCGGCCGAGCTGGACGGCCAGGGTCTTGGTGAAGTGGACGAGCGAGGTGTTGCGCGCCCCGCCGCTGAGATTGCCGGCGTTCCGAGCATTGGTCCCGCTGATATTGATGATGCGACCCCACCCCTGCTCTTTGAGGTAGGGGATGGCCGCGCGGGCGCAGCGCAGCGCTCCCATGTACTTCACGTTGAAGTCGTGCAGCAGATCCTCGTCCACCACGGTTTCGATGGGCCCGACGGCGTTGGGCGAGCCGCCGGGCGGTGAGCCGCTATTGACCAGAATGTGCAGCCCACCGAGCTGCGCCGCGGCCTGGGCCACCATCCCATCCACCTGCGCTTTGCTGGTGACGTCGGTCGCCAGGGGGATGATGCGCCGCCCGGTCTCGGCCGCCAGCTCCCGCGCCGTCGCTTCGAGCTGGTCCTTCGTGCGTGCCACGATCGCCACGTCCACCCCTTCGCGGGCCAGCTGCCGGGCGATGGCCTTGCCGATGCCCAGGCTGCCGCCGGTGACGATGGCCCGTTTGCCTTGAAGCCCCAGGTCCATGGCCTGCCTCCTTGTGCGCTATGCCACAATACCCACCGATGAAGCGCCAGCTCGACGGCATTCTAGCCGAATTCCCCAGCGTGATCGGGGCCACCGAATGCGCCCTCGAGATCCCGATCTGGCGACATCTCTATCGCGAGTTGGCCAAGGCCCACACCCTGATCCGGCACGACGTCCGCGGCAACGGTCTGTCGGACCGGACCGTACTCTCCCGGGTGAGCGTGCCCACGCTGGTGATGCACGCCCGCGCCGACGCCCGCGTTCCCTTCGCGGCGGGCCGCCGCATGGCGGCCGGGATCCGGGGGCCCGGTTCGTCCCGCTGCAGGGGCGCAATCACCTGTTCCTCGATTACGGCGCGATCGGCACGGTGACCAATCTCACCGCCCGGCTGTGTGGGGAGGCCAACGATCGCCAGATCCTCGTCTCGCCGCGCATCTTCTCGAAGACCGAGGCGCACATCGAGGCCGAGCCGGTGGGGGAACTATCCCTGAAGGGCTTCCACCGTCCGGTGTTTGCTCACAACGTCCTGGGGGTTCGTGCCGCGGGCTCGGGCTGAGGCCACGATCCTCGAATCTTCACTCCAGCCCCAGCAGGATCTGAGCGTTGTGGTTGAGGATCCTGTCGACGTCCGCGGGGGGCAGGGTCGACTCCCGGATGTAGTGGAACGTCTGGCGGTAGGTCTCGAACGCGAGCAGGACCGGGTAGTCGCTCCCCGCCACGAGATGATCGGCGCCGAACGCCTTCCAGGCGCAGAGCAGGGCCGCCGGCGAGCCGTGGCCGACGGTGTCGTAGTAGAAGCGGCGCGCGGTCACGCTCGGGCGCTCGGGCAGATCGGGGTGCTGACGCGGCCCCTGATTGTCGAGCCGCTGCAGCAGCATGGGGATGATGCCGCCCAGGTGGGGCACGACGTACTTGATGTCGGGGTAACGTTCCGGCACGCGCCGGGCGATCAGATGCAGGACGATGGCGCTGTCCTCCAGCGAGGCGCCCACCGAGACCGTGAAGCGGTAGTCGTTGATCATGGGCGAGCAGATACCGTTCTGGATCGGGTGGTAGTTCAGCACGGTGCGGCGCCGATTCATCTCCGCGTAGAGGGGCTCGAACTCGGCTTCCGCGGTGGAGCGGTCGAAGCACGAGCAGGTCATCGACACGCCGAGCATGCCGAGCTCATCCAGCCCCCGCTCCATCTCGCGCAGCGCGGCGTCGATGTGGGGCAGGGGTAGCGACACCACGGCCGTGAATCGTCCCGGATATCTCTGGGCCAGCTCGGCATAGCTGTCATTGATGAGTCGGGCTGCCGCCACGGCGTCCGCCTCTTTCTCGGCATACGGGGGGCTCGCCGCTGGCGACAGCACCTGCATCTGCACCCCGGCCTCGTCCATCTGCTGCAGGCGCGTGGCGAGCCCCGCGGGGTCGTCGTGGCGAAGCGGCCGGGCCGTGATCGGCCGCGCCGCCTCGGGGAGGCTCCGGCCGCCGATACTCAGAAGGAGGTCGTTGTACTCCTTGGGGAAATAGTGGGCGTGGACATCGACGATCATGAGACCGCCCCGGACGGGGCTAGGACGCGGGCCCGGGCGGCGCGACCGAGACGCCCTGGACGGCATTCCGCGAGATGGCCCCGGCCACCAGACCCGAGGCTTTCACCTCCTCGACGAACTCGCGGAGGAACTTCGCGGCGGCGGCGCGGCTCTTGGGCGTGCCGATCGCCTGCTGGACCGCCGTGAACTGCCCCTCCAGCAACCGGGCCCCGGGAAGCTTTTGCACGTCCATCAGGAGCCGGGGCTTGAGCCCGGCCAGAGCCTCGAGCTTCTCGCCCACGAACAGGTCGAACGAGCCGTCGATGCCCTTGGTGCGCAACAGCTTGGCGTGCTTCACAGTGCGGCTCAGGAACAGCTCGTAGGCGCTCTTCTCCGACACGGCGATGCGGACGCCCTCCCGATCCACCTCGGCCAGCGAGCGGATCGGCGAGCCGGCGGGGACGAGATAGGTCGCCGGGATCTCGAGGTAGGCCGCGGTGAATGCGATCTCGTTCGCGCGCTGCGGCTCGGCGCCCAGGAACGCGACATCCCAGCCGCCCGTGCGTGCCGCGTCGGCCAGGCCGCCGGCGGTGTCGAAGCGGATGAACTCCACCGGGACGCCCAGCCGACGCCCGAGCTCCCGGGCCAGGTCGGGGGCGACGCCGCGGGGCTCGGTAGCCGACGAGCCGGGTGTGACGAGCAGGAAGTTTCCGTGGTTGAGTCCGACCCGGAGCTTGCCCGAGGGAGCCAGCTCCGACCTCACGGCGGCGGAGATGTTGTTGGTCATGGCGCCGGACGTTAGCACAAACCGCCCGACGGATGCCACCGCGTATCCCCCGGTCGCGCGCGTGTGATACCCTGCGCCCACCGGAGGGAGCCGATGACCACGAGTCGAGAATCCATCACCTTCGTCCCCTGCCGCGGGGGTAGCGATGCCCACACGGAGACGCGGGTTCGTCGCCGGGAAGTGGTGGTGAACGGCCGGCGAGTGAAGACGATCGACGTCCACGCGCACTGCGCGGTGCCCGAGGCCATGGCTTTGCTGGCCCGGAAGCTCCAGCCGGAGTCCCTGCTCATGTCCCGGGCGGCCGATCGGCTCCGCGCGATGGACGAGCAGGGGATCGACGTGGAGGCGCTCAGCATCAACCCCTACTGGTACACGGCGGACCGCGACGTCGCCCGCGAGCTCATCCGGCTCCAGAACGAGAAGCTTGCCGAAGCCTGCGCGGCGAACCCCGAGCGCTTCGTGGCCTTCGCCTCGGTGGCGTTGCAGCACCCGGAGCTCGCCGCCGAGCAGCTCGAGACCGGCATCCGGCGCTACGGACTGCGCGGGGCGGCCGTCGGCGGCAGCGTGAACGGTGACGAGCTGGCCGATCCGAAGTTCCATCCCTTCTGGGCCAAGGCCGAGCAGCTCGGGGCGCTGGTCTTCATCCATCCCCAGGAGTCGGGGGCGCCCACCGAGCTGGCCAGCCGGCTCAAGGGCAACGGGGGGCTGGGCAACGTCATCGGCAACCCGCTGGAGACCACGATCGCGCTCTCGCACCTGATCTTCGAGGGCACGCTCGACCGCTTTCCCGGGCTGAAGATCTGCGCGGCGCACGGCGGCGGCTACCTGCCCTCCTATGCCGCCCGCTCCGACGCCGGCTGCGTGACCTTTCCCGAGCGCTGCACCAGGGCGCTGAAGAAGAAGCCCACCGAGTATCTGCGGCAGCTCTACTTCGATTCGCTGGTCTTCACGCCGGAAGCGCTGCGGCACCTGGTGGCGGAGACGGGGGCGGGCCAGATCGTCATGGGCACCGACTATCCCTTCCCGTGGACGAAGACCTCCGTGGATCACATCCTCGGCACGCCGGGCTTGAGCGATGCCGAGCGGGTGGCCATGCTAGGCGGCACGGCGGCCACGCTGCTGGGGATCAAGGCATAGCCCTTCCCGATTTCCTCTACGGCACCGCCTGGAAGGAGGACCGGACCGCGGCCCTCACCGAGCTGGCGCTCCGCATGGGCTTCCGGGGGATCGACACCGCCAACCAGCGGCGGCACTACGTCGAGGCCGCCGTGGGGCAGGGGCTGGCCGCCGCCTACCGGGCGGGCGTGGTGACGCGGGCGGATGTGTTCCTACAGACGAAGTTCACCTATCGGGACGGGCAGGACCACCGATTGCCCTACGATCCGACGGCGGACCTGTCCACCCAGGTCGCCCAGTCGATGGCCAGCTCGCTCGAGCACCTCGGGACCGATCACATCGACAGCTACGTGCTGCACGGGCCCGCCTCCTATCCCGACTGGACCGACGACGACGCCGCGGTATGGGCGGCGATGGTGAAGGAGCGCGACGCCGGCCGCACGCGGCTCCTCGGTGTGAGCAACGTCTCTCTGTCGCACCTCGAGCAGATGGCCCGCACCGGCGCCGAGCGCCCTCAGTTCGTCCAGAACCGCTGCTTCGCCCGCTTCGGCTGGGACCGCCACGTTCGCGCGTTCTGCCGGGAGCGCAGCATCGTCTACCAGGGCTTCTCCCTGCTCACCGCCAACCGCGAGGTGCTGCATGATCCGCTGGTGGCCGGCATCGCCAAGCGCGCGCAGGCGACGCCGGCCCAGGTCGTGTTCCGCTTCGCGCAGGCGGTGGGGATGCTGCCCCTGACCGGCACCTCCGACGCCCGGCACATGCAGCAGGATCTGGCCAGCCGCGCCCTCGCGCTCTCCGCCGATGAGGTGCGGGCGATCGAGTCCCTGGCCGGCTGAGGTCGCCCTCTGCCGTCAGATGCGCTGGGGCAGGGATGTGGCTCCGCTCGCCGATCGCCTCCGGTGCCACAGGCTGGCCCGCCACCGGATGCCGATGAGGATGGTGAAGGCCAGGCCGATCGTGGTCAAGGCCCCGATGGTCAGGCGAAAGCCGATCTGCTCGATGAGGACGCCGGAGGCCATGAGGCCCAGGGGCAGGCCGTAGACGGCGAGCATCCGCACGCCCATGACCCGCCCGCGGAACCGGTCGCCGGCCTCGGCGAGCAGGATGGCGGTCATCGCGATCATGGCCACGTTCTGGACAAAGCCGGCGGCCAGGAGGGTGAGCAGGCCCGCGGCCATGCTCTGGATGTGGCTGAAGGCGAGCAGCAGCGCGTACCAGAGGGCGGTGCAGACGAGCGTGGAGCGTTCCGGACGCCGTGGCCCTCCCATCAGGGCGGTGGCGATCGAGGCCAGCAGGCCGCCGAACGAGAAGCTGGCCAGGAGCCACCCGAGGCCCGTGGCGTCGACCTGGTAGACGCGCTGCGCGGCGTACGGCATCAGGCCCCCCGACACGGGGTAGGCCGTCAGGTTGACCAGGAACGCCAGCAGCATCATGGCCAGCAGCTCCGGGGTCATCCAGATGCGGACCAGGCCGTCCTTGAGATCGCGCCAGCGTGAGGGGCCGGGCAGTGGGGCCCCGCGTGGCGCCGCACCGGGGTCGGGCACGGGAGGCCGTCGCGACACCCCGAAGGTCAGAACCAGGCTCGCCACGTAGAAGCTGGTGACGAAGACGTAGGTCGGCCCGACGCCGAGGACAGTGAAGAGCCACGCCCCGGCCAGCGCGCCGGCCACGCGGGCGGAGTCCATGGTGGCGCGGGACAGGGCCAGGGCTCCCATCAAGTGGCTCGGCGCGATCGTCTCGCCGATGAGCGTGTTCCGCATGACGAGGTCGTTGGGGCGCACGCAGCCGGCCAGGGTCGCCACCGTCAGCACCCACGCCGGCGTCATCAACTCCGTCAGAGCCAGGAGCGTGAGCAGCGCGGCCAGGCCGGCGTAGATGGCGCGCATCACGCACAGCATGGCGCGCCCCCCGAGCCGGTCGCCCAGCACCCCGTACATCGGCGCGGCCAGCGTGCCCAGGAACTGCACCGAGCCGAAGGCGGTGAGCCACAGCACCGAGCCGGTATTGACGAGCACGTACCAGCCCAGCACGACCGTCTCCATCTCGAAGGCCCACGAGGTGAGGAGGTCGGCGGACCACTGGAAGCGGAAGCTGCGGACCCGGAAGGGGGTGAAGATCAACGGGCCTAGAAGAGCGGGCTGTTCGATTCCAGACCGAGCAGCGTGCGCCCCACCGCCTCGTAGTTCACGAACTGCAGCTGATTGTGGCGGGTGACGACCTCGGCGTCGCGCGCGTAACGCTCCAGGGGGCTGCTCTCGAAGATCGAGGTGGTGCCGGCGGCCACGCAGACCATGTGGGTAGCCCGGGCCGCGCTCTGGGCGGCGTGGGTCATGGCCATGCGGAGATCGGAGCGCTGGCTCTCGGTGACGAGGTCGCGGGCCAGCACGGTGTTCCACATCTCCTCGACGACGTCGAACAGCAAGGCTCGCCCGGAGCGCAGCAGGGCTTCGGCCTCGCCCACCTGGGCCTGCACCATCACCCGGTCGCGCAGCAGCCCGGGCGCGGATCGTGGGATCTTGGACTGGGCGAGCTCGACGAAGACGTCGAGGGCGGCGCGGGCCACGCCGAGCCCCACGCAGCAGAAGCCGCAACCCGCCAGATCGAAGCCGTGCATGCGGTTCATGGGCCCGGTGACGCGGGCCCGCGTGTCCAGGGCCGAGAAGGTGTGCTCCTCGGGGACGAACGCGTCGTCGACCACGATGTCGTGGCTGCCCGTGCCCCGCATGCCGCTGACGTTCCAGGTGTCGACGATGCGAGCCAGCGACTTGGGGGAGAAGTAGGCGATACGCACTTCCTGGTCGCCGTTGGGCCGCAGCCGGGGCGTGTCACCATCGAAGACCTTGCAGGCGCCGTGGAGCAGGGACGAGTGCATACAGCCACTGGCGAAGAGCCAGTGCCCGGTCACCCGGTAGCCGCCCGGCACCGCGACGGCCCGGCCGCGCGGGTTGGCCGAGCCTGCCGAGACGCCCACCGGATCGCTGTGGAAGAGCTTGCGGCGTACGTCGGGCTCGAACTGGGCGCTCTGGCGGAAGGTGTTGATCCCCATGGCCAGGCACCATCCCGTGGAGCCGTCGGCCCGCGCCACTTCCTCGATCACGCGCAGGGTGGTCAGGATGTCGGCGCCCAGACCGCCCTCGGCCTCCGACAGGGCCATCTTGAACAGTCGGGCGTTGGCGATCTCCATGACGAGATCGTGGGGCAACTGCCGCGCGGCTTCGATCTCGGCGGCGCGCTGGCGGATACGCGGCGCGAGCGCGCGGGCAACCTCGAGGGGGGCGGGCGCTGCCCGTGCGGTCTCGGTGGCCATTGGTGATCTTCTTCGAGCCGTCACGCGTACCCGGGCGGCGGCACGAAGGCCTGGAATTCCCGTTCCAGCAGCCGGGCGAAGGCCAGGCAGGTCCGGTCGCCGTACTGGGGACCCGCGATCTGCACGCCCACGGGCAGGCCGCCCGGCGTGAACCCACAGGGCGCGGCGGTCGAGGGGAGATAGGACGCGCCGATGTAGCCGGCCCAGAACAGGTGGTCGGTCACCGGCACGCGCTGGCCGTTGACCACCAGGGTGCGCTCGTGGCGCTCGCCGTGGTGGTCGTGCGGGAAGGCCGCGGCGCCCGCCACCGGGCAGAGCAGCAGATCGTAGGTCGTGAAGAACGCGGCCCAGGCCTCCCGCATGCGGTGGCGCGTCTCATTGGCGGCCAGCCAGTCGCGATGCGACAGCACGGAGGCCCGCACGGCCCGCGCGTAGTAGCTCTCGTCGTCGGGCGCCAGCGCCCGGGCGATCGTCACGTTCTTGTCGAAGTCGGCGTCGCTCTGGCGGTCCGACGTCGCCGCGCGCAGGAGCCGGACGTAGATGCGGAAGGCCTCGGCGATGTCGATGGCCGGGCGGGCGCCCTCGTCCACCTTGACCCGCTGCCGGCGCAGGAAGTCGGACAGGGCCTGCAGCCGGTCCCGCACGTCCCGATCCACGGGGAAGCCCGGGGCCTCGAGCATCAGCGCGATCTTGAAGTCGCGCAGCCGCTTCGGCCGTGGCGGACGCAATCGTAGCTGCCAGCCGGCGGCCTCGATGGAATCCGGCCCGGCCATGACCGACAGGGCCAGGGCCAGATCATCGGCGCTGCGGGCCAGCGGTCCCACGACGTCGATGTCCACCGGGGCCCTCTGCCAGGGCAGAGCCTGGCCCATTCGCGGCACGATGGACCAGGTGGGCTTGTGGCCGTAGACCCCGCAGAAGTGCGCGGGATTCCGGATAGACGAGCCGATGTCACTGCCGGCCTCCAGCCCGGTGAGCCCGGCGGCCAGGGCCGCGGCCGCGCCGCCCGAGGATCCGCCGGGCGCCCGCGCGACGTCCCAGGGATTGTTGGTGGTGCCGTAGATGGCGTTGAAGCTCTGCCAGTCGGCGAGATAGAGCGGCACGTTCGTCTTGCCGAAGAGCACCGCCCCGGCCCCGAGCAGGCGATCCACCACGAGCGCGTTCGTGGTCGCGACGTTGTCCTTGAGGGCCGGCACGCCCCACGTGGTGGGCAGGCCCTTGACGTCGTAGGATTCCTTGATCGTCATGGGCACGCCGTGCAGCGGTCCCCACGAGATGCCGCGAGCCAGCGCGCGATCGGCCGCCCGGGCTCGCGTGCGCGCGCGGTCGAAATCGCGGACGACGACGGCGTTCAGCGCGCCGTCGTATTTCTCGACCCGGGCCAGGTAGAGCTCGAGCAGCTCCAGACAGCCGATCTTCCGCTTTTTGATGTCGGCGGCGAGCTGCCTGGCCGAGCGAAACGGAACGTCGAGCACCCTGGCGCCTCCGGCGGGGGCCGGCGCTTCTGTCCCCGCGCGGTAGTATACGCCGACCGGTGTCAGGCGACGGCGCCGGATCGTCTCAGCGCCGCGATCTGCTCGCCGGTGTAGCCGACGGCCATCAGCACCTCGTCGGTATGCTCGCCCACGCGCGCCGGTGGGCGCTCGATCGACGGCCCGTCGTGGGCGAAGCTGAACGCGGCCAGGGGCACGGTGAGGGGTTTGTCGACTCCGGGGACCGTCTCGTGCCGGTGCAGCACCCGGCGGCTCTGCAGATGGGGATCGGCCAGGGCCTCGCGCAGCTCACGCACACGGGTGGCGGGAACGTGGCGGGACTGCAAGTAGGTCTCCCACTCGTCGGCGGTCTTCTCCTTCATCTTCTCGCCGACGGCGGTCAGCTTCTCGGCGTGCCGCTCGTGGCGCTCGGCCAGGCTCGCGCGCCTGGCCTCCTCGGGATCGCCGATCGCCTCGTAGAAGCGGCGGTGCTGGCGCGCGTTGCTGGCCGCGAGCTGGATCAGGCCCTCCTTGGCCGGGAAGGCGGACGTGGAGGCGAAGCGCATGACATTGCCCGCCCGCCGCGGGTGATGGCCGGAGTGCAGGTAGTCGGTGATGTGCGAGCCCTGCAGAATCATGGCCACGTCGAACATGGCGAGGTCGATGTACTGGCCCTGGCCCGTGCGCAGGCGCTGGAAGAGCGCCGCCGAGATGGCGAAGGCCCCCATCGTCCCCGTCGCGTAGTCGACCATCGGCGCGCCCGCCTTGATGGGGCCGCTGGTCTCGGTCCCCGTGGAGGCCGTGATGCCGGAGGTTGCCTGAATGGCGTGGTCGTACGCCGTTTGCGTGGCCCGGGGCCCCTTCTGGCCGAAGGCGGTCATGGAGGCGTACACGAGCGTGGGGTTGAGCCGGGCGAGATCTTCGTAGCCGAGCCCCAGGGCCGTGAAGGCGCCGGGCCGGTAGTTCTCCACCAGCACATCGGCCCACCGGGCGACCAGGCGCTTGAGCGCCTCGCGCCCGCCCGCGGTCTTGAGGTTCAGCGCGATGGCCCGCTTGTTCGAGCCCTGGGTGAGGAACCCCGTGCCCATCATCGCCCGGTTCAGCGCGTGATCGGCCCCCGACTCCCGGCTCTGGTCGGGCTCGTTGGGGTCGTCCACCTTGATGACGTCGGCGCCGAGGACAGCCAGCTGATAGGCTGCGAACGGGCCGGCCAGCACGTGGGTGCAATCGAGGATCTTGATGCCTTCGAATGGACGCATGGGGCTCCCCCTCTGGAACAGTGGACCGAGGGTACGCTAAGCTAGCGCCGATGAACATTGCCATCCGCCAGCTCCACCCCGTCTTCGTGGGCGAGGTGTCCGGACTCGACATCACCCGACCGCTGGCCCACGAGGAGGTGGCGGCCATCGAGGCGGGTATGGATCGCTACGCGGTGCTCGTGTTCCGCGACCAGAGGATCACCGACGAGCAGCAGATGGCGTTCAGCCGCAACTTCGGCGCCCTGGAGGATGCCCGCGGCGGCAACATCACCCGGCCGGAGGACCGGCGCCTGCCCGTCGGCATGAACGACGTCTCGAATCTGGGCCGGGATGGTCGGCCCCTCGATCGGGACTCCCGCCAGCACCTGTTCAACCTGGGCAACCTGCTCTGGCACTCGGACAGCTCGTTCCGAGCCATCCCCGCGAAATACTCGCTGCTGTCGGCGCGGGTGGTGAATCCGACGGGCGGCAACACCGAGTACGCCGACATGCGCGCGGCCTGGGACGCGCTCGACGCGACCATGAAGGCCCAGATCGAGGATCTCGTGTGCGAGCACTCGCTCATGTACTCGCGCGGCTCGCTCGGCCTGCTCGACTACTCGGACGAGGAGCGGGCCATGTTCCGGCCCGTGCGCCAGCGACTGGTGCGCACCCACCCGGTGACCGGCCGCAAGTCGCTTTACCTCGCCTCGCACGCGGGCGCCATCGTCGGCATGCCGATGCCCGAGGCGCGCATCCTGCTCCGGGACCTCACCGAGCACGCCACCCAGCCGCGGTTCGTCCACGTCCATGCCTGGCGCCAGTGGGACCTGGTCATGTGGGACAACCGGCAGGTGATGCACCGCGGGCGCCGCTACGATCAGAGCCAGCCGCGCGACATGCGGCGCACCACGCTGGCCGGTGACGCGCCCACCGTGGCCCAGGTCTCGACTTAGGGTTCGTTCACACCTCCGGCGACCGGGCCGCGAGCCGCCGCCCCCGCTCCTCACGCCGGGCCGGCTCCGCCGCTCGCTCGGCCTCCTTCGGGAACAGGAGCGAAGCCACGATCGCCGCGGCGATGACGGCCACGATGATGACCAGGGAGGTGACGATAGGGAACTTTCCGCCATACAGCCCGTCGAGCCAGACCATCTTCAGGCCCACGAAGACCAGCACCACCGCCAGCCCGTAGCGTAGCAGGTGGAACTTGTCCACAGCCCCGCCGACCAGGAAGTACAGCGAGCGCAGGCCGAGGATGGCGAACGTGTTCGAGGTGAAGACCACGAACGGCTCCCGCGTGAGCGCGTAGATGGCGGGGACCGAGTCGACGGCGAACACGATGTCGGTGGCCTCCAGGCAGCAGAGCGCAACCAGCAGGGGCGTGCCGCGCAGGCGACCGCCCTCGCGCACGAAGAACCGCTGGCCCCGAAACCCACGCGTGATGGGCAGGACGCGGCGCATGAGTCGGAGCAGGAGATTGCGCTCCGGCTCGACGGTTTGCTCGACCAGCGCCAGCTTGATCCCGGTGACGATCAGAAACCCGCCGAACAGCCAGATCACCCAATGGAATTGCATGAGCACCGAGCCCAGGGCGATGAACGCCGCCCGGAACACGAGCGCCCCCAGGATGCCGTAGAAGAGGACACGGTGCTGATAGACGGGCGGCACCGAGAAGTAACCGAGCACGAGGACGAAGACGAAGATGTTGTCCACCGACAGCGAGTACTCGACGACATAGCCGGTGAGGAACTCGAGCGTGATCTGCCAGGCGGCCGCGTCGCTGTCGAAGCCCGGCACCGCGGCCAGCCGCCCATCCCGTCCGAACGCCCACCGGGCATAGAGGTAGAGGCACAGGTTGAACGCGAGCGCCAGGCTCATCCAGCCGGCCGTCCACGCTGCCGCCTCCCGGAACCCCACTGGCCGTGCCTCACGGTGGAGCACGCCGAGGTCCAGTCCGAGCAGCATGAGGACGCCGCTGACGAAGACCGCGTAGAGCCACCAGTAGTCCGCGAATGGGAAGAGCTCGGGCATGGTCACACGCCTCCCATCGCGGCCGGGGACCGGCGCGCCAACTGGCCGCCAACCTGGACCGGGTCGGGCGTTGCTGACGCCCCGGCCGACGTCACGAAGACCGCGCAGGGGGCATCGTCCACCACCCGTTCATGGGCAGCGGGCACCGGGGCGCGCTCGAGCCAGCCGCGAGTGTCGCGCCCGACCACGACGAGGTCCGCGGCCCACCCGCGGGCGTGCTCGACGATCGCCCGCCCGGCGTCCCCGTCGCCGGCGGTGATGCGCTCGAGCTCAGGCGGGGGCTGCAGCGCGGCGGCCAGCGCGGTGATGGCGGGCTGCGCCTGCGCTTCCGCCAGGCGGCGCCATTGCATCCGCGCGGCCAGGTAGCGCCGACTGGCCGCGGGCAGCAGTGACGTGAAGGGCGGTGACGGTGCGTCCAGGACGACGAGGACCCTGACGGCGGTGCCACCGGCCGGCGGCAGGGCACGGACCACCTGGTCCACCCAGCCCCGGGGCTCGTATCCGTGCACGGCAACGAGAATCCTGCTCATAGAAACCTCCCGCGTCGGTTGTCGGTCGGGTTCTGCGCTGTACGCGGACGCAGGCGCGTGCGCGTACAGCGCACGCGTGCGTTCAGCGGAACGCGAGGGACAGTGCGGAGCGGACGGGGAGGCTAGTGGTCTTCGGGAGCGGTCGGAGCGTCAGGGATGCCGGGGGGCGGGACCTTGCGGACGGGCCGGCTGGGCGTGGGGCCGGCCGGCCGGGCGGTACGTTGCCGAAACGCCGCGGCCCGAGCGGTCTTGGCCGCCTCGGCCCGACGGGCCGCCGTGCGATCGTCGTGCTCCCCGACGCCGGCGGGGCGGCGGTATCCGGACAGGTGGGTCGCTTCCTCGTTCTCTGCGAGGACCTCGAGCGCTCCGGGAAGGCTCGGACTGGCAAGGTCCGCGACCACCGAGAAGACAAGCACGAGAAACCAGCGCGCGATGACCATCCTGTGTATCCTACCACGCGCTCTGTGCGGTTAGACGGGGGGGTCCCCGGCCGGCGTCATCGGCTCACCGCTCCCGCACCACCGGGTTGCGCAGCACCCCGATGCCGGGCACCTCCACCTCGACCACGTCGCCATCCTTCATGTTCTCGGTCGGCCCGTCGGTGCCCATCCACAGCACGTCGCCCGGGTAGAGGGTCAGGTACTGGCTCATGCGGCTGATGAACTGGCGCACGCCGAAGATGGCGTCCTTGACGGCGTAGGTGAACATCTCCCGGCCGTTGAGCCGGATGGTGACGCGCAGTCCGTCGGGGTCCAGGCCGGTGACGATCCACGGGCCCATGGGCTTGAAGGTGTCGGTGTTCTTGCCCCGCCAGAACGTGCGGTCGCCGCGCTGCCAGGTACGCTCACTGACGTCGTTGCCGATCGTGTAGCCGAAGACGCAGTCCAGGGCTTCGGCCTCCGAGACGCGCTTGCAGCGCTTGCCG
Organism: Candidatus Methylomirabilota bacterium; assembly: GCA_035457825.1. GTDB lineage: Bacteria > Methylomirabilota > Methylomirabilia > Rokubacteriales > CSP1-6 > 40CM-4-69-5. The sequence goes on from DATIAY010000099.1 coordinate 20,681, forward strand.
ATCACCGCGACCAGCTCGCCCTCGTACTGCACCTGGTCGGTCGCGTCCCGGGGGATCACGATCGGCTCGTCGGTGGCGATCAGCGCGTTGTTGGCGCGGTAGCCCACGTCGGCCTGGGGCGGGAACTCCGGCTTCACGCCCCGGCGGTGGGCCATCTCGGTCACGTGCTCGCGGTAGTTGACGCCGGCCGCATAGAAGGTGGGTGGAATGACCGGCACCAGCAGCTTGACCGCGCTCAGGGGAAGGCTGGTCGAGGTCCGGGTGTGGCTTTCGAACGGGCTGCCGGTGACTTCGTGCACGGTGTTCCCCTCGATGATGCCGTAGGCGGCGTTCGGTCCTGATTGAAACTGGCACCATTTCATCGTGAGCGCTCCTCCCGATCGGACATTACTGGGCGAGGAAGCCTCCGTCGATGGCCAGGACGTGGCCGGTGACCATGGCGGAGGCGCGGGACGCGAGGAACAAGACGGCCCCGACCATTTCGTGGGGCTCGGCCAGGCGGCCCATGGGGGTCATCTGCTCGATGCGGTGGACCAGCTCGGGCCTGTCGGTAATGCTGCGGGTCAGGGACGTCCGAACCCAGGTGGGGGCGATCCCGTTCACCCGGATGCTCCGGCTCGCCCATTCCACCGCGAGAGCTCGCGTCATGTTGACGACGGCGCCCTTCGTCGCCTGATAGGAGACGTTGGGATACAGACCCCCACCCGAGAACCCCATGATCGAGGCGGTGTTGACGATCCGGCCGCCTCGGCCGCCGGCGAGCATGTGGCGCGCCGCCTCGCGCGCGCAGAGGAACACCCCCGTCATGTTGACCGCCACCACCTTGTTCCAGTCGTCGAGCGTGAGATCGATGGTGGGCCGCCGAATCGCGATTCCGGCGTTGTTGAAGAGGATGTCGAGCCGGCCGTAGCGGGCGACGACCCTGGCGAAGGCCGCCGTGACCTGCGCCTCGTCGGCAACGTCCACTGCATAGGTGTCGTCACCGCTCGCGGCCAGGTCGAAGATCGCCACGCGGGCGCCGACGGCGGCGAAGGCGGTGGCCACGACGCGGCCGATGCCGCTGGCCCCGCCGGTGACGACGGCGACGTCGCCGTCCAGGCGAAACTCCGCGAGGGGATCCGTCGGGGCCATGGCGGGATTATGCGACATCTGACCGCCGTGGGCTGAAGAGGTCGAGGAGGGTGTTGGCCAGGAGGGCGGCGAAGATGAGGGCGTCCCCGGCCGGCGTGGCCGCCCCCGGCCGATCGCTCAGCACGAGCCAGACCCAGAGCGGCCCCCGGACGGTCTCCATGAAGAGCAGGAAGCCCCGCCGAAGTGCCCCACCCCGAAGAACGCCAGCAGCGTCAGGTCGCGGGGCGCGACGGCGAGGGGATCGGCCAGCGACAGCGCCGCCAGAGCCGCGAGCGTCAACCTACCTGAGCGCCGCCTCCGGCGTGCCGTCCTTCCAGGGCAGCGCGACCTCGTAGGGGCGCAGGAGGCAGTCGTCGGGAAGGCACTGGATCGGCGTGAAGTCACGGTGGGCGATGTACTCCGGCCGCTTGAAGCGCCGGATGTGGTTGGACACCGCGCAGAGGCTGAGGTAGACGCTCACCCGGTTCCACGGCGAGAGGTTCGATGTGGAGGCGTGGACCAGGCAGGAGTGGAACATGATCATCGAGCCGGCCGGCCCTTTGGGCGCCACCAGGCCGCCCCGGGCCACGAGCCGGGCGATCGTCGCGTGGTCGATCGTCCACAGGGGGTAGCTGGTCGTGGTGGTGTCGTGCCCAGCGTCGAGCACGCCCAGCTGGTGGCTGCCGGGGATGAACATCAGGGGGCCGTTGAACTCGTTCACGTCGTCCAGGAAGATCGCCACATTCATGGCCCGCGCCTGGGGCATCTGGTCCTCGTTGAACCAGGTGCCGAAGTCCTGGTGCCACTGCCACACGTCGCCGTCGAAGGCCATCTTGCCGTTGATCTTGAACTGATGCATGTAGACCGGCTCGCCGAAGACCTGGACGACCGGCTCGATCATGCGCGGGTGCCGGGCCAGTCGCGCGAAGGGCGCGCTGTACATGTGGGCCGCGAAATTGGTCCGCACGGCGTCGCTGCCTTTCTCGCGGACGTTCTCGGGCCGGCGCTGGGCATAGAGCGTCGGCACCTCGTCGGTCAGGACGCGGATCTCCGCGGTCGAAAAATGGCCGGGAAAGAACAGGTACCCGTCCCGATCGAACTGCGCCAGTTGCGCCGACGTGAGCACCATACCCTCACCCCCACTCCTGGCGAGTATACGGTATGATCCCGTCGCCATAGCTCCCGGGTGGGGAGCAGCGGTGGATCGGGGCCCAAGGCCACCGGCGATCACTGCCCGGAGGGCTGGGCCTTCTACCAGTACCCGGGCCCTGGCTTCCCGGGCCTCGGGCAGAACAGCGCGGAGTCGAGTTACTACACCTGGGTCGACCAGCACAATACCTTCGGTCTCGGCGAAGACGTGCCGGTGTCGACCGCCAACCTCAATGATGGCCTGGTCGCGCTCAAGGACGGCAAGATGGTCCTGCTGCGGGTGCCGTACCCGCTGGGCTTTTACGCCAAGGGACTCGACGGGCTGCCGGCGTGACGACGACGCCTCGAAGTCCTGGAGCTCCTCTCATCCGTCACGCGGGCCGGAGGGGGACTGCAGCCAGAACGTAGATCAGCGCGGGGCAGCGCCGGCTCGGTCCCGAAAGCTGAACGCCGGGTCCAGCGGCGGAAGCGGCGCTCCGAAGAAGAGCCGGCGCTGCAGCCTGGGCAGGAGCGGCGATTGCAAGAGTAGGGGGAGCACCTTGCCCACGAGCCACCTCACCATCGGATTGCCGCTTCCCTGACCGAGCAGCACGCGCTGCGCACCAAGCTGGAGCCGGTGCAGCATCCGGACGTCGTCCTCGCGCAGCCGCTGGACGGCGCCGAGGTCCTCGCGCGAGATCGGGCCATGGCCCAGACGGGGGTACAGCTCCTGGGCGGCCACCGCAGCGGTGGCGATGGCCACGTTGACCCCGATGGCGCCCGCCGGGCTCATGGTATGGGCGGCATCGCCGATCAGGAGCAAGCCGTCGCGAGCCCAGTCATCGACCAGGCGGATGATGCCCTCTAGCGGGAAGAACGGCGTGAAGTCCCGCAGGGTTTCGGCGAAGCCCGTGAAGATCGGGTCTAAGCCCCGCACGCGCTCGGCCACCGCCGCCGGCCCGTCCTGGCGCCAGCGTCGCCATTCGCCGGTGGGCAGGACGATCCCGGCCTGGATATGGTGAGGGTACTTGGGCAGCATGAGGCCCCGGACATTCTCACCCAGCGACACGTAGAAGGTGCTGGACCAGCCGGGCGGTTGCTCGATGGTGAACCAGATGACGTCGAAGTCGTGGTGCTCGTATTCGGCGCGAAACCCACCGAGCTTGGCCACGGCCGAGTGGCGTCCGTCCGCCCCCACCACGACATCGGCGCGGACTGCGAAGGGCTCCTTGCCGTGGCGCCGCCCGCTCACGCCCACCACCCGGCCGTCTTCTTGGAGCAGCTCGGTCACCTTGGCCCCCATCCAGCACTGGAAGGACGGAAGAGTCTCGGCCTTCCTCAGCAGCGCGGCCAGGAAGATGGGCTGCGGCATCCAGATGGCGTAGGGGTACTGCGGGACGATCCGCTTGAAGGAAAACTCGCCGACCTCTTTTCCGTTCAGCCTGACCCGGCCGGCCTCGAGGAGCGAGTGGGGCTGGGCCTTCACGTATTCGAGCAGTCCCAGCTTGTCCAGGAGGTGCGCCGTACTCGGCTGCAGCACCTCGCCGCGGAACTCGCGGTCGAAGTCCTCGTGCCCTTCCAGGACGAGGACGTCGGCGCCCCGCTTGGCCAGGAGGAGGCCGAGCATCAGCCCCGCGGGCCCGCCTCCCACGATGCACGTGCTCACCCGTGCGGTGGTCATGGCTTCATTGTGCGTGACCTAGTGCGTGACCTAGTCAAGGGCCGCCGCCTGGACGCGCCGGGGCCCGCGCATGAGCGAGGCCACCAGGGCGACCCCGACCAGGGCGAGGCAGACCATGTAGGTGATGCCCATGGCGGCCACGAAGGGGCCCGGCCAGGCGGCGCTCGGGGTGGCGTCGGGGATCCCGGAATAGTGGCGGAACAGCACGGTCAGTAGCGCGCCCCCCAGCGAGATCCCCAGCAGCGAGCCCACCCCGAAGGTCATCTGCACCAGGCCGGTGGCAAAGCCGCGGTACTCCCGCGGCACGGAGCCGATGATGGCCGTCTGGTTGGGCGTGTTGAAGAAGCCCTGGCCGATTCCCGTGGAGGCCAGCAGCAGCGCGGGCAGCATCCAGTGGGAATCGACCCTCAGCAGCATGCCGAGGCCGAAGCCGGCCATGATGACGGACAGCCCGACCGTCGCCGGAAGCCGCGGTCCGATGCGGTCGGTGAGCTGGCCGGCCAGGGGGGCCAGGCCGATGGTCAAGACGGGAGCGGCCAGGAAGAGGAGTCCCATGAACGACGCTGAGTGGCGCAGCACGTCCTGGATGTAGAAGGGCAGCAGGAACGTCAGCACGCTGCTGGTGATGGCGAAGAGGAGCAGGCTCAGGACGCTGAAGCCGAACATGCGGATCCGGAACAGGGCCAGGTTCACCACGGGATTTTCCGCCCGACGCTGGTGGACGAGGAATCCCGCGAGGCCGAGAACGAAGGCGGCGACCATGACGCTCCGTGGTCCCAGCCCGATGGCCTCGGCGCTCCGCTGGTCGACGAGCAGGGTGAGCACCACGGTGAGGACGACGAGGAGCGCGGCGCCCACATAGTCGACGGCGGGCGGACGCTGGACGGGCGCCGCGCGGTGGCCCCATGCGCGCAGGGCGGTCAGCGCGATCCCCGCCAGGCCGATGGGAACGAGGAGAAAGAAGACCCAGCGCCAGCTCAGCACGTCGATGACGAACCCGCCCAGCGGCGGGCCGAGCAACAGGCCGCCGTGGAAGGACATGGTCATGTACCCGTTGGCCCGGCCCTCGGCGCCTTCCGGCATCGCCTCCATGGCCAGGACCCGAGCGGCCGAGGCGATCATGGCCGCGCCGATGCCCTGCACGAGGCGGAAGACGATGAGCCAGCCCACGCCGGGAGCCACGCCGCACAGGAAGGAGCTCACGGTCATGACGATGAAGCCCGCGCCGTAGATCGGGTAGCGTCCGTGGACATCGCCGAGCCGGCCGAAGACGACGGAGAGACAGATCCCGGCCAGCTGGTAGGCGATGAGCGCCCAGGAGACGGCGAGGATGTCCGCGTCGAGCGCGTCGGCGATCGTGGGCATCGACACGATGAAGATCCGGGTGGCCACGCCACAGATGAGCTGCCCCATCATGGCGTTGACCAGGAGGAGCAGGTCAGTGTGCTTGGCCATTCTTCGGGAGCGCGGCCATTGTCGCACAGCGCGGCAGAGGCGTATCCTGTCCGCCATGACACACTCTCCCGAGCCCTTCGAGTCGCTGCTGGCGGCGCGCGCCCGTATCGGCTGGGGCATGTCGGTCGCGACCCCCCGGCCCTCCATGCACGCGCTCTACGAGTTCGGCGGTGGGTATCCCGACCCGGCGTCGTTCCCCTACGACGGGATGGTCGAGGCCACGGCCCGGATGATGAAGGAAGACGGCGCCGCGGCCATGACCTACGGCGAGCCCCAGGGCTACCGGGGGCTGCGCGAGCTGATCTGCCACAAGTACGAGCGCTTCGAGGCGTTCCGGAGCGAGCCCGAGAACATCATCGTGGCCAACGGCTCGGGCCAGGCGCTAGCCCTGGCCTTCGGCGCCTTTCTCGATCCCGGCGATCCCGTGATCGCCGAGGCCCCCACGTTCGCGGGCTCGCTCAACACGTTGCGCCGGCACGGACCCGAGATCCTCGACGTGCCCGTCGACGACGAGGGGATCGTGACCGACGCTGTCCGCCAGCGGCTGGCGGCGCTGCGCCGCCAGGGCCGCCGGTGCAAGCTCATCTACACGATCGTCAACTTCCAGAATCCGGCGGGTCCCAGCCAGTCGCTGCGCCGACGCCAGGAGCTGGTCGCGCTGGCCCACGAGTACGACACCCTGATTCTGGAGGACGACGCCTACGGCGAGCTACGCTTCGAGGGCCAGACGCTGCCGCCCCTCTTCGCGCTCGATCACGGTGGACGGGTGATCCGCGCGGGAACGCTGTCGAAGATCCTCGGCGCGGGCGTTCGCATCGGGTGGCTGTGCGCGCCCCGCCCGATGATCCCTGCCTTCCAGAGCTTCCTCTTCGGGGGCGGCGTCAACCCGTTCATGTCGCGCGTGGCCACCTGGTTCCTGCGCGAGCACCTGGAATCGCACGTCAAGGTCTTGATCGACGTCTACCGCGCCAAGCGGGATGCCATGCGCGCCGGACTGGCCGAGGTCCTGGGCTCCACCGACGCCGGCATCAACTGCCCCGAGGGCGGCTTCTTTCTGTGGATCAAGCTGCCCGCCGGTGTCGATCAGCGGCGGCTGGCCGCCCTGGCCGTCGAGGCCCGCGTGCAGTACACGCCGGGGCCCGTGTTCTACGCCAACGGCGGGGGCGACGAGTTCATCCGCCTGGCCTTCAGCTACGAGCCCCCCGAGAAGTGCTACGAGGGCGCGCGGCTGATGGCCCGGGCCATGCTCGGCGCCCGCGCCCGCTGACGGGTAGCGAAGAGGCGGGCGGGGCGAGGGCTCACGGCCGCTTCAGCTTCACGTCCTCCAGCGGCCCCGAGTACGCGAAGCTCCGGATGAGGTTGATGCCCGGCTCCTCCACGCGCGGGCCGACGCCCCAGATGAACGCCAGCTCATAGATAGGGATGTGGGTCACCTGGTCGTGCAGGATCTGCTGGATCTGGTGGAGCAACGCTTCGCGCTTCTTTACGTCCAGCTCGCGCACCTGGCGCTGAAAGAGATCCTCTACCTCGGGGATGACGCCCGACGTGTAGGCGCCGCCCTTGCTGACGTACGCTTCCAGCCGGGTGGACGCATTGCTGCCGGCGCCGGTGATACCAACAATCACACCCTTGAGCTTGCGCTCGCGCCAGGCCGTGGTCAGCGCCGCCCGCTCCATCGTCCGGACCCTCGTGCGGATCCCGATGGCCTGCAGATAGCCGGCCAGCGCCTCGCCCATCGAGGAATAGGGCGGCCACGGGTAGAGATCACCGGCGTCGAAGCCGTTCGGGTAGCCGGCGTCGGCGAGGAGCCGTTTGGCCTTCGTGGGGTCGTAGGGGTCCGGGGCGAAGAACTTCGAGAACTCCAGCGCGCCCGGGATCAGCGAGCCGGTGGGCTTCGAAAAGCCCAGAGTCTCGGCTTGGTTGATCGCCTGCCGGTCGATGGCGAGGCTCGCGGCCTGCCGCACGCGCCGGTCGTGCCAGGGCGACTTGGGATCCCACTGATCGGGGAGATCGAGCCAGAAGACCGAGGGAGCGACCGCGCGCGAGACGAGGCGGAACCCGGGGCTCCGCCGGATGTCCTCGGCGACGGGCCCGGTCAAGAGATAGGCGATATCGACCTCGCCGTTCTTGAGGGCGGCCGCGCGGGTCGTCTCCTCGGGCAGGCTCCGGTAGACGAGCCGCTTGACGTGGGGGATCTTGCGCCAGTACCCGTCGAACGCCTCCATCACCAGCTCGACGCCGGGCTTGAAGCTCACGAACCGGTAGGGCCCGGCGCCGATCGGCGCCTTCTTGAAGCCGTCGTCGCCCACCTTCTCGACGTAGGCCCGCGGCACGATCCAGGCGGCGCCGGTGGCCGTGGTGCCGTAGAAGGCCATGAAGTCTGGCCAGGGCTCCTTCAGGTGGAAACGCACGCGGCCCGGATCCACGACCTGGACCTCGCGTACGCGCTCCTTGAGGATCTTCACCCCCGAGCCCTTGTACCGCTCGAAGGAGAACTTCACATCGGCGGCCGTGACCGGCTCGCCGTTATGGAACCGGGCCCCCTGGCGAATGACGAACTCGTAGGTGAGACCATCCTTCGACTGGGTGAACGACTCGGCGAGGCTCGGCGTGTAGAGGCCGGCCGGCATGGGCTTGACCAGCGCATCGTGCAGTGCGTAGAGCACCATGAACGGTGTGGCAATCCCCTCGGTCTCGCCGGGATCGAGCCAGCGGGCGGCCAGCGTGATGTGAACGCCCCAGGTCATGGTCCCTTCGGGGGCAGCCACCGCCGGGCCGGCGGCGCCGGCGAGCACCAGGGTGGCGGTGATGATGGGCAGGAGGATTGATCTCATGAGTTCCTTTCGATGACGGCTAGGGGGAAGCATTCAGGAGAACACGATCACGCCGCGGCCCACCGCGTCGGTGTCGATGTCCTCGTAAGCGCGATTGATCTCGGCCAGGGCATAGCGCCGCGTCACCAGGCCGGCCACGTCGATCAGCCCGCGCCCCGCCCAATCGGCGATGCGCGGCATGTCCTGGCGGGGATGCGCCGAGCCGTAGTAGCAGCCGGTGATGGTCTTCTCCCCGCGCGTCAGCACCACCGGCTCGATGGCTGCCGTGTCGCCATTGGGCGCGATACCCACGATGACCGCCGTCCCGCGCTTGCGCAGCATGTCCACGGCCATCCGGGTGGTGGCGCCGGCCCCGTAGGCCTCGAAGGCGAAGTCGGCGCCGCCCTCGGTGAGGGCCTGCACGCGGGCCACCGCGTTCTCGGTGCGCGCGTTCACGGTGTGGGTGGCGCCGAACTTCCGGGCGAAGACCAGGGCGGCGTCCTTGACGTCCACCGCCACGATGGTGGTGGCGCCGGCCAGGCGCGCGCCCTGCAGGATGTTGAGGCCCACGCCGCCGCAGCCGATCACCGCCACGCGGTCGCCGGGCTGCACGCGCGCGTTGAAGACGGCGGCGCCGACCCCGGTGGTCACGCTGCAGCCGATCAGGGCCAGCTCGGCGAAGCCGAGGCCGGCCGGCGCGGGGATGCACCCCATCTCGGGCACGACCGCGTGGTCGGCGAAGCAGGCCACCTTGCCCATGTGGGCGCAGTCCTGCCCGCTCAGGGTGTGCAGGCGCGAGGTACTGTAGAAGAGCTTGCCGGTGGTGCGGGCGTGCTCGTCGCACAGATGCGGCCGGCCGCTCTCGCAGGAGTGACAGTGCCCGCAGTTGGGCACGAAGCTCAGGATGACGCGGTCGCCGGGCCTGACCATGCTCACGCCCTCGCCCACGCTCTGCACGGTCCCCGCCCCCTCGTGGCCCAGCACCGCGGGCAGGGCGATGGTGGCCTCGCCCTTCTGGAAGTGCAGGTCGCTCCGGCACACGCCGGCCGCCCCGACCTTGATCAACACCTCGCCGCGTTTCGGCGGGTCCAGCTCCACGGTCTCGATGGAGTATGGTTTGTTGACGTCGTGGAGCACGGCGGCGGTGACGCGCATGGTGTTCTCCCTGTCGCCGAGGTGTCGGCTGAGTGGCAAGCTTAGCCGTTGTATCATGCCGTCAGCAACCCAACCTTTCCTGGAGGCGCTGCCATGGAGAGCCACGGCCATCCCGACGCCCGGACGCTCCGCTCCCGCCTGAGCCACCCCATCATCGACGCCGACGGGCACTGGCTGGAATACCAGCCCGTGATGCGCGAGGAGTTCCGGCGTATCGGCGGGGAGGCGGCGGCCGAGGCCCTGGCCGTCGCCGGCGACCGCGTCCCCAACGTCCTGCGAATGTCGCTGGCCGAGCGCCAGCGGCGGCGAGTCGGCCAGGAGTCGTTCTGGTCTTCGCCCTGCGAGAACGTGCTCGACCGGGCCACCGCGATGCTGCCCCGGCTCATGTACGAGCGCCTCGACGACCTGGGCATCGACTTCTGTGTCGTCTATCCCACGGCCGGGCTCAGCTACCATCGCATGCCCGACACCCGGCTGCGCCGGGCCATCTGTCGCGCCTACAATGTGTTCACCGCCGATCAGTTCAGCGGACTGGGCAATCGCGTCATTCCGGCCGCGATCATCCCGATGTACACGCCGGAGGAAGCCCTCGAAGAGCTGGAGTTCGCTGTGCGTCAGCTCGGCTACAAGGTCGCCATGGTCGGCGGCTTGATGCGTCGCCCGGTCCCCGCCCTCGCCGAGGAACACCCCGAGGCCTCGCGTTACGTCGAGTGGTACGACGCGATCGGCATCGATAGCCCCTACGACTACGATCCGGTGTGGGAGAAGTGCCGCGAGCTCCGTATCGCCCCCAGCTTCCACAACGGCGCCCGCTCGATCCTGCTCCGCAACTCTCCGTCGAACTTCTGCTACAACCACATCGGCCACTTCGCCTCGGCCGGCCACTCGGTGTGCAAGGCGCTCTTCTTCGGCGGGGTGACGCGCCGCTTCCCGGACCTGAACTTCGCCTTCCTCGAGGGCGGCGTGGGCTGGGCCTGCATGCTGTACGCGGATCTCCTCGGCCACTGGGAGAAGCGCAATCGCCAGGCCCTCGAGCACACCAACCCGGACCGGCTGGACCGCGCGGCGCTGCTGGCCCTGGCCCAGAAGTATGGCCGCGGCGAGGTGGTGGAGGCTGTACGCCGGGGCGAGGGCCTGGACGGCAACTCGAACTCGAGACTGACCGGCGGCCTGGAGGACCTCGACGACTACTTCCGCTGCCAGATCGAGCGCAAGGACGACATCCGCGAGCTCTTCGTCCCGCGATTCTACTTCGGCTGCGAGGCCGACGACCCCGTCAACGCGTGGGCGTTCAACCGCCGCGCCAATCCCCTGGGCGCCCGCCTCAACGCGCTCTTCAGCTCGGACATCGGGCACTTCGACGTTCCCGACATGACCGCGGTGGTCCCCGAGGCCCACGAGCTGGTCGAGCATGGGCTCATCAGCGACGACGACTTCCGGGACTTCATGTTTGCCAACGCCGTCCGCTTCTGGGGTGAGGTGAATCCCGAGTTCTTCAAAGGCACCGAGGTCGAGAAGGCCGCCGCCGAGGTGCTGGCTACCCCTGCGCCAGCACCCTGAGGGCAGAGCCTCCGGCTACCGGAGTGCCCGCACAGCGCGCAGGACATCGTCCGGGTCGGGTCGGACCTGATAGTTCCGACTGACGGAGAACCAGCGCACCACGCCGTCGCGGTCCAGCACGACGGTCGCAGGGCGGGGCACATCCTGGCCGTGCGGCCCGGCGCCCGGATGCACCAGGCCCCAGCGCCGCGTCACGGCGAGGTCGCGGTCGGCGAGGAAGCGAAAGCCCAGGCGCAGTCCCTCGGCGACCTGCTGGCTTCGCTCGTTGGGATCGGGCGAGACCGCGAGGATCTCCACGCCGGCCAGCTCGGCGTCCGAGACCTCGGCTCCAAGCCCTTGGAGCTCCGAGATGCAGAAGGGTCACCAGTACCCCCGGTAGAAGACGATGAGGACCGGCTTCCTGCCGCGGTAGTCCACGAGCGAAACCGGACGGCCGCTGCCATCGGGCAGCGTGAAGTCGGGTGGCTGCTCGCCCAGCCGCAGCGCCGTCGGCGTGTCGGGCACGCGTGCCCCCACGAAGTTGAACCAGGCGCCGCCGGCGAGCAGGAGGCTCGAGAGCCCCAGCGCCAGCCAGGCGGGCCACCGCCGAGCCCGCGCGCGAACCACGGCCAGGACGGCCAGCGCCGTGGCCAGCGCGAACGCGACCACGTAACCTTCCGGATGGTTCCGGACCACCGCGATCCGGATGAGGAGAACATAGGCCGCGGCGGCGCCGATCGCGACGGCGATACTGAGCGTGGCGAGCCGTCCGGACGTCATCACGGGAGTATTCTGCCATGGCCGTGATCGTTCATCTCGTCGACGGGACCTTCGAGCTGTTCCGCTACTTCCTGTCGCCGGCGGCCGCCTTCGACCGCCGCGCGCCCGAGGAGCTCCGCGCGGTGCGGGGAGTCGTCGCGTCGATGCTGACGATGCTGGAGGACGGTGCGACGCACCTGGGGGTGGCCACCGATCACGTGATCGAATCGTTCCGCAACACGCTCTGGCCCGGCTACAAGACGGGCGAGGGCCTGGACCCGCTGCTCTATGCGCAGTTCCAGCCCCTGGAGCAGGCGCTGCGTGCGCTGGGCGTGGTCGTCTGGCCCATGGTCGAGTTCGAGGCCGACGATGCCCTGGCCGCCGCGGCGGCCCTGGCCGCGGCCGACGGACGCGTCGAGCAGGTCGTGATATGCACGCCGGACAAGGACCTGGCTCAGTGCGTGCGGGGCGACCGGATCGTCCAGCTCGATCGGCGCACCGGCGAGCTGCGCAACGAGCCGGCGGTGCGGCAGAAGTTCGGAGTGCCGCCCGCATCGATTCCCGACTGGCTGGCCCTGGTGGGTGACAGCGCGGACGGCTACCCGGGCCTGCCCGGCTGGGGGCCGAGATCCGCGGCCACGGTGCTGGCCCGCTACCACCACCTCGAGCACATTCCCAGGCTGGCCGCCGAGTGGGACGTTTCCGTGCGCGGCGCGCTGCGGCTGGCCACCACGCTCGCGGCGCAACGCGAGCGGGCGCTGCTGTTCCGTGAGCTGGCCACGCTGCGCGCCGACGCGCCCATCGGCGCCGACGTGGACGCGCTGCGCTGGACCGGCCCGAGCGGGGACTTCGTCGCCTGGTCCGTGCGACTCGGCATGCCGGCGCTTGTGACACGCGCCGCTGCGCTGGCGGCGGCGCGCGCCGCCGTGAGGGACTGACGGCTCGCTGCGCGCTGCGTCACGGCGGGCGCTTGCCTTCGGGGGCGCGATGGAGGATATTCCCTCCACCGCAATCCAGGGAGGGAGACGCAATGGCGCGCTTGACGATCAACGGCAAATCCATGGAGGTCAACGTCGATCCCAGCACGCCGCTGCTGTGGGCCATTCGGGAACAGGTCGGCCTCACAGGCACGAAGTACGGCTGCGGCATCGCGGCGTGCGGCTCGTGCACGGTGCACCTCGATGGGGCGGCGGTCCGCTCCTGCGTGATGCCCGTCGGCGCGGCGGTCGGCAAGCAGATCACCACCATCGAGGGCCTCGCCAACGGCGGGGTCCTGCACAAGGTGCAGAAGGCCTGGCTCGATCATGAGGTGCCCCAGTGCGGCTACTGCCAGGCGGGCATGATCATGGCCGTCGCCGCCCTGCTCAAGGACAAGCCCAAGCCGACCGATGCCGACATCGACGCGAGGATCACCAACATCTGCCGCTGCGGCACGTTCCAGCAGGTGCGTGAGGCCATCCACGCCGCGGCCAAGGCCTAAGGGGTGGACGCGATGATCACCAAAGCTCCGAAGATCGATCGCCGTTCTTTCATCATCGGTACCGCCGCAGTCGGCGGCGGGCTGGCCCTGGGCCTGAACATTCCGCTGGGCGGGAGCGTCGTCCGCGCGCAGGACGGCTCGCCTGAGATCACCCACTGGGTGGTCATCCGCCCCGACGACACGGTCGTGATCCGGATCGCGCGCTCCGAGATGGGGCAGGGCACACTCACCGGCCTGGCCCAGATGGTGGCCGAGGAGCTCGAGTGCGACTGGTCGAAGGTGACGACGGAATACCCGACGCCCGGCCAGAGCGTCAAGCGCAAGCGCATCTGGGGCGATTTCTCCACGGGGGGGAGCCGCGGCATCCGGACGTCGCACGAGTACGTCCGCCAGGGCGGCGCCGCCGCGCGGACGATGCTGATCCAGGCGGCGGCCAACGCCTGGGGGGTGCCGGTCGCCGAGTGCAGCGCCGCGAACAGCGTGATCACGCACCGGCCGTCCGGGCGCACGACCACGTACGGCAAAGTGGCGGAGGCTGCCGCCAAGCTCACCCCGCCCGAGAAGGTGGCGCTCAAGGACCCCAAGGACTGGAAGCTCATCGGCAAGTCGGTCAAGCGCCTGGACACGATGAGCAAGCTGACCGGCGCGCAGGTCTACGGCTTCGACCTGAAGCTGCCCGGGATGCTCAACGCCGCCATCAAGGACTGTCCGGTGTTCGGCGGCAAGGTGAAGAGCTTCGAGGCTGCCAAGGTCAAGGGCATGCCGGGCGTGCGGCATGTGGTGCCGGTCGGGGAGTCCGCGGTCGCTGTCGTGGCCGATACCTGGTGGCACGCCAAGACCGCGCTCGACGCTCTGGCCATCGCCTGGGACGAGGGCCCGAACGCCAAGGTGTCGAGCGCCACCATCGCCGAGATGCTCAAGGCCGGCCTCGACGCCGATCAGGCCTTCGTCAACAACAAGAACGGCGACGCCAAGGCCGCCCTCGCCGGCGCGGCCAAGAAGGTCGAGGCCGTCTACGCCTATCCCTTCCAGAACCACGCGCCGATGGAGCCGATGAACGCTACGGCAAAGTACACACCGGACCGCTGCGAGGTCTGGGTACCGACGCAGAACGGTGAGGCGGCCTTCGCGGCCACGCTGGCGGCGTCCGGGCTGCCCGCCGACAAGTGCGAGGTCTACAAGATCAACCTGGGCGGCGGCTTCGGCCGGCGCGGGGCCTTCCACGACTACGTGACTCAGGCCGTCCTCATCGCCAAGCAGATCCCCGGCACGCCGGTGAAGCTCCTGTGGACGCGCGAGGAGGACATGTTGCACGGCAAGTACCACCCGGTCATGCAGGCCAAGCTGACCGGTGGGCTCGATGCCAGTGGCAACCTCGTCGGGTTGCATCTGCGCCTGTCGGGCCAGTCGATCCTCACGGCTGTGTTCCCGCAGAATCTCGTGAACGGGATGGACGCCCTCACCTTCCAGGGGCTTCATGCGACCGGGGACTTCGCCATCGGGTACAGCGTGCCGAACCTCCTGATCGACCACGCCATGCGCAACACGCACGTCCCGCCGGGGTTCTGGCGCGGCGTGAACATCAACCAGAACGCCATCTTCCTGGAATGCTTCATGGACGAGCTGGCCCACGCCGCCGGCCAGGACGCGCTCGAGTTCCGGCGCAAGTTGATGGCCAATCACCCCAAGCACCTGGCCGTGCTCAACGCCGTGGCCGACCGGGCGGGCTGGGGCAAGCCAGCCCCGCAGGGCGTGTACCGCGGACTGGCCCAGATGAAGTCGTTCAACAGCTACGTGGCGGCGTGCGCGGAGATCTCCGTCAATGGCGGGAACCAGGTGAAGATCCATCGCATCGTCTGCGCGACGGATACCGGGTACGCCGTCAACCCGGCGCAGATCGAGCGGCAGATCGCCGGCTCGTTCGTGTACGGGTTGTCGGCGCTGTTCATGGAGGAGTGCACGGTCAAGGACGGCCATATCGAGCAGACGAACTTCAATAACTACGACTCCATGCGGATCAAGCAGATGCCGAAGGTCGAGTCGATCGTCATGCCGTCCGGCGGGTTCTGGGGCGGCGTCGGCGAGCCCACGATCTGCGTGGCCGCCCCGGCGGTTCTGAACGCGTTCTTCCGGGCGACCGGCCGTCGTATCCGCACGGTTCCGCTCAAGAACCACGGCATCACGCTGGTGTAGTTCGGATGGTGAAGTTTCTCGCCGCTGCGATCGGGGTCACCTCGATCGCAGCGGCCGTGGTGGCGTGGGCGGAGCCACCCGCCGGCGCCGTGGCGTGCTCTGGCTGTCATCCCATCTCGACCCGAGTGACGTCGCCCGTACCGCGGCTGGTGGGGCTTGATCGGGTGGCGATCGTCCGGGCCCTGCAGGAGTTCCGTTCCGGCCAGCGGGCGGGCACCGTCATGGATCGCATCGCCAAGGGCTTTACCGACGAGGAGATCCAGGCCATCGCCGCCTGGTACGCCGGGCAACGGTGAAGGCCAGTCGCCGGGAGTTCCTGAGGCTCGGCGCGGCCACGGCCTCGGCGGCGCTGTTCCCCCTTCCTACCTTCGCCCAGGGGGCCGCTCCGCGTGTCGTGGTCGTCGGGGGAGGCTTCGCCGGAGCGAGCTGCGCCCGGGCCCTCCGCCAGGCCGACTCGCGCCTGGCCGTGACGCTGGTCGAAGCGAACGCGACGTTCACCGCCTGCCCGCTCAGCAACGCCGTGATCGGGGGCCTGCGGGAGCTGAGCGCGCAGGAGTTCACCTACGAGCGCCTCGCCGCCGACGGCATCGTCGTCGTGCGCGCGACCGCGACCGCTGTCGATGCCAGCGCGCGTTCGCTCACGCTGGGCGACGGCGGGCGCCTGCCCTACGACCGGCTGGTGCTGGCGCCCGGGATCGATATCCGCTGGGGCGCGCTGGCCGGGTACGATGAGGCGGCCGCGGCGTCCATGCCGCACGCCTGGCGTGCGGGCGAGCAGACCGTGCTGCTGCGCCGCCAGCTCGAAGCCATGCCGGACGGCGGGCTGGTGGTCATCGCGGCGCCGGCGAATCCCTTCCGCTGCCCGCCCGGGCCCTACGAGCGGGCCAGCCTGATCGCGCACTACCTCAAGACCAGGAAGCCGCGCTCCAAGCTGATCATCCTCGATGCCAAGGATGCGTTCTCCAAGCAGCGCCTGTTCCAGGCCGCCTGGGCCGAGCTGTACCCCGGCCTGCTCGAGTGGGTGCCGCTGTCCAAGGGCGGCAACGTCATTTCGGTCGATGCCGGGACCCGGACCCTGGTGACAGATTTCGGCCGTCACAAGGCCGCGGTGGCCAACGTGATCCCACCCCAGAAGGCCGGGCGCATCGCCGACGCCGCGGGCGTGGCCGACCGCACCGGCTGGTGCCCGATCGACCCGGTGACGTTCGAGTCCAAGCTGCAGGCCGGCATCCACGTCGTCGGCGACGCCGCCATCGCCGGGGCGATGCCGAAATCGGCGTTCGCCGCAAATTCACAGGCCAAGACCTGCGCGGCGGCGATCGCCCGGCTCCTCACGGGCGCGGTCCCGTCCGCTCCCAAGCTCATCAACACCTGTTACAGCCTGGTCGGGCCCGACTACGGGATCTCGATCGCCGGTGTCTATCAACCGGTGAGCGGGCAGCTCGCCGAGGTGCCCGGCGCCGGCGGGGTCAGCCCCGCGAACGCGCCCCGCGCGACGCGCACGGCCGAGGCCGTGCTCGCCGAGGCCTGGTTCCGCACCATCACCGCGGAGGTCTTCGGGTGAGATCGTGGCCGGCCGCGATCGTCGCGGCCTGCTGCCTGTTGCCGGCGGCGGCGCGGGGACAGGGCGCCATCCCCGAGTCACTCACCGGCGCTCCGGGCGATCCTGCGCGGGGCCGGGCGATCGTCGCCAATCGTCAGGTTGGTCTCTGCCTGCTCTGTCACAGCGGGCCGTTCCCGGAGGAGCGCCTCCAGGGCAATCTCGCGCCCAGTCTGGCGGGAGCCGGCCGCCGGTGGTCCGAGGGCCAGCTACGGCTCAGGATCGTCGATTCCAGCCGGATCAACCCCGCGACGATCATGCCGGCATATCATCGGACGGAGGGACTGGTGCGGGTGGCCCCGGCCTGGCGGGGCAAACCCATCCTGAGCCCGGAGCAGATCGAGGACGTGGTAGCCTTCTTGATGACGTTGAGGGATTGAATGCAACGACTCAGTTCTCGCCGCCAGTTTCTCGCCGTGGCCGGCGGCGTCGCGGCCGGCCTGGGGCTCGGGGCGGTCATGGCGATCCGCCCGGCGCGCGCGACGCCTGCCGAGATGCAGGAGGCCATCCGCAAGGTGGTGGGTTCGGCCCGAATCACCCCCGGCAAGGTGACGCTGGAGTTGCCTCCGCTCATCGAGAACGGCAACGCCGTGCCGCTGACGGTCAGTGTCGACAGCCCCATGACCGAGGCCGATCACGTGAGGGCCGTTCACGTCTTCACGGAGAAGAACCCCCAGCCCAACGTGGTGGGCTTTTACCTGGGGCCACGGGCCGGGCGGGCCCGGGTGGCCACCCGCGTCCGGCTCGCCGACTCCCAGACGGTGGTCGCAATCTGCCAGTTGAGCGACGGCACCTTCTGGTCCGACAGCGCCGACGTCGTGGTCACCCTGGCCGCCTGTCTGGAAGGCGGGGTCGGGATCTAGCCGTGGCCAGCGCCCTGATCAACGTGCCACCCCGGGCCAAACGCGGCGAGATCATCGAGATCAAGACGCTGATCTCGCACGCGATGGAGACGGGGTATCGCCGCACCCAGCTCGGCGCGCCGGTCCCCCGCGACATCATCCGGCTCTTCGTGTGCACGTATAACGGCACGGAAATCTTCCGCGCCGAGCTCCACCCCGCGATCGCCGCCAACCCGTTCATCGTGTTCTCGACGGTCGCCATCGAGAGCGGAACCATCCAGTTCCAGTGGACCGGCGACAACGGCTTCTCGGTCACGGAGTCGGTCCGCCTCACCGTCGATTAGGTGCAGCGCCTCGCCGCTGCCGTCGGGGTGGTCGCGCTGGTAGCCTCGACGGTCGCCAGCGAGCCCCCCGGTTCCGACCGCCGCTCCGGCTACGATTTCATGAGCCCCCAGACGCGCGCCATGCAGGACGACGACACCGCCAATCCCGGCCTGCTCTGGGTGCTCGAGGGCGGAGCCCTCTGGAGCCGGAAGACCGGCACTGCCGGCCGCGCCTGTGGCGACTGCCACGGCGATGCCCGGGGGAGCATGAAGGGGGTGGCGGCGCGCCATCCGGCGCTCGATCCGGTCCGCGGCCGACCGGTCACCCTCGAGCAGCGCATCAATCTCTGCCGCGTCGACCGGCAGCAGGCGCCGCCGCTTCAGTGGGAAAGCCGCGAGCTGCTGGCGCTGACCGCCTATGTCGCGCGCCAGTCCCGCGGCCTGCCGATCGACATCGCGATCGACGCGCGCACCCAACCATTTCTCGAGGCCGGCCGCGCCATCTGGGAGCGACGTCAGGGCCAGCTCAACCTCGCGTGCACCCAGTGTCACGATGCCAACTGGGGGCGGCAGCTGGCCGGCAACGTCATCCCCCAGGCGCATCCGACGGGGTACCCCCTCTACCGGCTGGAGTGGCAGGGCCTGGGCTCGCTCCAGCGGCGGCTGCGCAACTGCCTGGTGGGGATGCGCGCGGAGCCGTACGAGTTCGGGGCCCCCGAATTCGTCGATCTCGAGCTCTTCCTGATGTGGCGCGCGCGGGGCATGCCGATGGAGGCGCCCGCCGTTCGGCCCTGAGCGCCGGCCTGGGGTACCATCGATCACATGGTCGAGCTGCTGATGGTGCTGGCGCTCGTCGTGTGTCTCGTGGCGGCAACGATCGTTGGGTGGACATCGCTCTTCATGGCCGGAGCGCTGGCCACGGGGGTGGGGCTGCTCTTCGGCGTCTCGACGGGGCTCTGGTACCACGTCGTGCTCGCCAGGGCCCTGATCGCGGCGCAGGCGCGCACGCCGCGCTGGTGGCTACGCCCGGAGTCCCTGCACGACCGTCTGGACGAGGCTGCCCGGCGACGCGTCATGCCCTGGTTCTACGCGGGTGCCGCCGGATTTGCCGTCACCGTCGTGGGGCTGGTCTTGCTCGCACTGGGTATCATCGCCGGCTACTTCCGCCCGGCATAGCTCCCTCCCCAGGCTTCCTCGCCCGGAATATCATGCGCCCTCGCGGCCGCTCGGCTGCTGTAGCAGCTCCAGCGCGCGCTCACCCGTGATCTCGCCAGGAATGAGGACATGGTCGGCGCCGCTGCGTAAGAGCTCGTCGGCGTCGGTGCGCTCCTCGCCTGTCATCACGATCAGCGCTTTGGGGGCCAGCCGGCGGAGATTGGCGACCAGGCGCCGCGTGGTGATTCCCTTCAGGAAGGTATCGGAGATCGTGGTGACAATCACGGTGGCGTGCTCGAGCCCGAGATGCTCCAGCGCTTCGGGATGGGCAAGATCCCCGTACGCCCAGTGGAAGCCTCGTCCCAGCACCTCCCGTCCCCGGATCGCGTGGTAATCGATGACCATGATCCGCGGCTTGAGGTGCGCGGCCCGCTGTTCGACCAGGTCCAGGATGCTCTGGGCGATCCGGTAGTTGCCGAGCAGGACGAGGTCGCGGGAGGGGCCACCGTCGCGCGCGCTGCCGGCCGCTTCGGCCGGACGGCCCGGCCGGCGACGAAACGGCCGGAGCAGCAGCCGCGCCAGGAAATCGTTGGCGACGATCACGGAGGGGGAGATGAGGGAGGTGAGAATCATTGTGCTGAGGACGACCTCGCTGGCCGCCGCCGAGACGTGGCCGTACCCCGCCCCCAGGGCGAAGATGACCAGCGAGAACTCGCTGATCTGGGCCAGGTTGAGGGCGGTGATCACGCCGGCCAGGATACTGTTGCCCAGCAGCGTCACGGCGGGCACGACGGCGATGAGCCGGCTGGCGAACACGAACGCCGTGATGAGGGCGGCGTGCCCGAGGACCGTGAGACTGGGTGCCGCCACTTTCATCCCGAGCGCCACGAAGAACAGCGTCACGAAGAAATCCCGCACGCCGGTGATCTTGGAGATGACGTCGGCGCCGTAGGGAAAGGCCGAGATGCTGAGCCCGGCGATCAGCGCCCCCATCTCCCGCGACAATCCCATCCGCTCCGCGATCCCGCTTACCACGAAGCACCACGCCACCGAGGACAGGAGCACCAGCTCCGGCCGCCGGGCCGACACCTCGAAGAGGCGGGCCAGCACGTGCCGGCTGACCAGGAAGGCCACGAGCACGAGCAGCGCGCCTCCCGCCACGGAGCCCGCGATGGGGAAGACGCCGGGGGTGGCCAGATTGGGCTGGACGGCCATGAACAGGATGGCCCACATGTCCTGGACGATCAGAATGCCCAGGGTGAGGCGGCCCGAGAGGATCTTCAACTCGAACTTGTCGCGCAGGAGCTTGACGACGATGAGCGTGGAGCTCAACGAGGTCACGACCGCCAGGTACGCGAGGTCGAAGCGTCCCGTGGCCGCGTACCCCAGCCAGGCGAAGAACGGGAACCCCAGCAGCGCGCTGATCCCGAACTGGATGACACCGAGGACGAGCGTGGAACGTCCCAGGCGTCGCAGCTCGCGGAGGTCGACCTCCAGGCCGATGATGAACAGGAGAAAGATCAGTCCGATCTCGGAGATGAGCTCGATGCTCTCGTTGCTGGTGATCAGCCCGAACCCGAGCGGGCCCAGCAGCACCCCGCCGGCGATATACCCCAGGATCAGCGGTTGGCGGAGGAGGCGGGCCACGTGGGCGGCGGCGGCGGCGAATACGATGCCGAGCGCGATGTCACGGAGCAGGGTGACGTCGTGGGGCATGACGCCTGAACCTACGTGGCGCCGGCGGTTGTGTCAACGCGGGGGGACGGGATAGCATCGGGGCCCTGAGCGCCCTGAAACCTTTCGGTCTCGCGCTGGGTGGGCTGGCCCTGGCGCTGGTGTTCCTGCCGCCCCTGTTCGACGGGCTCCCGCTGGCCGGGCAGCGGGCGCTGATCGTGATGCTGATCACGATCGTGCTGTGGACGTCGGAGCTCCTGGAGTCGGGAGTGACGGCGGTGCTCGGCGTGACGCTGCTGGCCCTGGCCGGCGCCGCCGGCAGCGTGCGCGACGCCCTGCAGGGCTTCGCCAACCCCGTGCCCTATTTCCTCGTGGGCGTGCTCACGATGGGCGTGGCCGTCGTGCGCAGCGGGCTGGCCGAGCGACTGGCCCGCACCATCCTGACCTGGGCGCGCGGGCGCAGCCTGGCCGTCTACCTGCAGCTCGTCCTGGCCTTCCCGGCGCTGACGTTCGTGCTGCCCTCGGCCACCACGCGCTCGAGCATTCTCATCCACATCTACGACGAGGTCTTCACGCTGGCGGGGGTCCCGCGCGGCGCCGAGGTGGCCAAGGCGGTGATGCTGGCGCTATCGTCGATCAATCGCCTGGCGTCCACCGCGCTGCTCACCGGCGGCATCACGCCGGTGATGAGCGCGGCCATCATCGGCGGCATATCGTGGACGGGCTGGTTTGCCCTGATGGCGGTGCCGTACTACACGATCCTCCTTCTCGGCGGCCTGCTGACGTGGTCGCTCTATCGCCGCGGCTTTGCCCGCGGGCTGCCGGCCCCGGCGCGCGAGCGTCGCCCGCTGGCCGGGGCCGAGTGGCGGACACTGGCGGTCATTCTGAGCACCTCCGCACTGTGGCTCACCGACGCCGTTCATCATCTCGACCCCGCGCTGCCCGCCCTGCTGGCGTTCGTGGCCCTGCTCGTCCCTCGCGTGGGCCCGCTGGTGTGGGCCGATCTCGAGCGCGGGGTGGGCTGGGCCAATTTCTTCGTCATCGCCGCGTCGATCTCGCTGGCCCACGCGCTGGTCACCAGCGGCGCCGCCGGCTGGCTGGCGCGCCTGCTCGTCGGCGGCCTCCCCGCGCTGGGCGATCGGCCGCTGGCCACGATCATCCTCTTGATGCTGGGCGCCACTGCGCTGCGAGCGATCGTGCCCAACATGCCGAGCTTCCTGGCCCTGGCGCTGCCTATCGCGATGTCCGTGGGCCGCGAGGCCGGTCTCAACCCGCTGGTCTGCGCGCTAGTGGTGATGATGACGGGCGACACCGTCATCTACTATCCGGCCCAGAGCGCCTCGGCCCTCGTCATCTACCAGCGGGGCCACGTCTCCGCCGGCGAGATCCTGAAATTCGGCGTCTGGATGACGCTGGTGGGTTGGATGGCCATCCTGCTCGTGGCCCTGCCGTACTGGGCTCTCGTCGGCGAGCCGCTGGTCCGGCGGTAGGGCCCGATCGAGGGGGCACGCTTGCGGAAAGCGAGCGCAGTATGATCTTGCCCGGGCCACAGGCCATATCCGCCGCGGGGGATGAGGAGGAACCGACATGCCGGGCAAAGTGCGCCGAATCGTGACCGCAGTGAACAAAGCCGGTCGCTCATACATTCTTTCTGACACGCCCCTGCCGACGGCGGCCGTCGCGCCCGGCGAGCCCGTGCGGGCCGGTCTCTGGGTGACCGACGGCGCCCCCGCGTCGAACGAGGGCGCGCACGATCCCGTTCCCGATGGGGTGATCACTAGGATTCCGCCTGCCAACCGGGGTGGGACGGTGTTGCGCATCGTTGAGTTCGTCCCACAGAACGTGGGACGGACCGACCCCCAGGAGCTGGCCAGGCGCGGAGCCAAGATCACGCCCGATCGCTCGGCCAAGGACCCGGGGTTCCACGCGACCGACACCGTGGATTACGCGGTCTGCCTCGAGGGGGAGATCTGGGCAGTGCTGGACGAGCAAGAGACCCTCATGCGGCCGGGTGACGTTCTGATTCAGCGCGGGACCTACCACGCCTGGTCGAATCGCAGTGACCGCGTGTGCCGGATGCTCTTCGTCCTGATCGACGCGGAGCCCCTCAAGAACCATTAGAACGACATGTTCATCTCGAGAGGTGAACGGATCAGGCCCACTCCGGGCAAGGTCAACCCGCCGGAGCCAGGGCGCGGTCACGTACACCTCGCCTATACTTCCGGCCACAACGTCGCGAGGAGGAGCTCATGATCAAGATAGTGTTTGCCGCGGTGCTCGCGTCAGTGTTGATCGTGTCGACCGGCGGCGAGGCCGCCGACCTCAAGTTCTTCTGCCCCGTCGCGATGAGGGCCGTGATGGCGGATCTCATTCCTCAATTCGAGCGGATGTCGTCGCACAAGGTCACGGTCGAGTACGCCACGGTCGGCGCGATCACGGCCCGCATCGTGAAGGGCGATGCCGTGGACGTGGCGATCGTATCGGCACGACAGGCCGACGATCTATTGAAGCAGGGCAAGATCGCCGCAGGCGGCCGCGCCGACGTCGCGCGAGTTGGGTTCGCTGTGTTCGTGCGCCAGGGCGCCCCCAAACCGGATGTCCGCACGGTCGACGCGTTCAAGCGCTCGCTGCTGGCCGCGAAATCGATCACCTACGGCGATCCAGCGGGTGGCGGCCCGAGCGGTATCCACATGGCGGGCTTGGTGGAACGGCTGGGCATCGCCGCGGAGGTTAAGCCCAAGACCAAGCTGTTTCCGCCTGGCCCTCGGGTAATGGAGGCCATCGCCAAAGGTGACGCCGAGCTCGGCGTCGGGGTGGTGAGCGACACGGCAGCTAGCCCGGGTGTCGACCTCGTGGGGCCGCTGCCCTCGGAAATCCAGGGCTACATCGAGTATGCCGCTGGCATCCCCACTACC
>DATIAY010000100.1:0-4453 GCA_035457825.1 Candidatus Methylomirabilota bacterium
GCATCCCGCGGGGTGATGTGGAGCTCGCCCCAGAACGCGCCCGGGAGCTCCTGCCGCACGAGCTCGTGCAGGGTCGCGACGTCGCGGAGGGTGTAGTCGCTGAGGCGCCCGAGCACGTTGGTGAGGGCGCGCTGGGCCTTGGGAGTCGAGCGGTGGCCGAAGTGGACTGAGAACTGGGCCATCGGGTCCTGCCAGATGGCGAACTCCTCGTAGCCGTCGCCCTTGTTGCTCTCGGTGGCGACGAAGAGGTAATTGCCCTTGCTCCGGTCGTAGAGGGTGACCGAGATGCGGCGGTAGGTGCCGTCCGCATTCTGGGTCAGGGCGTCGCGGTGGACAGAGGCGAGGGTCTTCATGGTGTTCACTCCGTGTTGAGGTGTACCGGGAATCTAGCGGGGGCTGACCTGTATGTCAACCCCCATTCTGGCGTCAGGCGCCGCAGCCGCAGTAGCCGACCCCAACCCGGCCGCAGTCCGGGCAGGTGGAGGTGATGACGCCCACCGACTGGCCCCGCTCGGCTGCGGCCCGCTTGCTGGCCCGCTTCTCGGCCTCGAGCAGGTACTTGGCCGCGGCCTTGGCGCGCTCCTCGGAGGTCCGGAAGTAGCGCTCCGGCTGGGAGGCACCGTAGATGACCCCATCGCGGGTGGCGTGGGGGGCGAAGACGTACCAGTGGCCGGCGCGATCCACCGGGGCGTTGGGGACGTAGTAGTGGGTCTCGGCGTGGGCCGCGGCCTCGGCCGGGGTCATCTGGGTGAAGTCGACCTCCCAGCTGGTCAGCCGGGCGCCCATCAGGCGGCCGCGGCGGTCGGCGACGTTGAACTCGAAGGTCTGCCGGGAGGAGGGGCCGTTCACGATCTTCATCGCGACGTAGCCATCGGGGAGTGGGTATGCCATCGTGTCGCTCCGGTTGAGGTGTAGGGGAAACATAGCGGGGGCTGACATTGCTGTCAACCCCCTCGGGTCGCTACTTGGCCTCGGCGGGGAGGGCCTCGGCCCGGGCCTTGATCCGGGCGATGAGGGCGGCCTTGCCGTCGTGACCGTAGAGGTCGGTGCCCCGGTTGTTGGTGGCGGTCCAGTAGCGGGCGCTGGGGCTGCCGTAGTAGACGACCCACTGGAGGCCGAGGGCATCGACGAAGCGGTGGAGGCTGCCGAGGGTGTAGCGCATGGGGCCAACTCCAGTTGGGGTGTGCCCGCGTGAGGTGCACGAACCGTGCCAAAGTTAACTCATTGGTACATATAGACCGGGCTCGAGGCACCGGTGTGGTGTGTCGCGGGGAGGCCGCAACAGGGCATGACACATGGCGGCCCATCGGTCAGGGGGAGGTGTAGCGAAATCGGACCCCGTTCCAGAATGAAATGACAAACGGGGATTGGATGTGTCATGCCGGGGAAACCTGTCAGGGGGGTTAACTGCTGTCGCATCTTGGCATTATCCCAGAAAAATGACGCTGACACATGGTCTGCTAGACTTTCCGCTATAGGTAGTGAGATAGCTATATAGGGAGAATGTCCACCCGGGGTATCGTGTCATGACAGGATCGGCCCGCTGGGGGCAGCCGGCCGGGTCGAGGGCGAGGCTGACACATCGGATGACCTGACACATTGCCCGACCTCGGACCCGAGAGGGTACATGTACCTCTCGAGGGTCCGAGGTCGTGGCCCAGATCGCCGCCCTGCCTCATCTAACACATTCGCCAGCTATGTACGAGATGAGACAGGTGGTAGATTGGCGTTTCACGCCTGACCGGAGGTGAGATGGCTGGACAGCCGAAGAAGCGGGCTACCTACGTCGAGAGGTTGCGCGAGATAGGCATCGAGGAGATTGCCGACCGCATCGCGGATGGCAAGCTCTACCGCGCCATCGCGGCCGAGTTCGAGGTGAGCTACGCCGCCCTGACCGACTTCCTCTACGAGCCCGAGAACCGGGCCTTCCTCGCTGCGGCGCGCCGGGCTGGGGCTCGGGCTCATGTTGAGACCGCCATCGAGGATGCCGAGCAGGAGCAGGACCCGCGGATGGCTGGGCTCCAGAAGCTGCGCGCCGACATGCGCCTCCATCTGGCCCGGGCGGACGACCCTGACACCTTCGCCGACAAGAAGAACGTCAACGTGAAGGGCGAGCTCTCGGTCGGCCAGCTGCACATCCACGCCATGTTGAAGCGGGGCTCGACCGAGCTCCCGAAGCGGAGCGAGCCGGCGCAGCTGCCGCCCGCAGTGGCCGAGGTCATCGAGGATGCTGTCATCGAAGAGCAGGACATCACCGCGCCGGAAGGCGCCGAACTGGAGAGGGTAGACCCGTGATTCATCCCGTCGTCGCCGTGCTTGGCGTGCTCGCCATCGCGGCCGTGTTCGCCATCCTGCCGCCCATCGGGCAGCTGGCCGCTGGTCTCGTCATCGTGCTGGGTGGCTACCTGCTCTGGGAGAGCAAGCGCCAGCCGTGAGCTCACCGGTTCGCGGTGACAAGTTCGGGTGCGATCACTGCCTGCAGTGCGGGCAGCCACTCGAGGGCATGATGCTGACCTACGCCGTGTGTCCCTGCTGCCAGATCGAGCGCTGCTCGATACTCGAGGAGCACGAGCACACCGACGCGCAGGGTAACCCGGTGAAGATCGCAGCTGCGAGGACGCAGCCGTGAGCCGGGTCACTCGAGGATGGCTGCGCCACGCTTGGGTGCGTCGTCCCTTCCTCGTGGTCACGCTCATCCCGGTGTTCTGCTACGTCGTGCTCGCCGTCCTGATCGAGACCTGTCTCGAGCTCGCTGATGAGGTGCGTTCGATGTGGTGATGTGGGGTTCGAGCGGGGGAGGAAGAGGGTCGCGCGCGTGAGCTACTACACCTGTAGTATCGCAACTGAGCACGTTTGTCACGCCCCTCCCAACGCTGTAAGTGCAAGCAGCGCAATGAGTTAGGGATTGTAACGGCGTATAAGATAGATTATGTTAAGTTGCCCCCCTCCGCGGGGGCTAACCCGTTGCAGGGCAGCAGCTTAGGGGCTTTGAGGCCCCCCTTCCGGGGCCCCAGCGACCCCGGGGCTCGGGCAAGGGTGGTGTCGGGAGCGAGAAAAGGGCTCCCCGATTTTTATTTTCTTGACTTTTGGGCCCATACATCGGAGGGGGTCGGGCTCAAGGTCGGGCCGCCTGCTTCGGAAGCAGGACAACAGGCTGGTTCGATTCCAGCACCCCCTACTCGAGGGTCAATACCGATGGCAGCAGGCAAGGGCGATACTCCACGACCACTTTCAGTGCCGCTCGACGAGTTCGCGCGCCGCTGGGAGCAGGTCTTCGGGGCCCCGCCCCGGCCGAGACCGTCCACCCCGGAACCGGGAGACGAACGTGACCGAGGAAGTGCAGCGACCGACGCCTGACGTCGACGGCAACCCCTTCGACGAGTGGCTCGAGAAGTACCAATACAACGTGATCGACTTTGCCCGGGAGGTCCTCGGCTTCGTCCCCGACGAGAGCCTCGACCCCGAGGAGAGTCACGGCCAGATCGACATCATTCTGGCCTATCAGGATCGCATCCGGGCCATCCGGGACGCCCTGCCGATCGACGGCACCCCGCCGGCCGAGGCCGTGCTCGCGGAGCTCGTCCGCCAAATCTCGGCGGTGTCGGGCCACGGCGTGGGCAAGACCGCCGGCCTCGCCATCTGCATCAACCACCACATCTGCGTCTTCTTCCCCCAGCGCGTCGTCTGCACCTCGGCCACCGAGAAGCAGCTGTTCAACGCCTTGGCGAGCGAGGTGAAGGCGTGGATGAAGAAGCTCCCGCCGGCCCTGCTCGAGCTCTTCGACATCACGGCCGAGCGGATCGTGCTCAAGGCCGCCCCCGAGGAGAGCTATGTCGCCTTCCAGACGTCTTCGAAGGAGAACACCGAGGCGCTGGCCGGCGTCCACTCGAAGCACGTCCTCCTGATCGTCGACGAGGCCTCGGGTGTCGCGGATGCGACCTTCGAAGCGGCCTCCGGTTCCATGTCGGACTACAGGGCCGTCCTGATCCTGACGGGCAACCCCGTCCGCAACACAGGGTTCTTCGCGGACGCCTGCAACAAGCGGGAACTGGCCCACCGCTGGGTGCGCCTCCACCTCGACTGCCGCTATTCGCCGCGGGTATCGCCGACGTGGATCAGGGAAATGGCGGAGAAGTACGGCGAGGAGTCGAACGCCTTCCGGGTGCGCGTCCTCGGCCTCTTCCCCCTCCGCGACGACGAGACCTTCATGTCGCGCGAGGTGGTGCAGGCGGCCGTCAACCGGGAGGTGGCGCTGGTCCCGGTGGCCTCCCGCATCTGGGGCGTGGACTGCGCCCGCTTCGGCCGCGACAAGACCGCGGTGGTGATGCGCCACGGGAACCACATCCTCGACGACATCTTCGTCTGGGGCGGCCTCGACACCATGCAGATCGTCGGCCGGATCAAGCACCTCTACGACACGACGCCCCAGAACCTGAAGCCGCAGGACATCCTT
>DATIAY010000101.1:0-25348 GCA_035457825.1 Candidatus Methylomirabilota bacterium
GGTCGGGCCCGGGGCCGGATGTACCTGGGCGACGAGATCTCGCCCGACACCTGCCGGCTGTGGGATGCGCGCACGCGGGCCAAGCTCGACAAGGACCGCTTCCGCCAGGACCTGGGGGGTGTGGAGGAGGCCTACCAGGAGGTCTACCGCCGCCTCGTCACCGTGCGTGCCGGCACCACACGTGCCTAGGGCAGGCCACCTGCGACTCGATCCCGCCGCCTACTCGTCGCTACAAACGCAGGTACCCCTGTCTAGAGCAGGCCACCCACGGCTCAAGCCGGCCGCCGAGCCTTCGTTACAATGAAGATCCGGGTGCTCGTCCGACTCAAGCCGGGCATCCTGGATGTGCAGGGCGCGGCGGTGAAACGCGCTCTGGTCGGTCTCGGGTTCCCCGACGTGGCGGACCTACGGGTCGGCAAGATGATCGAGGTGGACGTGGACGCACCCAGTGAGGCCCAGGCCCGCAGCCGGGCCGACGAGATGTGCCGGAAGCTGCTGGCTAACCCGGTGCTCGAGGACTACACGATCGAATGAGCCGGCGTGCCACCTTGCTGCCGCCCTCCTGGCGGCGGTAAGATGGTCAATGCGGGCGAGGAGGAGAGGCCCGACTTGATGAGATTCGGCGTGGTCGTGTTCCCGGGCACGTGGAGCGACTGCGACTTCCACTACGTCATCTCGGAAGTCCTCAGGCAGCCAGTCAAGTACGTGTGGCACCGCGACCGCAACCTGGACGATCTGGACTGCGTCATTCTCCCCGGCGGGTTCTCGTACGGCGACTATCTGAGGGCGGGCGCGGTGGCCGGGCGCTCCCCGGTGGTCGAGGCCCTCGGCGGCTTCATCGACCGGGGGGGCCACGTGCTGGGCTCCTGCAACGGGTTCCAGATCCTGTGTGAAGCCGGGCTCCTGCCGGGGGCCCTCATGCGCAACGAGTGCCTGCAGTATCGCTGCCAGTCCACGCATCTCGTCGTCGACAACGTGGACACTCCGTTCACGCGGGGCATGCGACCGGGCCAGATCTTGGGCATGCCGATCTCCCACGGGGAGGGCAAGTACTACTGCGACGTGGCGACCCTGGCCCAGCTCAAGCGGAACAACCGGGTCGTCTTCCGGTACGCCACCGCGGATGGGCAGGTGACGCGCGCGGCCAACCCCAACGGATCGCTGGAGAACATCGCGGGCATTGTCAGCGAAGCAGGGACGGTACTCGGGCTCATGCCGCATCCGGAGCGCGCGGCCGAGCGAACGATGGGGGGCACCGACGGCCTTCTCATCTTCCAGTCCCTCCTCGGCAGTCTGGTCGAGGACGGCAGCTTCTTGAAGCGCTAGCGCTGGAGCCGGATTGACGGGGTCGGAGCCGAAAGCGACACCAGACCTCGCCCGCGACCTCGGGCTCAGCGCCGACGAATACGACCGGATAATCCAGCGGCTCGGGCGCGAGCCGACCTATACGGAGCTCGGCCTGTTCTCCGCCCTGTGGTCCGAGCACTGTGCCTACAAACACTCTCGCGTCTTCCTGGCCCGGCTGCCCGTCGAGGGACCCCGAGTGCTCCAGGGCCCCGGGGAGAATGCCGGCGCCCTGGATGTCGGCGACGGGTGGGCGGTTGTCTTCAAGATCGAGAGCCACAACCATCCTTCCTTCATCGAGCCCCTGCAGGGTGCGGCTACCGGTGTGGGCGGAATCCTCCGCGACATCTTCACGATGGGCGCGCGGCCCATCGCCATCCTCGATTCGCTCCGCTTCGGTGATCCCGGAGATCCCCGCACCCGCCGGTTGATCGAGGGGGTCGTCGCGGGCATCAGCTGGTACGGCAACTGCTTCGGGTGTCCCACCGTGGGTGGTGAGATAGCCTTCGCGCCAGAGTACGCCGGCAACCCGCTCGTCAACGTGATGTGCGTCGGGCTGGTGCGGGCTGATCGGATGTTTCGGGCGCGGGCCGAGGGAGTGGGCAACCCCGTCTTCTACGTTGGGAACAAGACGGGACGTGACGGCATTCACGGCGCCACCATGGCTTCGGCGACCTTCGACGAGCACGCCGAGGAGCGCCGGCCGACGGTGCAGGTGGGCGACCCGTTCACGGAGAAGCTTCTGCTGGAGGCCTGCCTGGAGGCCATGAAAACCGGGGCGGTCGTGGGCATTCAGGATATGGGCGCCGCGGGCCTGGCGTGCTGCACCTCGGAGATGCCGGCGCGGGCCGGCACCGGCATGGAGGTGGAGCTCTCCCGCGTGCCTCAGCGGGAGACGGCTATGACCCCCTACGAGATCCTGCTCTCCGAATCCCAGGAGCGGATGCTTCTGGTCGCCGCGCATGGCCACGGGGACGAAGTGCGGCGCATCTTCGCCAAGTGGGAGCTGGATGCCGTGGAGGTCGGGCGGGTGACGGCCGATGGGCTGCTCACTGTGCGTCACCATGGCGAGGTCGTGGCCCGGGTGCCGGTGAGCGCGCTGGCCGAGGCCCCCCGCTACGAGAAGCCGACAGCCCGGCCGGCGGGGTTGAAAGAGTTGCAGACGTTCGATCCCCTCACGCTGGGCGAGCCGGCCGATTACGACGAGGCTCTGCATGCCCTGCTCGCCTCGCCCACCATCGCTTCCAAGGAATGGGCGTACCGGCAGTACGACCAGCAGGTCGGCATCAACACGCTCGTCCTCCCCGGCTCGGACGCGGCGATACTCCGCATCAAGGGCACGCGGCGCGCGCTGGCCGTGGCCACCGACGGGAACGGTCGCCAGGTCTTTCTCGATCCTCGGCTCGGGGCTGCCCTGGCCGTCTGCGAGGCCGCGCGCAACGTCTCCTGCGCCGGGGGCCAACCCCTGGGCGTGACTGACTGTCTGAACTTCGGGTCGCCGGAGCGACCGGACATCCTCTGGCAGTTTGCCGAAGCGGTCGATGGCATCACCGAGGCCTGCCGGGCCCTCGAGGTGCCGGTAGTGGGCGGCAACGTTTCCTTCTACAATGAGACTGTTCATGCGAAGGGGACCCCGCAGGCGATCCTTCCCACTCCGATCATCGGTGTGGTGGGTGTCCTCGAGGATGGCGAGCGATTGGCGACGCAGTGGTTCAAGCGGGCGGGGCACCGAATCGCGCTCCTGGGGCCGGACACGGTGAGCCTGGGTGGTAGCGAGTATCTCTGGACCCAGCATCGACTCGTGGCCGGCGCGCTGGCGCCGCTAGATCTGGCTCTCGAGCGCCGCGTGCAGGCCGCGACCCGGGCGGCGGTGCAGGCCGGGCTGGCCCTGTCCGCCCACGATTGCTCGGAGGGCGGGCTGGCTACGGCACTGGCCGAAGGTTGCCTCACGGGCCCCGAGACCGTGGGTTGCACGATTGGCTTGCCGCCCGCGACGCGACCGTCGCTCGCCCTGTTCGGGGAGGGCCCGTCGCGGGTGGTGATCTCCGTCGAGCCGGCCCGGACCGCCGAGTTCGAGGGCCTGATGGCGGAGTCGGCGATTCCCTGGCGGTGGATCGGCACGACCGGGGGCGCGCGTCTGAGAATCCGGGTCGGGTCCACGACCGCGATCGACACGGCCGTGGAGGGACTCGAGCACGCGTGGAGGAGGGGTTTTGAGCGCCACGTGGCGTGACGACAAGTTCCACGACGAGTGCGGCCTGTTCGGCATCTGGAATCACGCGGAGGCCGCC
This sequence comes from Candidatus Methylomirabilota bacterium, assembly GCA_035457825.1. Taxonomy (GTDB): domain Bacteria; phylum Methylomirabilota; class Methylomirabilia; order Rokubacteriales; family CSP1-6; genus 40CM-4-69-5. The sequence continues at coordinate 3,636 of DATIAY010000101.1, forward strand.
AACGTCACCTACCTCGGCCTCTACGCGCTCCAGCACCGGGGCCAGGAGTCGGCCGGCATCGCGGCGACTGATGGCGTCAGCTTCCACACTGAGAAGGCCATGGGGTGGGTCGCCGACGTGTTCAGCCCCGAGCGGCTGCGCCGGCTGCCCGGGCACCGGGCCATCGGCCACGTGCGCTACTCCACGGCCGGGTCCTCGCGGTTGCGCAACGCTCAGCCCATCACGGCCAACACCGCCTGGGGCCCGATCGCGATCGCCCACAACGGCAACCTAACGAACGCCGAAGCGCTCCGCCGCGAGATGGAGCGCGACGGGGCCATCTTCCAGTCGACCTCCGACACGGAGGTGATCCTGCACCTGTTGGCCCGGGCCCCGGCCGGTCCCCTGACCGAGCAGCTGCCCCACGCGCTGCGGCAGGTCGAGGGCGCCTACTCGCTGATGATCCTGACTCCGGACGCGATGTACGCGGTGCGGGATCCCCACGGCTTCCGTCCCCTCGGGCTGGGACGACTGGGAGACTCCTGGGTGGCGGCGTCCGAGACGTGCGCCCTGGATCTCATCGAGGCCCACTACGAGCGCGAGGTGGAGCCCGGGGAGATCCTCATGATCTCCGACGCCGGCCTGCAGTCGGTGCGGCCATTCCACCCGGCGGAACGTCTGCAGTGCGTCTTCGAGTACGTGTACTTCGCTCGGCCCGACTCCGTGCTGTGGGGCCGCAACGTCCACACCGTGCGCAAGGCCCTGGGGCGCGAGCTGGCGCGCGAGCATCCGGTGGAGGCCGACCTCGTCATCCCGGTGCCGGATTCCGGCACCAGCGCGGCGCTGGGCTTCGCCGAGCAATCGGGGACCCGGTACGAGATGGGGCTGATCCGCAACCACTACGTCGGGCGCACCTTCATCGAGCCCAAGCAGGGTATCCGCCACTTCGGGGTCAAGGTGAAGCTGAACCCCATGCCCGAGATGCTCGAGGGCCGGCGGGTGGTCGTGGTGGACGACTCGATCGTGCGGGGCACGACCAGCCGCAAGATCGTGCGGATGGTCCGCGGGGCGGGGGCCCGGGAGGTGCACATGCGCATCTCCTCACCGCCCATCCAGTGGCCGTGTTACTACGGCATCGACACGCCGACCCGCAAGGACCTGATCGGGGCCAGCCACAACGTGGAGGAGATCCGGCGCTACCTCGGTGCCGAGTCGCTGGGCTATCTCAGCCTGGAAGGCATGCTGAAGGCCACCGGGTCCGATCCGACGCAGTTCTGTCACGCGTGCTTCACCGGCAGCTACCGGGTGGGAATCGTGCCCGAGCCCAGCCCGCAGCTCCGCCTCTTCGAGCCCTGACGCGGCGAATGGACCGGCGGATCCGAGCGGTGGTGCTCGGCGGTGGGTTCGCCGGCATGGAGGCCATGCGTGCGCGTGGGTGAGCCGCTCCGGGTTGCGGTGCTGGTCTCGGGCCGGGGCTCGAACCTCCAGGCCATCCTGGACGCCACGGGGAGCCCCGAATTCCCGGCCCGAGTCGTGCTCGTCGTGTCCGATCGCGAGCAGGCTCCGGCGCTGGAGCGCGCGACGGCTTGTGGCGTGCCTACCGTGTTCCTCAACCCCAAGGACTTCGGTGAGCGTGAGGCCTACGACGCCGCGCTCAGCCGCCTGCTTGCAGGCCGCCAGGTCGGGTTGATCTGCCTGGCCGGGTTCATGCGTATTCTCGGCCGGGCCTTCGTGCTGGCCTGGTCCGGCCGGATCATGAATGTTCACCCCTCACTGTTGCCCGCCTTTCCCGGGCTGCATCCGCAGCGCCAGGCCCTCGACAGCGGGGTCAAAATCGCCGGGGCCACCGTTCACTTCGTCGACGAAGGGGTGGACACGGGACCGATTATCTTGCAAGCGAGCGTCCCCGTGGAGCCGGGCGACACCGAGGAAACGTTGGCGGCACGCATTCTCGTCGAGGAGCACCGGCTGTATCCCCAAGCCGTACGGCTGTTCGCGGAGGGGCGGTTGCGGGTGATGGGCCGACGGGTCGTGGTGGAGCGATGATGGCATGAAGGTCTCACGGGCGCTCGTCAGCGTGCACGACAAGACCGGCATCGTGGAGTTCGCGCGAGGACTCCACGAGCTGGGCGTGGAGGTGCTGTCGACCGGCGGTACCGCGCGTCTGCTCCGGGAGGCCGGCGTACCGGTCCGGGATGTCAGCGAGGTGACAGGGTTCCCCGAGCTCCTGGATGGACGGGTGAAGACGCTTCACCCCAAGATCCACGGAGGCATCCTGGCGCGCCGGGACTCGCCCGAGCACCTGGCCGCCCTCGAGCGGCACGGCATCCCGCTCATCGACCTGGTCGTGGTCTCTCTCTATCCATTCGAAGCCACGGTCGCCCGGCCCGAGGTCGATCCGGCCGAGGCCATCGAGCAGATCGACATCGGGGGCCCGACGATGATCCGGGCCGCGGCCAAGAACCACGCCGGTGTCGCCATCGTCACCGACGCCTCTCAGTACGCCCCGGTGCTGACAGAGCTCAGGCGCAGCCGCGGCGCGCTGAGCGAGGCCACGCTCCGCGGGCTGGCACGGGAGGCGTTCCGGCGGACGGCGCAATACGACGCGGCGATTGCCGCCTATCTCCAGTTGGGGGGAAATGAGACATTCCCCCCCAAACCCCCCGATTCGCTTCTCGATCGAGCTGGGGGCTCGATCGCGCCTGCGACCACCGAGAAGCCCCCCAAACGTCGCGATCGAGCCGGAGCCTCGATCGCGCCCGCGACGACCGACCGGCCCACCGAGCGAGGGGTGGAGTTCCCGGAGCGGCTGCGCGTCGAGCTGGAGAGGGTGGCGGCGCTGCGGTATGGGGAGAATCCGCACCAGGCGGCGGCGCTCTATCGCGAGGCGGGGAGCCCGCCCGCCGGCCTGGGGGCGATGCGCCAGCTGCATGGTCCCGAGCTCGGCTACAACAACCTGCTCGACCTCTCGGCCGCGCTGGGGCTGCTGCTCGAGTTCGAGGACCCCGCGGCCGTGGTCGTGAAGCATACGAACCCGTGCGGTGTGGCCCGGGGCACCACGGTGGCCGAGGCCATGGCCCGGGCCAAGGAATCGGACCCGGTTTCCATCTATGGCGGCATCGTGGGCGTCAACCGCGAGCTCGATATGGGCGTCGTTGCCGCGCTCAGCGGGATCTTCGTGGAGATCCTGTTTGCGCCGACCTTCACCCCCGACGCTCTGGAGGAGCTTCGGCGGACGAAGAAGAAATGCCGGGTGATGGAGTTGCCCTGGCAGCGAGGGCCGGTCGGGCCCATCGAGCTCCGCAGCGTGCGGGGCGGCATGCTCGCCCAGAGCCCCGATGACGCAAACCTCGACCCGGCAGCGTGCCGTGTGGTCTCCCGACGCCAGCCCAGCGCGGAGGAGCGAGCCGCCCTGGGCTTCGCGTGGCAGGTGGCCAAGCACGTGAAGTCCAACGCCATCGTGCTGGCAACCCGTGACCAGGTGATCGGAGTAGGGGCGGGCCAGATGAACCGGGTCGACTCCGCCCGGCTGGCCGTCCTTCGGGCGGCCGAGGCCAAGCTTTCCCCGCGGGGCGCCGTGTGCGCTTCCGATGCTTTCTTCCCGTTCCGCGACGGGCTCGACGTCGTGGCCCGGGCCGGAATCACCGCGGTGATCCAGCCCGGCGGCTCGCTGCGCGACGCCGAGGTGACCGCCGCGGCGGACGAGCACGGAATGGCCATGATCTTCACCGGCATCCGTCACTTCCGCCACTGATGGGCGGCCTGGGCCCCGAGCGGATCTACGGCCACCGCGAGCTGACGCGCGTCCTGAGCCTCACGCCCAGGCGGGTGGCTCAGCTGCGGCGGCTCGACCTGCTGCAACGTGGGGGGGGCTACACGTTTCGTGATCTGCTGGCGCTCAAGGCGGCCAGCGCCCTGCTGGACGCAGGAGCCGCCGTGCGCCAGATTCGTGAGGCCATGGTGGCGCTCCGCCGCCAGGCCCCCGATCTGGAGAATCCGCTGGCCGAGGTCCGGTTCATCGTGGAGGGCGGCCGGCTGCTCGCCCAGTCCGAGCGTGTCCGCTTCGATCCCCGGACCGGCCAGACGGTGCTCGCTCTCGACGCCGGCGATCTGACCAAGGACACCGCGGCCACCCTGGTGACCGGGCTCGTACGGCCGCTGCACCCGCCGGCGGCGCAGGCGGAGGCCTGGTTCCAGCGCGCCAGCGAGTGGGACGCCGATCCGGGCCGCTGGGAGGAGGCCATCGACGCGTACCGGCGCGTCGTCGCCCTCGACCCCGCCTACGCGGCCGCCTGGAACAACCTGGGCCTGCTCCTGCACCGCATGGGGCAATACGCCGAAGCCCGACAGGCCTACCTAGAGGCGCTGGCACAGGATCCGCGGTGTGCCGAAGCCGCCTACAACCTGGGCTCGCTGGACGAGGACAGCGGCGACCCCGAGCAGGCGATCCAGCACTATTGTCAGGCGCTCACCCTGTCGCCCGATTACGCCGATGCCCACTTCAACCTCGCCGCCGCGCTGGCCCGGGCCGGCCGCAATCCCGAGGCGCTCGGCCACTGGCGACGCTACCTCGAGCTCGATGCCGGCAGTCCGTGGGCTCGGATCGCGCGCGCCCATCTCGAGGTCATCGATCCGCCCGAGGGCGGAAGCAAGCCCGAATGAAAGTCCTCCTCGTGGGCGGCGGCGGCCGGGAGCACGCCCTGGCCTGGAAGATCGCCGCGAGCCCGCGAGTCCAGGCCTTGCTGGCCGCCCCCGGCAATCCCGGCATCGCAGCTCACGCCCAGTGCCGGGCGATCCGAGCAGACGCCACCACGGAGCTCGTGACGCTGGCCCAGGCCGAGCACGTCGATCTCACCGTCGTCGGTCCCGAGGCGCCGCTGGTCGCTGGTCTCGCCGATCAGTTCTCCAGCAGGGGACTGCTGGCGCTCGGGCCCGGCGCGGCCGCCGCGCGGCTGGAGGGCTCGAAGGCCTACGCCAAGGAGCTGATGGCCAGCCACGGAATTCCCACCGCCCGCTTCGCGACCTTCAACGATGCCGGCGCGGCCCGGCGATACTGCCGGAAGCTGGGGAGCCCTCTGGTCGTCAAGGCCGATGGGCTCGCTGCGGGCAAGGGCGCCATCGTCTGCCGCACGCTGGCGGAGGCCGACCGGGCGATCTCGACCTGCATGGAGGAGCGTGCCTTCGGCGCAGCCGGCGATGTCGTCGTCGTCGAAGAGTTCCTGGTCGGCGAGGAAGTGTCCTTCTTCGCCCTGGTTAACGGCTCGGCGGCGCTGTCGTTGGGAACGGCCCAGGACCACAAGACGGTCCTCGCCGACGACCGCGGTCCCAACACCGGCGGCATGGGCGCCTACTCGCCCGTGCCGGGCTTTGGCGCTGCGATGGAGGGCCGCGTGATGGAGACGATCGTCACGCCCACCATCGCGGCGCTCGCCAAGGAAGGGGCGCCCTACCGCGGTGTGCTCTTCGTCGGGCTGATGATGACACCCGAGGGACCCAGGGTGCTGGAGTACAACTGTCGCTTCGGGGATCCCGAGTGTCAGGTGCTCATGACCCGTCTGGACGAAGACCTGGTCCCGCTGCTGCTGGCCGCCGCCGGTGGCGAGCCGCTGCCCGCCCGGACGCGCTGGCGTTCCGAGGCGGCCGTGTGCGTCACGCTGGCCTCCGGCGGCTATCCCGGCGTCTACGCCACCGGCTTTCCCATCACGGGCCTGGAGGCCGCCGCCGGCATCGAAGGGGTGCGGATCTTCCACGCCGGCACCGCCGAGCGCGAGGGAGGACTGGTCACGGCCGGAGGACGCGTCCTCGGGGTCACCGCAACGGGGGTGGGGCTCCGCCGGGCGATCGACCGGGCGTACGACGCGGCCAGCCGAATCCGCTTCGAGGGGATGCACTACCGGGCCGACATCGGCAGAAGGGGGCTTCGCTAGTGGACAGCTCCGTGCGCGTCGGCATCGTGCTCGGCAGCGACTCCGACCTGGACGTCATGCTCGAGGCCGTGAAGGTGTTGGACCGGCTCGAGATCGGCAGCGAGGTGGTGGTCGCTTCGGCTCACCGCACGCCGGATCGAACCCACGACTACGCGGTAACGGCCCATGCCCGAGGGATCAAGGTCATCATCGCGGCGGCAGGAGGCGCCGCCGCGTTGCCCGGTGTGCTGGCGGCCTCGTCGCCTCTGCCGGTGATCGGGGTGCCGCTCGCTGCCACCCCGCTCGGCGGCCTCGACGCGCTGCTGGCCATGGCGCAGATGCCCAGGGGCGTGCCCGTGGCCACCGTCGCCATCGGGCCCTGGGGGGCCGCCAACGCCGCCATCCTGGCCGCACAGATCATCGCCGGAGGGGATCCGGCGCTGGCCCAGCGGCTCAGCGCCTATCGCAAGAGCCTCGCCGAGGAGGTCGACGAGCGGGCCCGGCGCGTCGCCGAGCAGATGAAGGCGCGGAGATAGCCAGGCGAGAGCAGATGGGTACGGAGGTCCTGAAGGTAGATCCGGCGCGGCCTTCCAGTGCTGTGCTTGAGCGGGCGCTCCAGGTACTGAACGCAGGTGGTGTGATCGCGTTCCCGACCGAGACGTTCTACGGGCTCGGCGCGGCCGCGCTCGATGCCCGTGCCGTGAAACAGGTCTTCGAGCTCAAGGGCCGCCCCTGGTCCAAGCCCCTGCTCGTGCTCGTTGACTCCGTGGCGATGGCCGAGCGCGTTGCCATGGTCGGCGAGCGGGCCCGGGTGTTGATGGCGCGCCACTGGCCAGGCGCGCTCACGCTCGTCCTTCCGGCGCGGCCCGGGCTGCCGGCCGAGCTCACGGCGGGAACGGTCACGGTCGGCCTGCGGCTATCGCCCCACCCGGTTGCCACGGCCCTGGTGAGCGGCCTGGGCGGACCTCTCACCGCGCCCAGCGCCAACCCGTCGGGCGCAGCTGCGCCTGCGACCCCGGCCGAGGTGCTGAGTTACTTCGACGGAGCCCTGGGCCTGCTCCTCGATGCGGGTCCGACCGCCGGGGGTTTGCCGTCGACAGTCCTCGACGTGACCGGCGATACGCCGCGGGTGCTGCGGCAGGGCGCGGTCCGCCTGTGAGGGTCACCGGCGTCATCCAGGCGGGTGGCAAGAGCACCCGCATGGGGGGCCGGCCCAAGGCGCTGATGGAGCTGGCCGGCCGCCGGATCATCGAGCGCGTGATGATGGCGCTTCGAGCAGTGGTAGACGACCTGCTCGTCGTGACCAACACTCCGGAGCTCTACGCGTTCCTGGGCCTGCCGATGGTCCCCGACATCTACCCCGATCACGGCTCGCTGGGAGGAATCTACACCGGCCTGAAGGCCGCTCCTGGCGAAGCCGCGTTCACTGTGGCCTGCGACATGCCGTTCCTGCATTCCGACATCGTGCGGCTGGTCGTGGACCGCGCGGGGGCTGGCGACGTGGTCATCCCGCGCGTCGAGGGCCAGTACGAGACGCTGCACGCCCTGTACCGAAAGAGCTGCCTGCCCCATATGCACGCCCAGTTGATGCAGGGCCGCCTCAAGATCACCGATTTCTTCGACGCCGTACGGGTGATCACGATCGAGGAGGCCGAGCTGGCCCGCTACGCTGATCCCGCCGTCGTCTTCATGAACGTGAATACTCCCCAGGAGCTGGAGCAGGCTCGGGCGCTGGCGGCGCGGGGTGGGGGATGAGCTCCATCCTGGGTCTCAACGCGCTGCCCCTGGGCGTCCGCGAGCGGCTCTACATCCGTCTGATCCCCGACGAGCTCCTCGCGCGCTACGGTGTCCACCCCCAGCGGCTCGACGGTCCCGAAGGTGAGCGGCGGCTGCGGGTGACGGCCACCGAGGACAAGCCCTGGGCCCGGGTGGAGCTGCGGGCCCGAGAGCACGATCGCGATCCGGTGCTGCTCGTCGACATTGGAATGTCCCCGTTCGGTGTCCCCGAACTGGCGCTGGTGCAGATCAATGACCCCGAAGCCCCTCGCTACGGTATCGATCGCGACGAGGAGGGGCATGACACGCTGCTGGGGACGGCCTCGCGCAACCTGCCCGAGGAGGCGCGGGCGCTGGCCGATGGGTTGGCCCCGGGCCAGGTGCGGCGGGGCCTCAAGATGCTGGGCCGCGTTCTGGAGTGCATGGACGGATTCTGCGGGCTCCTGGACCGCGACTTCTATCTCGTGGAGCCCCTGTTCTATCACTCCGCTCTCCTCTACGAGCGGCATGGCTGCGACTACTTCGTGGGTCGGGACCGCATGGACCGGATCCACGCCGGGTTCCAGCCGGGTGGCGAGCTGCGGGAACGCCTGGACAGCTCCACGCCGTTTCGGCGCCGGGGGTGCGAGTCCACGGTTCGCGGGCGGAGCTGGGCCATCCACGACGGGATCCTCGGTGAGTCGTTCGCGGGCCCCGAAGCCGGCGTGAAGATGTATCGGGTGCCCGGGCGCCGCGCGGGCGTGTCGACGTTCCCCGGATACTGCTACTGAGCGATCGGGGAGCCGCTTGCGCGCCGCCGTCATCGTGCACTATCACGAGATCAGCCTCAAGCGGGGCAATCGCCCGCTGTTCCTGCGTCACCTCGCCCGCAACCTGGCCCAGGCCACCGCCGACCTCGGCGGCGTGGCCGTCCGTCAGCTCTCGGGCCGGATCCTCCTCGAGCTGGACGGCGCGGAGCGCGCGGAGGCCGTGCGTGACCGCGCCGCGCGCGTGTGCGGCGTCAGCAGCGTCGCCGTCGTCTACCGGGTGCCATCCACCGTGGAGGCCATGAAGCCGGCGGTAGCCCGGATCGCGCACGAGCGAGAGTTCCACACCTTCCGGATCTCGGCGCGGCGGGCCTTCCGGAGCTACCCGCTGACGTCGGTCGAGCTGAACCGTGCGCTGGGCGCCTTCGTCCTCGCCGGTCTGGCGAGCGACGTCCGGGTGAACTTGCGCGATCCCGAGCTGGAGATCCACGTCGAGGTTCTGCCTGGCGAGACCTTTGTCTACGCCGATCCCGTCCCGGGCCCCGGGGGGCTGCCAGTGGGGGCCAGCGGGACGGTGGCCGCCCTGCTCTCGGGTGGCATCGATTCGCCCGTCGCGGCCTGGCGCATGATGAAGCGCGGCTGCCGGGTCATCTTCGTGCACTTCCACAGTGTTCCGTACCTGCCAGCGACCTCGCAGGCCAAGGCCCGCGCGCTCGTGGAGCGCCTCACCCAGTGGCAGTACCGTTCCGAGCTCCTGCTCGTGCCGCTGGGGGAGATCCAGCGGGAGGTTGTGCTCAGCGTGCCCCCGCCGATCCGCGTGGTGGTGTACCGACGCATGATGGTGAGGATCGCCGAGGCGCTGGGACGGCTGATGGGGGCCCAGGCCCTGACCACCGGCGAGAGCCTGGGCCAGGTGGCCTCTCAGACGCTCACCAACCTCGCCCGGATCGATGAGGTAGCCGGACTGCCCCTGCTCCGTCCGCTGGTGGGCATGGACAAGCTCGAGATCACGGCTGAGGCCCAGCGCCTGGGCACCTTCGAGATCTCCATCGAGCCCGACGCCGACTGTTGCACGCTCTTCGTTCCCCGGCACCCGTCCACGCGGGTGAGCGCGGACGAGATCCGCGCGGCCGAGGGCCGTCTGGACATTCCTCGCCTGGTGGCCCTGGGGAGCGAGGGCGCCGTCCGGGAGACCTTCGAGTTTCCGCCGTCGGCGGTCCAGGCCTCCCGCGGCACCGACCTTCCCCCGGCGGCGAACGACGAGTGACTGCGTCGCTGACCTTTCACGGCGCGGCGGGAACGGTGACGGGGGCCAAGTTCCTCGTTCAGTCCAACAGCGCCCGGCTGCTGCTGGAGTGTGGGCTGTTCCAGGGACCGCGCGAGCTTCGCGAGCGGAACTGGACCGCGTTCCCCGAGCCGGCAGCCAGGCTGGGCGCGGTTCTGCTCTCCCACGCCCATCTCGACCATTCCGGGTATCTGCCCCGCCTCGTGCGGGACGGCTTCACCGGACCGGTGTATTGCTCGCCCGGCACTGCCGACCTCCTCGCCATCATGCTTCCCGACGCCGCTCGCCTCGAGGAAGAAGAGGCCGCCTTCCGGAACAAGGTTCGGGCGACTCGTCACACGCCGGCGCTGCCGCTCTTCACCGCCGAGGATGCCACGCGAGTGCTGGCTCTGCTCCGACCGGTGGCATTCGGTGCGCGCTTCGTGCCCGCGCCGGGCCTCAGCGCTCGGTTCCGACCGTCCGGGCACATCCTGGGGGCTTCCACTGTTGAGCTGGAGCTGGGCGGCCGGCGGCTGGTGTACTCGGGGGATCTCGGCCGCTACGGCGTACCCATCATGCAGGATCCCGAGCCGGTGCGGCAGGCCGACACCCTGCTCGTGGAGTCCACGTACGGCAACCGGCTCCACCCCGCGGACGACGGCACCGCGGTCATCGCCGCCGCGGTGCAGCGGGCCGCCGAGCGCCGGGGCGCGCTGCTGGTTCCGGCCTTCGCCGTGGGACGGACGCAGCAGCTGCTCTACCTTCTCCGCGAGCTCGCGGAGCAGGGTCGCGTGCCCGCGCTCCCGGTCTACCTCGACAGCCCCATGGCCGTGGCCGCCACCGTGGCCTACGCCCGTCATCCCGACGAGCACGACGAGGCGATGGCCCAGGTGGCGGCCGCGGGCCGGCGGCCCCTCGTCCCGGCGCGCTTTCACCTGTCGGCCACCGCCGAGGACTCCAAGCGTCTCAATGCCCTCGAGGGGCCATTCGTAGTCATCGCGGGAAGCGGCATGGCCACCGGGGGCCGGATCCTCCACCACCTCCGCCGGCGGCTCGGCGACGAGCGAACGACGGTACTGTTCGTGGGCTATCAGGCAGCCGGCACGCGAGGCCGGCTGCTCCGTGATGGAGCCAGCTCGATCCGGATCTTCGGCGAGGAGGTGGCGGTGCGCGCCAAGATCCTGGCCACCGATGCCCTGTCCGCCCACGCCGACCGGCAGGAGATCCTTCGCTGGCTCGGGGCCTTCCAGCGGCCGCCCGGGGCGACCTATGCGGTCCACGGCGAGCCGCAGGCGGCGGCGGCCCTGTGCGAGGCGATCACCAGTGAGCTGGGCTGGCCCCGAGCCGCAGTCGCCGCCGACGGCGCCAGCGCTCCGCTCTGAGCAGATGCGACTGGCCATCGTCCGGGACGCCGACGAGCTTGCCGCGGCCGCCGCCGAGCTGTTCCGCGACCGCATCCGGGCCAACCCCGAGCTGGCCGTGGCCGTGCCGGCCGGGCGCACGCCGAGACGGATGTACGCGCTGCTGCGGGAGTTGCAGGCCGGAGACCCTGTCGACTTCTCGCGACTGCGCGTGTTCTCGGTGGACGAGCTGTGCCCGCCCGCGCCTGGTGACGGCTACTTCTGGCGTCAGGTGTGTCAGGAGTTTCTGGCGTGGTCCGGGGTGGACCGCCAACGCTGTCATCCCTTCCGGGTCGAGGCCAGCGACCTGGAGGAGATGTGCCGCAGCTACGAGGAGACGATCGCCCGGTGCGGGGGCCTGGACCTCGTGATGCTGGGCCTGGGGCCCAACGCGCACCTGGCATCCAACGAGCCGGGTGGACCTCTGGACTCCCCGACACGACCGGTGACGCTACTGCGCGATACCGTCGCCTACATCCGGACGGACGGCGTGAACCTCGCCCTGGCAGGTGGCGCCGTGTCGGACCGCGCGGTCACGCTCGGCCTGGCGACCATTCTGGCGGCGCGCGAGGTGGTCGTCCTGGTGAGCGGCCCGGCCAAGCGGGCTGCGGTCGTCCGACTTCTCGAGGGTCCGATCACATCCCAGACACCGGCGTCCGTTCTCCGGCGTCATCCACGGTGTACGATCCTGGCCGACCGCGACGCCGGCCCCTGAACGGGCGTCGCCCCCGACATCTTGGTGGCTTGACACGCTGCACCCCCCACCAGTATGGTTGGCGGGACATGACGGTGATCGCGCTCGGAGCCGACCATGCCGGCTTCGCCCTCAAAGAGGAGCTAAAGCTCTGGCTCACGGCGCGAGGTCACGAAGTACTCGATTTCGGGACGAATTCGCTTGAGGTCGTCGACTACCCGGACTACGCCGCCCTGGTGGCCGAGGCCGTGACCCGCGGCTCGGCAGCCCATGGAGTGCTGGTATGCGGCACGGGCATCGGGATGGCCATCGCCGCCAACAAGGTCCGTGGCGTCCGCGCCGCGGCGTGTAGCGACACCGAGGCTGCCAGGATGAGCCGTGAGCACAACGACGCCAACATCCTCACCCTGGGCGCTCGCGTGCTCCCGCGTGAGGGAGCATTCGGAATCCTCGAGACCTGGCTGAAGACCGCCTTCGGCGGTGGGCGCCACGCTCGTCGAGTGGAGAAGCTCGCCGCCCTCGAGGGTCTGGCCTGGAACGAGGGCCCACGTGCGTCGGCTCGCTGAGGTCGATCCCGACATCGCCAAGGCCCTCCGTGAGGAGGCCCAGCGCCAGGATCGGAATCTCGAACTGATCGCCTCGGAGAACTTCGTCTCCGAGGCGGTGCTGGAAGCGCTGGGCTCGGTGATGACCAACAAGTACGCCGAGGGCTACCCCGGTCGCCGCTACTACGGCGGCTGCGAGGTGGTCGACGTCGCCGAGGAGCTGGCCATCAGCCGGGCCAAGGAGCTTTTCGGCGCCGAGCACGCCAACGTGCAGCCCCATTCGGGCGCCCAGGCCAACATGGCCGTGTACTTTGCCGTCCTGAAGCCGGGCGACACGGTCCTCGGTCCCAACCTGTCCCATGGCGGGCACCTCACGGCTGGCAGCCCCGTGAATTACTCCGGCAAGCTCTACACCATCGTTCCCTATGGCGTGCGCCGGGACACCGAGCGAATCGATCTCGACCAGCTCCGCGACCTCGCCCGGCAACACCGGCCCCGCATGATCATCGCGGGTGGGTCGGCGTTCCCGCGGGCCATCGACTTCGCTCCCTTCGGCGAGATCGCCCGCGAGGTGGGTGCGGTCCTCATGGCCGACATTGCGCATCCGGCCGGGCTGGTGGCCGCCGGCCTGCACCCCTCACCGATCGACCACGCCGACTTCGTCACGACGACGACCCACAAGACCCTCCGCGGGCCGCGCGGCGGCATGATCATGTGTCGGGCCAAGGACGCGGCGACCCTGGACAAGGTCGTCATGCCCGGTGTGCAGGGCGGCCCCCTGATGCACGTGATCGCCGCCAAGGCGGTGGCCTTCCGAGAGGCGCTCACGCCGGAGTGGCGGGCCTATCAGCGCCAGATCGTCCGGAACGCGGCGGCGCTGGCCGAGGCCCTCCTGGCCCGGGGGTATCGGTTGGTCAGCGGCGGCACCGACACCCATTTGCTGCTCGTCGATCTCACCGAGCGGAATATCACCGGCAAGGACGCTCAGGAGGCCCTCGATCGGGCCTGGATCACGGCCAACAAGAACACGATCCCTTTCGACACCCGCAGTCCCATGGTGACGAGCGGAATCCGTCTGGGCACCCCGGCCGTCACGACGCGGGGGATGCGGGAGCCCGAGATGGCGAGGATCGCCGAGCTCATCGACCGGGTGCTCGCCGGCCGCGGGGCTGCGGCCGTGGAGGCCCGGGTGCGCGGTGAGGTTCAGGAGCTGACGAGCCGGTTCCCGCTGTATCCCGACCGCCTCAAGTGAGGGGAGGGGTCCGATGAAGTGTCCGTTCTGCGGTCACACCGAGGACCGGGTCGTGGACTCACGGGTTGGCCGGGAGGGGGAGTTCATCCGGCGCCGCCGGGAGTGCCTCAAGTGCCACCGTCGGTACACGACCTACGAGTACATCGAGGACGTCCTGCCGCACGTGGTCAAGCGCGATGGTCGTCGCGAGCCGTTCGATCGCCAGAAGCTGCGGAGCTCCATCCTCAAGGCCTGCGAGAAGCGCTCGGTAGGGGTGCAGAAAGTGGACGATATCGTGGCCGACATCGAGGCCCGGCTCCACGAACGCGCCGAGAAGGAGACCTCCAGCATGGAGCTGGGCGACATGGTCATGGAGCATCTCAAGCGGCTCGACCAGGTCGCCTATGTGCGCTTCGCCTCGGTCTACCGGCAATTCCAGGACGTCTCGCAGTTCTCGGAGACCGTCAACCAGCTCAAGGGGCTCCTCAAGGAGGACAAGGTCAAGCCTCCCATCCTCCCTAAACCCCGCGCGCTGGCCAAGACCAACAGCAAGTAGCCAGCAGGGGCCAGACCAAGCGAGAGGGGTCTCAGGCCGCCTCGACCCCATCGGTGGGGCGGGTCGCCGGGGCGCCCGTGGTTTGACAACGGCAAGAGGCGGGTGATAGCGTGTGGCCAGCTTCTGATCACCTGGCCCCACCACCATTGAGGAGATCTCGCCCATGAGGCGTACGCTCAAAAAGCTGGTCTTTGTGGAGCCGAAGTCGACCCACCTGCACATCTATAGCCGCGTGTGTATTCCGCGGCTCGGCTCCGTGCTGCTGGCGACGATCATGCGCGGTCGGGGCTACGACACCCGCACCTACATCGAGGACATTCATGCCCTCGACATGCCGGACATCCTCTCAGCCGATCTCGTGGGGATCTCGGCCATCACCTCCACCGCGCCCCAGTCCTACCGTCTGGCCGACAAGGTGCGCGAGGCGGGCGGGGTCGTGGTCATGGGCGGCACCCACACCAGCTTTCTTCCCGAAGAAGGGCTGCAGCACGCCGACTTCGTGATCCGCGGCGAGGGAGAATTCGCCTTCCAGGAGCTGGTCGAGGCGATCGAGCGCGGGGGAGGCTTCGAGAAGATCCAGAACCTGTCGTATCTGGCCGAGGGCCGGGCGGTGCACAATCCCGAGCGACCCAAGATCCCCAACCTGGACGTCAACCCCATCCCCGACTACAACCTCATCAAGGGCTGGAAGGCGGGGGGTGTCATCTCCATCGCCACGTCCCGAGGCTGCCCCTTCTCCTGCACCTTCTGCTCGGTACCGGGGATGTACGGTCATGCCTTCCGGACCCACTCGATCGGGCGCGTGCTGGACGAGCTCGCCGTGCACAAGGACGCCCTCTACGCCTTCTTCGCCGACGACATCTTCACGGCGAACAAGAAGCGGGTGAAGGAGCTGCTGCGGGGGATGATCGACCGCGGGCTCACCCCGGAGTGGGGCGCCCAGGTGCGGACGGAGACGGTGGACGATCCCGAGCTGTTGCAGCTCATGCGCGATTCCAACTGCTTCAACGTCTACGTGGGCTTCGAGTCCATCAACCCCCGGACGTTGAAGCTGTTCCAGAAGAAGCAGGACCTGGCCAAGATCGAGCGGTCCATCGAGCGCTTCCACGCCCACAAGATCCGGATCCACGGGATGTTCGTGGTGGGCTCGGACGAGGACGATCTGGAGACGATCGACGCCACCGCAGAGTTCGCCCTCAAGCACGACATCGACTCCGTCCAGTTCATGATCTTGACCCCCATTCCCGGCTCGCCGGACTGGGACACCCTGTACGCCCAGGGCGACAAGTACGTGATCAACCGGAACTGGACCTTCTACGATGGCCATCACACGGTGCACCAGCCCCGTCGCATGTCGCCCTACGAGCTGCAGATGGCGGCGATCAACGCCATGGGCAAGTTCTACTCCTGGCGTGGGATCGCTCAGAAGCTCCTCAAGGGCGACCTCTACTACACGACGATCCGGTACTGGGGCAAGAAGATGATCCGGCAGTGGTGGAAGGACGAGGACAACCGGGCCTACGTCGGGTGGCTGCGCGACCAGCTCTACGCCGACGCCCGGCAGCTGGGCCACCGGAGCATGAAATCCGTGGGGTTGCCCGAAGTCCTGCTGCAGGACTCGGTAGGTCGGCTGCTGCAGCGATTCCTGGGCGAGCTGGGGGTGACCGTGGTTCCCCTTGCCGAAGCCGCGCTGGAGGGTGCCGCCCGGGCCCGGCAGTCGGTCGACTGCCTCATCACCCCCATGGTCAAGCGGGCCGCCCAGGAACGCGAAGAGTTCTACAGCCGGCTCACCGCAGTGAGCGCGGCGCTGCACGACCAGTGGGACAAGCTGCCGAAGGTGAGCTTCCCGCTCATCGAGGGCCAGGGGCCGGTGTTCGAGCCCTTCGCCAAGATCGGCCTGCTCTTCACCCGCAACCTGGATCGCATCCGGACGGCGTACCGGGACGCGGGCGTGGCCGAAGGTCTCTGGGAAGCGGCGTAGCGCGGCTGGGCGCTCGCCGCCCCCCGCCTAGGACTCCCGGGCCTCCTTGACCGTGGAGGGCCGCCGGTGATGGCGGCGCCGCACGAACTCCTCGTTGAGCGGCACCCCTTTCTTGCACAGGGGACACTCCCGCGGGTTGTACGTCGGAAAGTCCCGGCTCACCAGGCTGAACACGGGCTTGTCATCGAGGTGGACCGACGTGCGGCGCCAGAGGCAGCCGATCCCCACGATCTCGGCGCCGAGTTGCTCCACGAGATCGATGAGCAGCTTGAGGGTCGTGCCCGTGGACACCAGGTCTTCGATTAGCAGAACGCGCGTGCCTTCGCGGAGGAGCCGCTGGAACTCGACGGGTAGCGAGACCCGGCGCTTGCCGGCGGCCATGCCCTTGGTGCCGTAGAGGACGATCGGGCGGGAGGGGTGGGCCCGGGCGACGCAGTGGGAGAGAATCAGCGCTCCCGGGCCAGTGGAGAGCACCACCTCCACCGGCCACTGCGCGAAGTGCTTGGCGATCACCGCCCCCAGGCCCTCGGTGAACGAGGGTTCCGTGGTCACCAGGGTCTTCTCGATGTACTCGCTGGTGTGCTGCCCCGAGGGCAGCAGCACGTGATCGTTGGCGTGGTAGGCACCCGTCCGCTTCAGGATCTCCAGATGGATTTTCTCGCGAACCTCCGCCTCGACTGCCGAGGGATCTTTGCGGGGTGCGACGGGCATCCGACGGCCTCCTTTCGCGCATTATCGCACGCCGGCCGGGTCTGGCGCCGGCCACCCGGGCCCGCGACCCCGCCGGCCGCGTGCTAGACTGGCGCGCGTGCGTCTCCTGGCCGTGGAAACCTCGACCCTTGCCGGTGGCGTGGCGATCCTGGAGGACGACCGGCTGCGTGGCGAATACGTCCTGGACGTGAGCGCGACGCACTCGGAGCGGCTCCTGCCCGCGATCGACCGTGTGCTCGCCGATGCCGGCTGGGGCCCGGGCGACTTGCAGGGGCTCGCCGTCGCCGTGGGCCCGGGCTCCTTCACGGGTTTGCGCATCGGGCTCAGCGTGGTGAAGGGGTTGGCCCTGGCGCTGGGCGTGGCGGTAGCGGCGGTGCCAACCCTGGACGCCATGGCGGCGACGCTGCCATTCGCCGCGCTGCCGATCTGTCCGGTGCTCGATGCCCGCAAGGGTGAAGTCTATTGCAGTCTCTACCGCTGGGATGGCGACGTGGTGCGGCGGGAGTGGGACTATATGGCGCTGGCGCCCGAGACGCTGGCGGTCCGGCTCACCGAGCCGGTGATCCTGCTCGGGGATGGCGCTCACCTCGTGCGCACGCCCCACGCGCGCCTGGCGCCGCCACATCGACGCGTCCCCTCACCGGCCGCCGTCGGCGTTCTGGGGCTGGCCCGGCTGGACCAGGGTGAGGGTGTGGCCGCCGCCGACGTGACTCCCATCTATCTGCGCCCATCAGAAGCGGAGCTGAAACACCGTGGCCACGCTATTCACTGAGCGGATGCGGCCGGCCGATGTGGACGAGGTGCTCGCCATCGAGCGAGCCTCCTTTTCCATGCCCTGGTCCCGGGGTGCGTTCCTCTACGAGATCGAGCAGAATCGGGTGGCCCGCTGCTATGTCATGCGGGAGGCCGAGCGGATCGTCGGGTACATCTGCGTCTGGGAGGTTGCCGACGAGATGCACATCACGAACATCGCCGTGCATCCGGCCTTTCGGCGGCGGGGCATCGGCCGCGGCCTTCTGGGCTCCGTCCTGGAGGATGCCCGCCGTCGCGCGACGCGGCTGGTCGTCCTCGAGGTTCGGCCGAGCAACAACGAGGCGCGCGCGCTCTACGAGTCCCTCGGCTTCCAGGTCGTGGGTCGGCGGCGCGGCTACTACTACGACACCGGGGAAGACGCGCTGGTCATGGAGGTGGTCCTGACAAAGGATGAGGGCCGGTCCTCGGGCGGGAACCGGAACCCTCGATGACGTGTTTCTCCCGTCGACCTCGGATGGGCGGGTGCGCGGGGGGTCGTGAGCGGCGGTGGCTGGCGACCGCCGGGGTGGCCCTGGTGCTGGGTACGGTCGCCGTCGCGTCTCCCCGCTCCGCCGGCGCTCAGCCGGGGGCCGCAGACCTGGTGCTCCGGGGCCGCTATATCTTCGGCGCGACTGGCGGATGCGGCTGTCACACCGTCGAGGGACAGCCCGCGAATAGCGGAGGGCGGCGCTACGATGGCGCGTTCGGCACCGTGTACTCCACCAACATCACGCCCGACCCCAAGACCGGTATCGGGACCTGGACCGACGAGCAGATCATCACGGCGATCCGCCTGGGCCGGCGTCCCAACGGTGAGCGGTTGATCCCGGTCCACCCCTACACGGTGTTCAACGGCATGGCCGAAGGAGATCTGAAGGCCCTCGTGGCCTTCCTGCGCACCGTGCCCGCCGTCAACCGGGCCAACCAGCCGAAGAAGATCTCGGTGCCGTTGTTCGAGAGTGTATTCCTGCCCGCGTGGTTGGCGGCCTTTGCCCCGCGCGAGACGCCACCGGCGACGGCCCCCACGTCCGGCCTGACCCGCGGGGAGTACCTCGTGCGCGCGGTCGGGCATTGCGGCGAATGCCATACCCCACGCACGGCGACGATGGCGACCGACAACTCGCGTTTCCTCGCCGGCAATCCCAAGGGGCCCGAGGACTCCGAGGTGCCGAACATCACCCCGGACAAGGGCACGGGACTCTCCTGGTCGGTGGAGGAGATCGCCGAGTACCTGGGCACCGGCATCAAGCCCGATGGCGACACCGCGGCAGGCCTGATGGGCGAGGTGATCCACGGCACCCTGGCGGGCTTCAAGGACATGACCAGAGCCGACCGGCTCGCCATCGCGCAGTACCTCAAATCGATTCCCGCAGTCCGGAACAAGATCACGAGCAAGCCGTAGCGTCACCATCACCCACGGGCGCCGGCCAACGGCCATCGCCCTCAACAGGAGGTCAGACGATGAAGTTGGCATTGTACGCAGGCGTCCTCGTTACCAGCGCGGCGGTCGTCGTCGGCTGCGCCGCCACCAAGTCCATGCTGGGCATGGGCGATCCCATCGCGGAGCGCCAGCAGCTCATGAAGGATCAGGGCGCGGCCATGAAGTCGATCCAGGACAAGGTCAAAGCCGGCCAGCACCAGGCGATCGGGCCGGATGCCCAGAAGCTCGTCGAGACGGCTAAGCGAATCCCTTCGCTCTTCCCGCAGGGCTCAGTGGACCCCAAGACGTCGCGAGCCAAGCCCGAGATCTGGCAGAAGTGGCCGGAGTTCCAAGCTAACGCGAAAACGCTCGAAGCGAAGGCAACGGCGCTCGCCGCGATCTCCAAGACGGGCACCGCCGAAGCGACGGGCGCCGCGGTCGCCGATCTGGGAAAGACGACGTGCACCCACTGTCACAACTCGTTCCGGGGCCCGGAAATCAAGAAATAGCGGTCGAGACCTGTCGGGGAGGGCGGGGATCCCGCCCTCCCCGGTGCGGGTCGCGAGGCTTCAAGGCGCCTACCTCGGTAACCCTGACTTGAGTTAACGACAACCGGAGGGCGACCCCGGCGTATGAGCAGCTATCGCGACGACGGGACACGGTCCGCGCGGAGTCCACTGTGAGCCCCGCCCCCGGGGCCGCGCGTGCTGTGATATAAACGGGCGGTCGTGACCCGAGGAGGATCTGCGATCAGATCGGCGTGGTTCCGGCTGGTTGTAGCGCTGGCGGTGCTGGTCGCGCTGGCCTCGCCGGTGCCAGCCCAGCGCGCGGCCGGCAAGATGCCGAGCGTCGGCGTGCTCTGGGCTGGACCGATCACCTTCGCCAAGCCCTACCTCGACGCCGGTCTCGAGTCGCTGCGCGAGTTGGGCTGGGTCGAGGGCCAGAACATCGCAATCGAGCGCCGGTTCGCGCCACCGACGGCGAAGACCCAGCCCGAACGTCGCGCCGCGCTCATAGCCAATGCGGAGGACCTGGCCCGGCTGAAGGTGAACGTCATCGTCGCGGTCGCCGATCCCGCCGTCGAAGTCGCTCGCCAGGCGACGAGCACCATTCCGATCGTCATGCTGGCCGTGGGCGAGGCCGTCGGTCTCGGCTTCATCTCCAGCGTGGCCCGGCCCGGCGGCAACATCACCGGGATTGGCGCCCTGTCAACTGAGCTCTCGGGCAAGCGGCTGGAGCTGCTCAAGCAAATCGTGCCGAGCGCCACCCGCGTGGCGGTGCTGTGGAGCCCTGCCAACCCGGCGGGTATCCTCGGCTTCCGCGAGATCGAGGGGACGGCGCGGCGGCTGGGCGTGACGCTGCAGTCGCTCCCCGTGCGGTCGGAGTCCGAGATCCAGCCTGCGTTCGGCGCCATGGCCCAGGAACGGGCCGAGGGGCTCACGGTGGTGACCGACCCACTGACATGGACCGTGCGGAGGGAAATCGTCGAGCTGGCGGGCAAGCACCGGGTGCCGGCGGTCTACGAGCTGCGCGAGTACGTGGACATCGGCGGGCTCGCGTCCTACGGTCCGAGCCTCGTCGGGTTGAGCCGGCGCGTGGCCTTCTTCGTGGACAGGATCCTCAAGGGCGCCAACCCGGCCACGCTGCCGGTGGAGCTGCCGACCCAGCTCGAGATGGTGGTCAACCTCAAGGCGGCCGCCGCCCTGCAGTTGACGCTCCCGCAAGCCGTCACGGTCCGCGCCAACGACGTGGTCCGGTAGCCCGGCGGCGCAGGGCTGGGGATCGAGGGGTGGGGCGGGGTTCCGCTCGAGCAACCCGCGATGCCTGACCCCAAGATCGCGACCCTGATCGACCGCATGCTGGCCGGTGATCGGCTCGCCCTGGCCCGGCTCATCACCCTGGTGGAGAATCGGTCCGACGCGGTGCCGGCCATCATGCGTGCGGTCCACGGCCGGGGCCAAGGCGCGTATGTCGTCGGGGTGACGGGGCCGCCGGGCGCCGGCAAGTCCACCATCGCGGACCGCCTGATCGCGCTGATCCGGGCGCGGGGTGAGACGGTCGGCGTGATCGCGGTCGATCCCTCCAGTCCCTTCACCGGTGGTGCCGTGCTGGGGGACCGTATCCGGATGCAGGCCCACGCCTTGGACGCGGGAGTCTTCATCCGCAGCATGGCCACGCGCGGGGCCTTCGGAGGTCTGGCCCGGGCCACCGGGGACGCGCTCAAGCTGCTGGCGGCCTTCGGGCTGCAGTGGATTCTCGTCGAGACCGTGGGTGTCGGCCAGACGGAGCTCGACATCATGAAGCTGGCCGACACCACGATCGTGGTGCTGGTGCCGGAGTCCGGCGACGCCATCCAGACGATGAAGGCCGGCCTGCTGGAGGCGGCCGACGTGTTCGTGGTCAACAAGGCCGACCGGAGCGGCGCTGACGCGCTCGTGGCGGAGCTGCGGTTCGCGGCGCACCTGCAGCACACGAGCTCGGGCGGCCCCCGGGACATCGACTGGGAGATTCCCGTCCTGGCCACCGAAGCCCAGCACGACAGGGGCGTGGCCGAGCTGCTGGAAGCCGTCGAGCGGCATCGGGCGACACTGCAGACGGCGGGAGCCCTGGAGACGCGGCGTCGCAACCGCCGCCGCCAGGAGTTTCGCCGCCTCCTCGTGGACACGCTGACGGCCAGTGTCGAGCAGCGCCTCGCCGGCGGCGATCTCGCTC
>DATIAY010000102.1:0-27941 GCA_035457825.1 Candidatus Methylomirabilota bacterium
CCCGGAGTGATTGCGCGGTGCCGCTGGCTCGATGGGGAACGCGGGCGCCGGCTTTCTGGCCGGCCTTCTGCTCTGGTACACGCACGCTGCCCTGGGATTCAAACGGATGGAGGGTTGATGAAACTCCGAGTGGCGGTGGCATAGTAGGCGGGGATCAGAAGGAGGGCTCATGAACAGTTTCGCAGCTCTGGCGCTGGCGGTGACGCTGCTGGCCAGCGGCGTGGTCCGGGCTTCGGCTCAGGAGCTGGTGCTCTCCGTCGCCATCAGCATGAAGGAGGCGGCGGAGGAGGTGGGCCGCCGGTTCACCGAGCAGCGTCCTGGCGTGACGGTGCGCTACAACCTCGGCGCCTCCGGCGAGCTGCAGAAGCAGATCGAGGCCGGCGCTCCTGTCGACGTCTTCATCTCGGCCGCGGTGCGCCAGATGGACGAGCTCGAGCGCGGAGGGCTCCTCGTCCCCGGGAGCCGCCGCGAGTTTGCCCGCAATGTTCTGGTGGCGATCAAGCCGGTCGATGAGCCGTTGGACCTGCCCGGGCCCTCCGATCTCCTCGACCGCCGCGTGCAGCGGATCGCGGTGGGCAATCCCAGGACGGTGCCAGCCGGGCAGTATGCCGAGGAGAGCCTGCGCGCGCTGGGGCTGTGGGACCGGCTCAAGCCGAAGCTGGTGTTCGGCGAGAACGTTCGCCAGGTGCTCGACTACGTCAGCCGCGATGAGGTGCAGGTCGGCGTTGTGTACGCGACCGACGCGCTGACTCGAGCCGGCCGGGTTCGTTTGGCCTTTCCCTTTCCCGAGGACACGCACCGCCCGATCATCTATCCCGTCGCCGTGGTGAAGGGAAGCCGGCACCCTGCATTGGCCGGGGCCTTCGCCGAGCTGCTGGCCGGACACGAGGGGCAGATGGTGATCCGGCGGCTCGGGTTCGAGGCGCCCGGGGGCCGATGAGCCGCGAGTATCTGGACGCGCTCGCGCTGTCGGTGCAGGTGGCGCTGCTCGCCACACTGCTGAACGCGGGGCTGGGGATCCCGCTGGCTTACCTGCTGGCCCGGCGCGTCTTCCGCGGCAAGACGCTGATCGACCTGCTCGTCACCCTGCCGCTGGTGCTGCCGCCCACCGTGACCGGCTACTACCTCATCGTCCTGCTCGGCCGGCGCGGCTGGCTGGGGGCGCCGCTGTACGAGGTGACGGGCTGGACGGTGGCCTTTACCTGGTACGCCGCGGTGATCGCGGCGACCGTGATGGCCCTGCCCCTGCTGGTGCGCACGGCGCGCGCGGCCATCGAGTCCGTCGATCGCGATCTGGAGAAGGCAGCCTACACGCTGGGGCGGCCGGAGTGGCGGACCGCGCTCGAGGTCACCCTGCCGCTGGCCGGGCGCGGCATCCTGGCGGGCCTGGTGCTGGCCTTCGCCCGCGCGCTCGGGGAGTTCGGCGCCACGTTGATGCTGGCCGGCAACATTCCCGGGCGGACCCAGACGGTGCCGCTGGCCATCTACACGGCGGTGCAGACAGGCGAAGCGGCCGAGGCGCTCTTCCTGGTGGCGACACTCACCGCGCTCTCCTGTGTCGTGCTCGTCGCCGCGGGCCGCCTGGGCGCGCGAGCAGCCTGACGTGGCCCGACTCGAGGTCGCCATCGTCATGGGATTGCCGGGCTTCGCTCTCGACGTTGCGTGGAGCGGAGACGAGGGCGTGGTCGCGCTCTTCGGACCCTCGGGGGCGGGCAAGAGTTTGACCCTGAACTGCCTGGCCGGGCTGACACGGCCCGATCGGGGGCGCATCGTGGTCGACGGGCGTGTGTTCTTCGATGCTGCGACCGACGTCGAGGTGCCGCCCCAGCAGCGACGGGTGGGGTATGTGTTTCAGAGCTACGCGTTGTTCCCGCACCTCACGGTCGCCGAGAACGTCGGGTTCGGCCTGAGAGATCGGCCCCGGCGGCTGCGGCAGGAGCGGACCGGCGTCGTGCTGGAGCGTCTGGGATTGAACGGGTTGGGTGCCCGGCGTCCTGGCGAGCTCAGCGGCGGGCAGCGGCAGCGCGTCGCGCTGGGCCGGGCCCTGGCCATCGACCCCGCCCTGCTCCTGCTCGACGAGCCGCTGTCGGCGCTCGACGCGCCGATGCGCGCCGGCCTGCGCGATGAGCTCCGTCGGGTGTTGCGGGACTGGGGGATCCCGGCCGTGATCGTCACCCACGATTTTGCCGAGGCCTATCGGCTGGGCGACCGCATCGTGGTGTACGAAGCGGGGCGCGTCATCCAGTCCGCCCTGTGCTCGGAGCTGCTCTGGCAGCCGGCCTCGGAGGCGGTGGCCCGGATCATGGGGATCCGCAACATCTTGCAGGGCACGGTGATCAAGGCTACGCCCGACCGGATCCAGCTTCGGTGGCGGGGCCTCACGCTGGAGGCGGTGAACTCGCCCACGCGCGCCTACCTGCCGCCGCCGGAGACGCCGATCGCCTTCTTCGTCCGCCCTGAGTACGTGCGGCTGATCCGCAAGGACCGAGGTGCGCCCGATCCCGGGCACCACATGAACCTCATGAGCGGACGGATCGTCGATGAGACTGACTTCGGTACCACATGGGCCTTGAGGCTCAGGCTCGATGAGCCGGGTCCGCCGGCGCAGGGCGAGTACGACCTGGAGGTCGAGGTGCCGCGCATGGTCTACGAGATCCTCGAGATCGCCCGCGATCGCCGCTGGCAGCTGTCGATCCACCGCGGCTCGATCCAGGTGCTGCCCGGTTGACGGCGCCGCCGGTCCTCGCGCTGCACGACGTCGGGATCCGGCGCTCCGACACCTTCGCGCTGGACGTCCCCGCGCTGGACGTCCGCCCCGGCGAGGTGTTGGCGGTGATCGGCCCCAACGGCAGCGGCAAGTCCACGCTGCTGCGCGTGCTGGGTCTCTTGCAATCGCCCGACCGCGGTGAGGTGTGCTATCAGGGCCGCGCGGTGACGGTGGCCGAGGGGCTCAGCGTGCGCCGGCGAATGGCCATGGTCTTCCAGGCCCCGATGCTGGCCGATACCACGGTCGACGCCAACGTCGCCCTGGGACTGGGCTTCCGTGGCGTCCCGGCCGCCGCGCGGGCGCCGCGCGTGCGCCGCTGGCTCGAGCGCTTCGGCGTTGGCGGGCTGGGGCCCCGCCCTGCCCGCCTGCTCTCGGGTGGCGAAGCCCAGCGGGTAGCTCTGGCCAGGGCGCTGGTGCTCGAGCCCGAGGTCCTGTTGCTGGACGAGCCCTTTTCGAGCCTCGACGAGCCTACGCGGGCGGCGCTGGCGCCCGAGCTCGGCGCCGTGTTGCGGGCCGAACGTGTGACCACCGTGCTGGTGACCCACGACCGTGCCGAGGCACAGGCCCTGGCCGATCGAGTGGCCGTGCTGATCGACGGCCGCCTGCATCAGGTCGATGAAACGGCCCGCACGTTCCAGGCGCCGGTCTCCGAGGCCGTGGCCCGTTTCGTCGGCGTGGAGACGATCGTCAGTGGGGAGGTCATCGCCGCGGACGGGGGCGTGGTTTTGGTGGACGTGAGCGGGCGGAGACTCGAGGTCGGAGGGACGGCACACCCGGGCGAGCGGGTACGTCTGGGCATCCGCCCCGAGGATGTGACGCTCGCCCGGCCCACGGAAGGCGCGGCGTTGTCGAGCGCCCGCAATCACCTGACCGGCACGGTGGTGCGGCTGACACCGGGCAGCCCCGTCCGCGTCCTCGTCGACGTCGGCTTCTCGCTCGTCGCCGCGGTCACACCCCGATCGGTCGCCGAGCTGGCTCTCGCGCCCGGTGTTCCGATCACCGCGATTTTCAAGGCCAGCGCCGCCCACCTGATCCGGGGCTGTTGACGGCTGGACGTATACCAGGTGGTTCTCTTGACACCCCTACCAGTCCGGGGCTATATGTGAATCACCCGCAACCAGAAGTATCGGACGGGGGTAGCGATTGACTGAGACAAACGCCAGGCCAGCGGCCGCCCGGTCGCTGGCGTTGTTTCCTTCCGACCCGCCGCGCCGCCCTCAAGGAGGCCATGCATGACCCAGGAGAGCCTCATCGAGCGACTCATGGCCGAGAACGAGGAATTTCGCCGCCTCCGAACCGAGCATCAGGATCACGATCGCGACCTGGAGGCGTTGAAGGGAATGTCCCCGCTCTCGCCTGAGCAGCAGTGGCGCATGACGGAGCTCAAGAAGCTCAAGCTGATGGCCAAGGATCGAATGGAGGAAATCATCCGACACGCGCGCGTCACCGCCTGACGCCGCGCCGGTCGAGGTCTTCCCCCATGCCGCGGGCCGCGGCCAGAGGGCTCCGCGGACTCACCCACCTCGGGTCCAAGGGCGACGCCCGCATGGTCGACGTTTCCCCCAAACCGGAGACGGCGCGCCAGGCTGTGGCCCGGGCCGTTCTGAGAATGACGCCCCGTACGCTTCGCCTCGTTCGCGCCGGCAACGCGCCCAAGGGGGACGTGCTGGGAGTGGCGCGGACGGCCGGCATCATGGCGGCCAAGCGAACACACGAGCTGATTCCCCTGTGCCATCCGCTCCGCATCACCGGGATCGACATCGAGTTCGCGGATGACGTGCGACGGGGCGAGCTCACGGTGCAGGCGCGCGTGCGGACCGTGGACAAGACCGGCGTGGAGATGGAGGCGCTGACGGCCGTCAGCGTGGCGGCTCTGGCCGTCTACGACATGGTGAAGGCCGTGGAGAAGGGTGTCACCATCGCCCGCGTGGAGCTGCTCGAGAAGACCGGCGGCAAGTCCGGCCACTGGCGACGCGCGCGGGAAGCTCGCGGTCCGAGATGAACAATCGGTCTAGGGGAACGCAGCCGCGTGCTGTGCTCGAGATGGCCAATCGGTCTAGACGAACGGAGCCACTCGTGCCTGGAGCAGGCCACCCTCGGCTCAAGCCGGGCTGGCGGCACCCGTTACCATGACCACGGCTCTCGTTCACTCCGACCAGTACGCCCGCTTCGACTACGGGCCGGAGCATCCCCTGCGCATGGAGCGTCTGGATCTCACCTGGCGGCTGATGCAGGCCTACGGCCTCACCACGCTGGCCGGTGCCGTCGTGAGGTCCCCCGACCCCGTCGAGGAATCAGAGCTGCTGCGCTTCCACACCGAGGAGTACCTGGCCGTCCTCAAGGCTGCCAACACCGGCCGGGCCCCGGCGGCCGTGGTCTGTCGCTATGGGCTGGGCCCCGGCGACAATCCCGTGTTCCCCGGTCTCTGGGAGGTGGCCCGCCTGGCCGCCGGCGGCTCGCTGCTGGCCGCCCGGCTGGTGGGCAGCGGGGAGGCGCGGCGCGCGTTCCACTTCGCCGGCGGACTGCACCATGCCATGCCGGACCGCGCCTCGGGCTTCTGCTACGTCAACGATGCCGTGCTGGCGATCCTTCATCTGCGGGCCCGGGGGCTGCGTGTCGCCTACGTCGACATCGACGCCCACCACGGCGACGGCGTGCAGGCCGCGTTCTACGCGGACCCCAACGTGCTGACCATCTCCACCCACGAGCGGGGCGACCGTCTCTTCCCGGGCACCGGGTTCGTCGAGGAGATCGGCGAGGCCGACGGCCGCGGCTATTCGGTGAACCTGCCGCTCGATGTCCTCACGGACTCGAGCGTGTACCTGCCCGCGTTCGAGATGGTGGTGCCCCCGCTTTTGCGCGCCTTCCGTCCCGACGTAGTGGTAGCCCAGCTGGGAATCGATTCCCACCGGACCGACCCGTTGACTCATCTGGCGCTCGACGTCCAGGGCTTCGCCCGGGCGGTGGCCAGGATCTCCGAGCTGGCTCCCCGGCTGGTCGCCCTGGGCGGCGGCGGCTACGACGTCGGCAACGTGGCCAGGGCGTGGACCGCCGCCTGGGCGGTGATGAACGGTGTGGAGCTGCCGGCCGAGTTACCGCCGCCGTTCCTGGAGCGTACCGGGGGATCGCGGGTCCGGAGCCGAGCGCTGTGGGACCCACCGGCGGCGCTCGACGAGGATCGCCGGAGGCTGGTTCACGAGTACGTCGCCCGCCAGGTGGACGCCATCCAGCGCCTCATCTTCCCCCTCCACGGCTTGTGAGACGGCGACAGCGGTCGCACCTCACGTGAGTGGGGAGGTCTGGAGGGGGCGCGCCGCGTGCCCCCTCCTAAAGATGAGATCCGGAGGAGGCGGCTCGCTCCAAGGTCATGGCCCCGGCGTGTTACAGTGGCGAGGCAACGGTGTCACCGACACCGTTGGGAGGTCCCGAGCGTGCGCGGTGTGCTGATCACGTTCGAGGGCGTCGAGGGGTCGGGTAAGACCACCCAGCTCACGCGCCTCGGGCGATGGCTGGAGCGACGAGGGTCCCGGGTCGAGCGGACGGCGGAGCCCGATGGCACCGCGCTCGGCCTGGCCATCCGGCGCCTCTTCGAACGCCCGCGTTTGCGGCCGGTACCGATCAGCGAGCTGTTCCTCTTCCTGGCCGCGCGCCAGCAGCACGTCAGCGAGCGCATCCGCCCCTGGCTCGCGCAAGGCCGGGTCGTGCTCTGCGACCGCTACGTCGACGCCACGCTGGCCTACCAGGGGTACGGTCGGGGCCTGGACGTCGAGCTGATCCGCGAGCTGAACGTCCACGCCACCGGCGGCATCCTTCCCGACCTCACGCTGCTCTTCGATCTCGAGCCCGCCGCGGGCTTGCGGCGGATCGGGCGGCGGCAGCTCGATCGGTTCGAGCGTGAGACCCTGGCGTTCCACCGGCGGGTGCGTCGCGGTTACCTCGAGCTGCACCGGGCCGAGCCCAAGCGGATCCGGCTGATCCGGGCGGCTCGTCCCCCCGCCGTCGTTGCCGCCGAGGTGCAGGCGCTCGTGGGAGAGTTCCTCCGTGGCCTTTGAAGCGCTCGCCGACCAGCCGCATGCGGTCGCGCTGCTGCGACGGACCCTGGCCGGGGGGCGGGTGGCTCATGCCTACGCGTTCGTCGGGCCGCCCGAGAGCGGGGGCAACACGGCGGCGCTGGCCTTCGCTCAGGCCCTGCTCTGCCCGGCGGGGGGCTGCGGTACCTGCCGGAGCTGCGCGATGGCCGCCGCCCGCCAGCATCCCGATCTGCACGTGATCTCCCCGACGCCGCCGGAGTCGAACCCCAAGGGTCCGCGCGCCATCCGCATCGGCGCGATCAGGGCGCTGGAGCGACAGGCGGCGCTGGCGCCGGTCCAGGCGCCCCGCAAGGTGTTCGTGCTCGACGAGGCGGAGCGGATGACGGGCGAGGCGCCGCAGGCCTTCCTCAAGACCCTGGAAGAGCCGCCGGCCCGCACCGTCGTCATCCTGGTCCTGTCGCGGGCCCGCGCGGTCCCCGCCACCGTGCTCTCACGCTGCCAGCTCGTCAGGTTCCCAGCGCGCCCGGCTCGTGTGACGCCCGAGCGGGCGGAGGCGGCGGAAGCACTGGCCGAGGTGCGGGCCAAGGGGGTGGAGGCCCTGTTTCGTCGAGCCCAGGCGTTCGAACGCGACCGCGAGCGGGCCGAGCGCTTCGTCGACGCGTGCTGGCTCCACTGCCGGGATCTTCTGCTCGTCCGCTGTGGCGCCCCGGGGCGGCTCCTCGGCGATCCCGCCACGGCTCCGGCGCTGGCCGAGGAGGCCGCGGCGTGGACGGTGGAGGGGTTGCTCCAGGCCATCACAACTTGCCGACAGGCGCGCCAGTCGCTGGCCGTGAACGTGACGCCCCGGCTGACGCTGGAGATCGTTCTCGCCCGGCTGGCGCTGCGGGCGGCGTGAGGACCGGGCCATGAGTGAGACAGCGGCGGAGTACCTGGTCGGGGTGCGGCTGCGTGAGGTCGCCCAGACCGAAGACCACCGCCTGGAGGGCGACGAGCTGTCGACCAGCGTCGGCGACCTGGTCGTCGTGGAGGCCGCGGGCGTCGAGCTCGTCGGCGAGGTGCGCCGGCCGCGCCGGCCGCTACCCGAGTCCCGGCGCGACCGCGCCTATCCGCGGGTCGTGCGCCTGGCCACCGAGGCCGAGGCCCGGGAGTGGCGAGAGC
This sequence comes from Candidatus Methylomirabilota bacterium, assembly GCA_035457825.1. GTDB lineage: Bacteria > Methylomirabilota > Methylomirabilia > Rokubacteriales > CSP1-6 > 40CM-4-69-5. Next base: position 7,957 of record DATIAY010000102.1, read on the forward strand.
GGCGGGAACGCGAGAAGGCCCACGTGGCGACGTCGCAGCGCCTGTCGCGGCAGCGGGGCCTGCAGCTCAAGGTGGTGGACGTCGAGATCCATCCCACCGCCCGCCGGATCACGGTGTACTTCAACGCCGAGGAGCGTGTGGACTTCCGCGAGCTCGTGCGCGACCTCGCCCGCGAGTTCCGGGCCCGGATCGAGATGCGCCAGATCGGGGCTCGCGACACGACCAAGGTCATGGACGGGATCGGGCCCTGCGGGCGGCAACTCTGCTGCTCTTCGTATCTGCGGAAGTTCGAGCCGATCTCGGTGAAGATGGCCAAGGCCCAGGACATGCCGCTCACCGACAGCCGGCTTCTAGGTAACTGCGGGCGGCTCAAGTGCTGCCTGCTCTACGAGTTCTCCCTCTATCAGGAGCTGCGCTCGCGCCTGCCCAAGGTGAACACGCCTTGCCAGGCCACCTGCGGGGGCGGCGGATGCATGAGCGGCAAGATCCGCTCGATCCGCGTGCTCAAGCAGTCGGTGGTCGTGGGGTTCCCCGACGGCACCGAGGCCGAGGTGCCGCTCGAGCAGGTCACCTGGGAAGGTCGAGACCATATTATTGGAGCGAGGTCCGCCAGCCCGGATAAGGCCGAGGGTGGCCTGAGCTAGGTGCGCGTGGCTCCGGGCGTGGCTCCGTCCGTCTTCTACCTGACGACGCCGATCTACTACATCAACGCGCCGCCCCACCTGGGGCACGCGTACACGACCATCGTGGGGGATGCGATGGCCCGCTGGCACCGCCTCGCCGGCGACCGCGTCTTCTTCCTCACCGGCACCGACGAGCACGGCGACAAGATCGCCCAGGCCGCCACCGCGGCCGGCCTTACCCCTCAGGCCCTGGCCGATCGGCACTCGGCCGCCTTCCGTGCGGCCTGGCGGCGGCTGGGCATCACCTACGACGACTTCATCCGCACCACCGAGCCCCGCCACGCCACGGTGGTCCAGCACATCCTGCAACGCCTCAAGGACGCCGGCGAGCTCTACCTGGGCAAGTACGGCGGCCAGTACTGCTTTGGCTGCGAGCGCTTCTACACCGAGAAGGAGATCGTAGACGGCCTGTGTCCCGATCACCGCACGCCGCTCACCCACATCGAGGAGGAGAACTACTTCTTCCGGATGTCGGCGTACCAGGACTGGCTGGTGGGCTACCTCCGCGCGCACCCGGACCTCATCCGGCCCGAGCGCTATCGCAACGAGATCCTGGGCTTCCTGGGCGAGCGGCTGCAAGACCTGTCGATCAGCCGCCCCACGAGCCGCCTGCAGTGGGGAATCCCGCTGCCCTTCGACGATCGCTTCGTCACCTACGTCTGGTTCGACGCCCTCATCAATTATGTGTCCGCGCTGGACTTCCCGAGTGGCGAACGCTTCCGAACGTTCTGGCCGCACGTCCACCACCTCATCGGCAAGGACATCCTCAAGCCGCACGCCGTCTACTGGCCCTGCATGCTCAAGGCTCTGGCCCGGGCCGAGGGGATGGCGGAGGACCAATCCGACACGCTGATCTTCCGCCACCTCAACGTCCACGGCTACTGGAACATCGGTGGCGGCAAGATGTCCAAGTCCGTCGGCAACGTGGTGGAGGCGCTGGCGCTCAGCGAGAAGTACGGCAACGACGCCTTCCGTTACTTCGTGATGCGCGAGATGGTCTTCGGTCTCGACGCCGACTTCTCCGAAGAGGCGTTCGTGGGTCGCCTCAACGCCGACCTGGCCAACGACCTCGGCAACCTCGTGGCCCGGGCCACCACGCTGCTCAGTGGCGTTGTCCCAGATGACCATCCGTCGTCGTCGAACCCCACGGGACTCCACCACCAGGTCAGGACGGCATCCGAGGAGACCCGAAGGGCGGTCGGCGACGCGATGAGCGAGTTCGCCTTCCACAAGGCGCTCGCCAGCATCTGGGGGTTCATCAGTGAGGTGAACCGCTACGTTGATGCGAGCCAGCCGTGGGCGCTGGCGAAGGACCCGGCGAAGAAGCCCGAGTTCAAGAGGGTGATGATCACGTTGGCTGATTCCCTGCGCTTCCTCGGAATCGTTCTCGCTCCCTTCCTCCCGGAAGCGGCGACGAAGATTCGGAGAGCCGTCGGGGACAACAGGGAACCGGAGTTGAGCAACGCGGTCGTCGGGCAGATCAACACGATCCCGCGCGTCGCGAAGCTCTCCGGCCTGTTCCCGCGTGTCGATCAGCGTGTCCCGGCGCCGACGGCAGGAGCGTCGGCAAGCGATAGGACCGCCCGCACCGAACGGGACGGTCGGGGCGAACAAGAGACCCCGACGGGGCCGGTGACGAAGGAGCAGTTCGGCAAGCTCGATCTCCGGGTTGCCGAGGTGGTGGCCGCCGAGCCGGTGGCCAAGTCCAAAAAACTGCTCAAGCTCTCCGTCTCGCTGGGCGGCGAGCCGCGGACCGTTGTGGCGGGGATCGCCGAGCACTACCGGGCGGAGGAGCTCGTCGGCAAGAAGGTCGTGATCGTCGCCAATCTCGAGCCGGTCCGGCTCATGGGCATCGAGTCCCAGGGGATGCTCCTGGCCGGCTCGGCCGAGGGGCGCCTGTCCATCCTGATTCTCGACCGCGATCTGCCGCCCGGCGCCAGGGTCACGTAGTGTGATGGAGTCGAACGCGCCCCCCGTAAGCGGGCCGGGGAGCGCGCCGCCGGCGCGCGCGTGGTGGCCGTGGCTCCGTCGCTGGGGCATCTCGCTGCTGTCTCTCATCGCCGGGTTGCTCACGCTGTTCGTGTTCCGGCGCGAGCTCACGCAGATCCGCTGGTTCGTGGGCTCCATCCTGTTGATCTGGATCCTCTTCGCCGTGCTGACGCAGGCACGGCAGGCGCTGGAGACCCGGGGTCACCGCCTCGTCATCACGGCCGCCGACTACCTGATCCAGAGCCTCTACCACGGCGTGCTGCTCTTCCTCCTGCCGGTGTACTGGGCGAGCTCCACGCTCACCTCGATGAACGCGCCATTCCTGGTCTTGATCGTGGTGCTGGCGATCCTGGCCACGTTCGATCCCTGGTACCACGTCGTGGTCCACCCGCGGCCCTGGACCCGCTATGTCTTCTTTCTGGTCTCGATCTTTTGCGGGCTCAACCTGGCCCTGCCGCTGGTGGGCGTCCCGCCGCACCTGGCGCTGGCCGGCGCGGCGTGGGCCTCGGTCCTCGCCCTGACACCCTCCGTGTGTCGGGCGACCGGCTGGCGGTGGTGGTTCGGGCTGCGCACGCTGGCCGTGATCGGCGTCTTCGTGGCCGTGGCCGCCTGGTGGGGTCGCGCGGTGCTCCCGCCGGTCCCCCTGTTCATCGCGCAGAAGACGATGGCGTGGGCGGTGGCGGGCGTCGACTCGCTGGAACCGGTGGCGGGAACCATCCGCGCCGATGACCTCCGCCAGCGTGGTCTCGTCGCCTACACCGCGATCTACGCGCCGGCTGGACTCAAGCAGAGCGTGCGTCATGTCTGGCGCCGTGAGGGTCAGGTCGTGGACGACGTGCGACTCTCTCCGGTGCGCGGCGGGCGCCGGGAGGGTTTCCGCACCTACTCGCGCAAGACGGCGTTCCCCGCCGATCCCTCCGGCCGCTGGGTGGTGGACATCATCACCGGCTCCGACCAGCTCCTGGGCCGGCTCCGCTTCCAGGTCGTGCCCTGATGCCCGACCTCGTCGACACCCATGCCCACCTGCACTTTCCGCAGTTCGCCGCGGACCTGCCCGAGGTGCTGGCCCGGGCGCGCGCGGCCGGCGTCCGGCGACTGGTGACGGTGGGCACCGACGTCGATGGCTCGGCGGCGGCGGTGGCCATGGCCCAGCGCGAGCCCGACGTGTGGGCGACGGTGGGCGTCCACCCCCACGATGCCGCCAGCGGCGACGAGCCTGCGCTCGCCGCGATCGCGCGCCTGGCCGCCGCGCCGCGCGTGGTCGCGATCGGCGAGATCGGGCTCGACTTCTTCCGCAACCTCGCGTCGCGCGAGGACCAGTCGCGGGTCTTCCGGCGGCTGCTCGACCTGGCCCGCGGCGCCGGCAAGCCGGTGGTGATCCACTGTCGCGACGCGCACGCCGAGATCGTGCAGATCCTGACCGAGGAGAAGGTGCGGGAGGTGGGCGGAATCATGCACTGCTTTTCGGGCGATGTGGCCGTGGCCCGCCAGTGTCTGGATCTGGGACTGTGCGTCTCGCTGGCCGGGCCGGTCACCTACCCGAACGCGCGGGCGTTGCCCGACGTGGCTCGGTTCGTGCCCCGCGATCGGCTGGTCATCGAGACGGATTGCCCCTTCCTGCCGCCTCAAGGATATCGTGGGCAGCGCAATGAGCCGGCTTACCTGGCCCTCACCGCGGCGCGGGTGGCCGAGCTGCGGGGCGAGCCGATCGACGAGCTGGCGGCGCACCTCACCGCCAACGCTTGTCGCGTGCTGGGCCTGTCGTGACCCTGCGCGATCTGGGCTTTTTCCTGAGAGGGCGGATCAATCAGGGAGTGACGCGGCTTCTCAATGTCCGCCGGCCCGTAGCCTCGGCAGATGCGGCGCCGCTCGACGAGGTGCTACGCGGTGACCGCACGCCGCTGGCGCTGGCCCGGCTCGTGGCGGGACGGACCAACCTCGAGCGCGAGGCGGCGATGGCCGCCTACCTCACCGCCCACGGTGTGGACTTCGAGCGTCACGCCTTCGCGAGCTTCGAAGGACAGGGAGAGAACTTCAGCGTCGACCTGGGGACCGGCGACCGGGTGCTCGTGCTGATCGCTCACCACGACGCGGTCCCGGGCAGCCCTGGCGCCAACGACAACGCGGCGGCCATCGGCATTTTGCTCCACCTGCTGGGACGCCTCGCGCCGCGCGACTTGCGGGTACGCTTGCTCTTCACCGCCGCCGAAGAGCTCGGCTACCTCGGCGCGCGGGCCTACGTCCGGGACATGCCGCTAGCCGACGTCGTCGGCGTGCTCAGCCTCGAGCTGTGCGGCATCGGGGACACCCTGGCGCTCTGGGACGTCTCCCACGACTCTCCGTTCTTGCGTCGCGTCACCGGCACCCTCGAGGGGCTCGGGCTCCGCCGCGAGGAGAGCTACCACGTCGTGGGTCGCATCCCGGTCTTCGGCAGCGACCACCGAGCGTTCGCCGCGGCCGGCCTCGCCGCCTATGGCTTCACGATCGTGCCCTCGCGCCAGGCCGAGGCGCTCCGGCGGTTCGTCCTGAGTCCGGCGCGCAGCGCGTTCCGCCACCTCGTGCACCGCCCGCCGCCGTTCGACACCTACCACACGAGCCGGGATGGTCTTCACACGCTCGAGGTCCCCGCGCTCCAGCGGGTGGCGCTCGCGCTGGAGGCCCTCGTGGAGGAACTGGGATGACCGTCCCTCGCTTCGCGGGGATCGAGGCCGTCCTGTTCGACATGGACGGTGTCCTCGTGGACTCCGAGCCGCTGCACCTGGAAGCCGCCCGCCGGCTGCTGGCCACCCACGGCGTCCGCTACTCCCAGGAGGAAAACGCCGAGTTCATCGGCTTCACCGACCTGGAGATCTTCACCATTCTGAAGTCCCGCCACGGGCTTGCTCCCGCCATCGCCGAGCTGGCCCGGCAGTTCGCCATGGAGCTGGTCGAGCTGCTCACGCGGGAGGCTGTGCCGTTGCCCGGAGTCCCCGCGGTGCTCGTGGCGCTGCGGCGGGCCGGCTACCGGTTGGCCCTGGCCTCGTCCTCGACGCCGCAGGTCATCGCTGCCACTCTGCGGGCGCTGCGGATCGACGAGCTCTTCTCGACCGTCGTGTCGAGCGTGGAGGTGGGCCGCGGAAAGCCGGCCCCCGACGTGTTCCTTCTGGCTGCCTCGCGGCTGGGGCTGCCGCCGGGCCGGTGCCTGGTGGTCGAGGACTCGCGGAACGGCGTGCTGGCGGCCAAGCGGGCGGGCATGGCCTGCGTGGCCGTGCCCTGCGCCGCGACCCGGCATCAGGAGTTCGTCGAGGCCGATCTGGTGCTGAATTCGCTCGAGGAGCTCTTGCCGCTGCTCCCCGGCGGCGTCAGGGGAACGAGGGTCCGCCCGAGACCCGGGCCAGCAGCAGCCGGCTCCGGGTGACGGCGGACTCGGGTACCAGGACGACGACCTCACCCTGTTGCCCCACCGTGAAGGGGTATACCGAGTGGACCAGGCGGGCGCGGAGCAACGTGGGGATGCCTTCGCTCTCGAAGAGCCCTTTGACCACCAGGGCCTCGGCCTGGTCACAGCGGTAGACCTCTACCAGGCCCGGCTCGTCGTCCCGCAGGGTGGGCACCGGGGCCCGGGGGGGCCGGGCCGGCGCCCCGGGGAAGGGGATGACTTTGCCGCGTCGCCGCATGGGGCCCAAGTCTACAGCACTCGACAACGTGCGATAATCCGGACTCCATGACCTGGATCGGCACGCCCCTTCGTCGCGTCGAAGACCGTCCTCTGCTCATCGGCGCCGGCCGCTACACCGACGACATCCCCCTGCCCGGGACACTGCACCTGCATCTCCTTCGCAGCCCTCACGCCCACGCGCGGATCGCCCGCGTCGACGTCCAGGCGGCCCGCCGGGCGCCCGGGGTGGTGGAGGTAGCCACGGGGGCCGAGGTGAGCGGGCTCAAGGCGCTCTCGGTGAACGAGCTCCTCCCCGCAATGAAGGTGGCGCGCCGGCCCATGCTGGTGACGGACGTCGCCCGGGCAGTGGGCGAGCCGATCGCCGCCGTGGTGGCCGACACGCCCGCCCGGGCCCGCGATGCCGCCGATCTCATCCAGATCGACTGGGAGCCGCTGCCGGCGATCGTGGACCCCCCGGACGCCGCGCGACCCGACGCCCCCGTGCTCCATCCCGCGCTGGGAAGCAACCGCGCGTTCACGCACGCGTGGCGCTCGGGCGATGTCGCCGGCGCGCTTTCTCGCGCCGCCCAGGTGGTGCGCCTGACCGTCCGGCAGCCGCGGTTGAGCGCCGTGGCCATGGAGCCCAGGGTGGTGCTGGCCGTGTACGACCCGCACCTCGACGAGCTGACGGTGTGGTCCTCCTCGCAGGCGCCGTTCCGTGTGCGCTCCGAGATCGCCACCTGCCTGGGGTTCAATGAGAGCCGTATCCGCGTGATCGCGCCCGACGTGGGGGGCGGCTTCGGCGTCAAGGGCTCGCCCTACGCCGAAGACGTGCTGGTGGCTTGGCTGGCCTGGCGCCTGCGCCGTCCGGTGAAATGGGTGGCCACGCGAGGCGAAGACCTTGCCGTCACCCACCACGGGCGCGGCGCCGATGCCGAGGGGGAGCTCGGCGTGGACGCCCAGGGCCGCATCCTCGGGGTGCGAGCCCGCATCGTGTTCGCGCTGGGCTCGGAGATCGTCTTCAGCGGCGCCGTGCCCGCCTCGAACCACGGGCGCACGCTGCCGGGGGCGTACGTCGTGCCCGCGGTCGACATCGAAACGGGAGCCGCCTACACCACGGCCATGTCCACCGGACCCTACCGGGGTGCGGGCCGGCCCGAGGGCATCTTCCTCATGGAGCGCCTGCTCGACGAGGCCGCGCGGGGTCTGAAGCTCGATCCGGCCGAGATCCGCCGGCGCAACTTCATCCCGGCCGACGCCTTCCCCTATCGCACGCTCACCGGCTGCGTCTACGACTCCGGTGATTATGGGGCGGCGTTCGAGCAGGCGCTGAAGCTGGCCGAGTACGAGCGGCTGCGCGAGCAGCAACGCGCTGCCCGCCAGCGGAGCGAGATCGTGGGGGTCGGCCTGAGCGCCTACGTCGAGCCGGCGGCGATGGGGTGGGAGAGCGGTAGCGTGCGCGTGGAGCGCACCGGCACGGTGACCATCGTCACCGGCTCCAGCGCCCACGGCCAGGGTCACGAGACGACCTGGTCCCAGATCGCCGCCGACGTCCTCGGGGTGGAGCCCACCGACGTGGTCGTCCGTCACGGCGACACGCGCGGTGCACCGGTGGGGTTCGGCACGTTCGGCAGCCGGAGCACCGCGCTGGGCGGTAGTGCCGTGTTCCGGGCCGCCACCCAGGTCCGCGACAAGGGCCAGCGCATCGCCGCGAACGTGCTGGAGGCGGCCGCAGCCGACGTCGTGGCGGTCCCCGGCGGGTTTCAGGTCACCGGGGCGCCGGCTAAGAAGGTGACCTGGGCGCGGGTGGCCGACGCTGCCTACCGCGGGGCGCACCTGGCGCCGGGTGACGAGCCCGGACTGGATGCGACGGTCTTCTTCAAGGCGGACGCCGAGACGTGGTCGTTCGGGACCTGCGTGGCCAGCGTCGCCATCGACCGCGACACCGGGCAGGTCACCCTCACCCGCCTGGTGTGGGTGGACGACGCCGGCACGATCGTCAACCCGCTGCTGGCCGAGGGCCAGTTGCACGGCAGCTACGCGCAGGGCGCGGGACAGGCGCTTCTCGAAGGCATCGTGTACGACCGGCAGGGCCAGCTCCTCACGGCGACGCTGATGGATTACGCCGTGCCACGGCTGGGCGATTTTCCCGAGCCCGAGCTGGGCAAGAGCGTGACTCCCACGCCGCGCAACCCCATCGGTGCCAAGGGGCTCGGTGAGGCCGGGTGCATCGCCGTGCCCCCCGCGATCGTCAACGCCGTCGTGGACGCGCTGGCGCCGTTGGGCTGCCGGCACCTCGACATGCCGGTGACCGCCGAGAAGGTCTGGCGGGTCTTGCACTCCTAAGGGTTCCGCGTGGCGGACATCGAGTACTTCGGCGGCCTTCCGGAAGTCGGGATCGTGCCCCGCGCTCCCCACGCCGGCCCGCTCCTGCAGCACGTCTACGAGCAGGAGCACGGGCGCGGTGGCTTCAGCGGCAAGGTCGCTCACACCTATCACCTCTATCCGCCCACTAACTGGCTCCCCGGCGAGACCGCCCACCTGGACGACTTCGCGCCCGACTGGGACTCGCCGCTGCAGCCGCTGGGCGGTGTGCATCACGCCCTGAGCGTCGCGCCCGCCCAGGCCACCGACGTCTACCGCGGGATGGGGCGGCTCGTGGCCAACGCGACCGCGGCCATGAACGTCAGCGCGCCCCGCGCGTCCATGGACTATTTCTTCGAGCACCATTCGGCGACGATGGTGTTCTTCGTTCACCAGGGCCGGGGGACGCTGGAGACCACCTTCGGCCCCCTGGCCTATAGCCAGGGCGACTTTCTCATCATCCCCAAGGGCATCACGCACCGGTTCACGCTCGATCCCGGGCCCCACTACTACTGGATGTACGAGTCCTTCGCCGGCGATCCCGAGAAGTCCGAGGCGCCTACCACCGGTCGCTTCCTCACCCACAGCGAGAGCGACTACAAGTACCCGCGCTCGCTTCAGACCGTGAACGAGCAGGGGCGCTTCGAGATCGTGAGCAAAGTGGAGGCCGTCTCCACCCGGCGGGTGCATCCCACGCACCCCTTCGACGTCGTCGGCTGGCGGGGCGACTATCTGCCATACAAATTCGCCGTGGAGGACGTGCGCCCGCTGGTGGCCGACCGCTCGCACGTTCCCCCTTCGGGTCACACGATCTTCCGGCTGCCCGGCTGCTACATCTGCGTCTTCACGGTGCGCTCGGTGGAGAAGGAGGCCATGTGGCTGCCCTTCTTCCACCGGAACCTCGACTACTGCGAGACGCTGGGCTTTCACTTCGGCGAGTTCTTCAGCGCGGGGAGCCTGAGCCAAGCCGGGATGGTCACCGTGCATCCGGTGGGCTTGCCCCACGGCCCCAAGCCCTCCGCGCTCAAGAAGTTCCTGGACGGGCGCCGGTCCGACATCCACCGCGAGTTGGCGGTGATGGCGGACTTCGCCAACCCCGTGCGGATCTCCCGGTTCGCGCTGGGCCTGAGCCAGCCCGACTACATGAAGGCCTGGTCCGCCTACACCAGCGATCCCCGGTTCGCCTACGATCCCGGGCGCGTGGAGGAGATTCGCGCGGTCGCCGAGCGTCTGGCCGACGCTCGGGACACCATCCGCCCCACCGAGTGATGCGGTTCGGGATCTTCTCGGTCTGCGACCACTACCCTGCCGAACTGCCCCGCACCTCCGGGGAGCTCTACGGCGAGTTGCTCGAGCAGGTGGTCGCGGCCGAGGCCCTGGGGTTCGACTCGTTCTGGGTGGCCGAGCACCACTTCCACGAATACGGGGCCATTCCCTCGCCCCCGGTGTTCCTGGCGGCGGCCGCCCAGCGGACCCGGCGCATCCGGCTGGGCGCCGCCGTCGTCGTGCTGCCCTTCCACGATCCGCTGGTGGTGGCCGAGGAGTACGCGATGGTGGATATGCTGTCGGGCGGACGCCTCGACCTGGGCGTCGGCTCCGGCTATCTGGCCCACGAGTTCGAGGGCTTCGGAATCCCGGCGGCCGAGAAGCAGGCGCGGTTCGACGAGGCACTCGAGACGTTGCTGCGGGCCTGGACGGGGGAGCGGTTCTCCTACGAGGGGCGGTTCGTCCGCGTGAAGGATGTGAAGCTCAACGTGCAGCCCGTGCAGCGTCCCCGCCCGCCGATCTGGATCGCGATTCTAAGGAACGAGGTCGCCGCCGCCGTGGGCGGGCGGGGCTTTCCGATCATGATGATTCCCTACGCGACCGCGGAGCGGGTCGCTGAGTTCGCCCAGACGCTCGGGGTGTGGCGGACGGCCTATGCGGCCACCGGCGCCGCCGCAGCGGGAGCTTCGCTGCCCTTCGGGTTTCACACCTACGTGGGCGACGGGCGGGCCCCGGCGGCCGCCGAAGCCCGCCAGGCGATGGAGCGCTACGTGCGCACCCGGCTCTATGCGCGGCAGCGGCCCTTCGAGACGCTGCTGGCCAACGACCTGATCGCATTCGGCGGGCCCGAGGACGTGATCCGCGTCGCGCGCCGCTACGAGCAGTGTGGCTACACCGACTACCTGGCCATCATGAATTTCGGCGGGCTCAGCCAGGCCACGGTGCTGCGGTCGATGGAGATGATGGCCCGCCACGTCCTGCCCGCATTTTTGCGGGAGGGGGGCGTCAGCCCCCCTCCCGGACCTCCCCCCAACTAGGATTGCGCCGGCGAAGCCGGCGCTGGAACGCGTGGATCCAACCGTGAGGGCCGTGACGGTCGCCTGCCCTTGCGGGGAAGTGTATGAGCTGAAGCCGGAGTATGCCGGGCGCCTGCTGGAGTGTCCCGTGTGCGGCCGGGCCCTGCGGGCGCCGGGTGCAGGCGAGCCGACCCGGCGAGCCGATCCCAGCCTCGATCCGGCCTTCGATCGCGATCTCTTTCTGCTGCGGGAGCGGCTGCTCACGATCCGCGCCAAGTACGAGGTGTGGAGCGAGGACGGCGTGCCGGTCTGTTTCGTCGAGCGCCCGACCTATCCCATCCGCACCATCCTGGCCTACGTGGTCGCCTTCCTCGCAGCCACCCTCGTCCTGGAGCGGACGCTGCTCCGCGGGCTGGAGGCCGGTGCGGGGGAGATGCTGGGCCTGGCCCTGGCCGGGATCACCTTCTTCCTGGTCGCCACCTCGCTGCGTCCCAAACGGCACGTCACCATCTACCGCAACGAATCGCGTGGCGAAGTGCTGCTGCGGATCTGGCAGGACCAGCGGGTGGCCCTGCTCACCCGGACGTTTACCGTCAGTAGCGCGAGGGGGGACGTACTGGCCCGGCTGCGCAAGTACCACATCCACAACCTCGTGCGGAAGCGCTGGTACGTGGAGACGCCCGGCGGGGAGCGGATGGCTCTGGCCATCGAGGACTCGATCGTGCTCTCGCTGCTGCGCCGCGTGCTGGGGCCCCTGTTCGGACTGCTGCGGACCAATTTCATCCTGATCGCGGGCCGCGGGGCCACCGACGGCGTCGTGATCGGCGAGTTCAACCGTAAACTGACCCTCCTCGATCGCTACGTCCTCGACCTCCGGCCGGACACGGACCGCCGTCTGGACCGGCGCGTGGCCCTGGCGCTGGGGATCATGCTCGATACGGGAGAGCGCCGGTGAGCCGGGCCGCCCCCAACGGCGGCGTGAGCCAGCCGGAGGAGCGGCCGCTGCGCATCACGCCGGACATGCTGCTGGGCCGGCGTGTCGATCTCGAGCGCCGGCTGCGCCCGGCGCCTCCCATCACGCTGGCCCTGGGCGGTCTCCTGGCGCTGATCTTCGTCGCCGAGATCGTCGCCGGGGCCCTGGCCTCGCCGGCGGCGATCGTGGCGGCGGGAGCGCTCGAGGCCTCCGCAGTGGTGGCCGGGCAGTACTGGCGGCTGCTCAGCGCCACGTTCCTACACGGAAGCCTCGACCACCTGGTGGGCAATCTCATCGCGCTCTATATCCTCGGGCTGCTGGCCGAGCGCGCCTTCGGGCGCCAGCAGTTCTTCGTCCTCTACGTGCTGAGCGGACTGGCCGGCTCGCTCCTGAGCGTTCTCACGACTCCTGGACCCTCGGTGGGAGCGTCCGGGGCCATCTTCGGACTCCAGGGCGCGGCCATCGTGCTGGTGCGGCGCCACCGCGAGCGCCTGCTGCTCCGCGACCGGAGGATCGGGGTCGTGCTGGCCGCGTGGGCCCTGTACACGATCGTCACCGGGTTCCTCACGCCGTACGTGGACAATGCCGCTCACATCGGCGGCGCGCTGGGCGGCGCTCTCGTCGCCCGTGGCCTGCATCCCATGATCCTGGAGCCGATGTCGGCCGAACAGGCGACCCGTACGCGCCGCTGGTTCTGGGCCGTCGCCGCGCCGCTCGCGTACACGGGCATCGCCTGGCTGGCGACGGTGATGGGGGCGCCGCGCTGAGCGGTTAGCGCTTAGCGCAGATCGCTGGCCGACGTCGTCGGTGACGTGGGGGCCCGGAGGCCGGGGACGTCGGTGATCACGCCGGGCGCGTGGGAGTGGAGCGATCCGGGGCGCGGCTTACATCGGCGGCGCTGAGCCGGCCCAGGGCGACCTCCCCGGCGGCGGCGAGCGCACGGGCGGCCACGCCGCGGGCGAAGGCCTCGCGTGCGGCGTCGCGGCGCGGGTCGAGGAGATTGGCGGCCGCGGCCCGGGCGATGGCGGCGTGCTCGCTGCGGCCGGCCTCGGCCAGGATGAGCGCCATCTCGCCGAGCCGGCGGGCCCAGAGCTGCCGCGCCGCCGGTGTCATCTCGCGCTCGACCACCCGGCGAAGGATCGCCTCCTGGCGCTCCGCCTTTTGCTGGTCGGAGAGCACGAGCCGGCTCTCCCGCGCCTGCAGCATCTCGAGGGCGTCAGTCTGGACCGACGCCGGCTCGAGAAACCAGCCGGCGAGCTCGGGAAGCTCGAGGAGCTCGCTGGCGCGCTCGGCAAGCGCGGGATCGGGATCGCCCAGGTCCGGAGGCGTCGCCGGCGGGGTCCCCTCGAACAGCGGCTGCCAGCGTCTGAATGTGGCGGGGGGCTCCGTGCCGGAGGCCTGGTGGAGCGCGAGGGCCTCGGCGATGAGGCCCATGGCGCGATCGGGAGGGAGACTCACCCAGGGCAGCTTCTGGGCGGCCCGCAGGTCGGCCAGCTCACGATCGAGCCGCTTCTTGGTGATGTCACCTCCGGCGGATTCCAGGATCCCGGCGGTGTCGTTGAGAATGACGGAGCACAGCCGGAGCGCGCCCCACTGACCTTCGAAGACGATCCAGACGGCTCGCGACCCGCTGCCGTCGATCCCCGAGCCCCACGCGCGCACCGCACGCAGGGGGTGTCGGCCGGTAGCGGCGGGCACGGTGACCGGCGCGGCGGGCGGCGTGACGCCGCCCTGGGCGAGCCGATAAAGCGCCCGCTTGGCGGCGCGACGCACGGTGCGCGGCGCGGGCTCGGCAGCGAGCGCGGTCAGGACGGAGAGTGCCGCGGCGCCGTGGCCGCCGGCGAACTGCCGTAGCGCGTCGTCGAGGGCCGTGGCGGCCAGCTCGGCCAGCGTCTGAAGCTCGTCAGGGGTGGGCGGGGTGCCGCGGGTGAGGAGACTCTCGAGGAGCGAGCGGCCGGCTGTGCCCGGGTCATTCAAGCGCGAGCCGGAGCAGGGGATGCCCCGGACCCTGGGGGAAGTGGACCCGCCGCGTGTAGTCGAGGGCGCCAACGTAGCGCTCGAAGTGCTCGGCGAGCCGGCGATAGGGCAGGCTGCCCGCGCCGGCCCGCGCCCGGGCGTGCTCGGAGACGAAGCGATAGGCGCGCTTGCCCTGGGAGATGTAGAAGCTCGTCGAGGCGATCCGGTCGACACGCTCGCGGAACACCCCGGTCATGAACATCGTGTAGTCGCCGATGTGCCGGCGCACCGTCACCTCGTGCTCGGGCTGGAACCCCGGAGCGTCCTCCTGCCAGACGGTCTGGATGTCGAGCAACATGTCGACGACGGTCTCGAGTCGGGGCAGCGCGACACCGCGCGGGTAGAGGTTCTCGGCACGGGCGAAGCGCGCGAGGAGGTCGGCGAGGTAGGTGGCGGCCGGCTCGTCGTCGAGTGCCAGGTCCCGGAAGCTGGCCCGAATCGCTCGAGCGAAGAAAACCCGCAACTCCACGAGTTCGATGATAGCAGATTTGCTAAAATCCCCGATCGTGGCCCACGCCGCACGGCTGCCCAGGCTCCCGTGGATGCTGGTGGCCTCGAGCCTCCTGCTCCTGGGCCTCCTGCTCTATGTGATGTTCGTGAACTACCTTCCTGCCAAGCAGCGAATCCGGGGTCTCGAGCGGGAGCTCAAAGAGGTCTACGCCCGCGAGGTCACGCTACAGACGCGGCTGGCGCAACAAGATGCGCGCCAGCGGGATCCCCAACTGGCCGCGCTCCGGGCCGAGCGCGAGGTGCTGGCCCGTCGGATCCAGGAGCTGGAGCGCGAACTCGCCACCGCGCGCCCGCGCGACTCCGGGCGTCGCTAGCTCACGCCGCTTCGCGGTCGAGCACGGCGAGCAGGCGCTGATTCGTCTCCCGCGTACCCACCGAGATCCTCAGGTGATCGGGGAAGCCGACGGCGGTGCCGTCCCGCACGAGGATCCCGGCCCGGGCCAGGGCCTGGCGGATGCGATCGGCGCCCGGCACCTTCACGAGCAGGAAATTCGCCTGTGAGGGCGGAAAGGCCAGGCCGCGCCGGCGCAGCTCCCGGCTGAGGAACGCGCGCTCGGCGATGACGAGGTCGCGGCTCTCCTGCCAGTGCGCCCGGTCTTCGAGCGCGGCCAGGGCGGCGACCTGGCCCAGGCGGTTGACGTTGTAGGGCGCCCGCACCCGGTTGAGCCGCTCGATCGTCTCGCGCGCGGCGATGGCGTACCCCACCCGGAGCCCGGCCAGGCCGGCGATCTTCGAGAACGTGCGCAGCACGATCAGGCGCGGGTAGCGGGCCAGCAGCCCGATACCGTCGGGGGTCTCGGGGTCGTCGCAGAAGTCGTGATAGGCCTCGTCCAGGACCACCAGCGGCGGATCGGCCGCCAGCGCGCCCAGGAGCTGGAGCAAAGGACCCCGGCGGATGATCGTGGACGCGGGATTGTGCGGCGAGCACAGGATGATCGCCTTGGTGCGAGGCGTGACCCGCGCCCGCACGTCGTCCAGATCGGTGTCGTAACCGGCCAGCGGGCTCGGGCGCAGGGTGGCCCCGGCCAGCTCTACCACAGTCGTGTACGGCTCGAACGATGGCTGGGGGACGACGACCTCGTCACCCATCTCCAGCGCCGCCCAGGCGATGATGGCGAGCAGCTCATCGGCCCCATTGCCCACGAGGATCTGGTCCCGCGTCACCCCCAACCGGGCAGCCAGGGTCTCCCGCAGCGCGGTGGCGCCCCCGTCCGGGTAGAGGTGGGCCTTCGGGGCCTCTCGTCTGAGCGCCTCCACCACCCGGGGCGATGGGCCGAGCGGGCTCTCGTTGGCCGACAGCCTTACGAGGTCGTCGCGCCCCAGCTGGCGCGCCAGCGTCTCGAGGGGGAGACCGGGCTCGTAGGGGGCGATGCGGTCGAGAATTGGACGCCACACGGTGCGCACGGAAGCATTGTAGTAAGTCCAGGCCGCATTTGACAGTATTTGGCCCGGATTGCTACGCTTTGCCGCGCCATGTCGCCCGAGCTGTATCGCCGGGCCCGGCGCGCCGAGGCGAGGGGTGAGCGCACCGAGGACCGGCGCCGCCTTCGTCTCGAGTTTTTCCGGGCCGCACTCGCCGACGGGCTCGACTCGCTCAAGCTGCGGCACGCGGGCGGCGCGTCGGGTCAGGAGTCGGTCCAGGCCCACGCCCGCCTCATCGACGAGCTTGTCCGCACCCTCCTCCGGTTGGCGGTCACCGAGGCTCGGGCCAGCGGCCTGGTCCCGGCGGCATTCGTGGTGGTGGCGCTGGGCGGGTACGGGCGCAGTGAGCTGCACCCCTCCTCGGACATCGACCTGATGGTCGTCCATGACGGTGAGCTCACCCCCTACGTGCAGCGCATCACCCAGGAGCTGCTCTACACGCTGTGGGACCTGGGGCTGCAGGTCGGCCACAGCCTGCGCTCGCTGGAGGACTGTGTGGCCATGGCCGGCACCGATCTGCCCAGCCGGACGTCGATGCAGGAGGCCCGCTTCCTGGTGGGCGACCGCGCGCTGTTCGGTCGGTTCCAGCGCGTGCTCCGCGAGAACGTCTACCGGCGCGACTTCGAGCAGTTCCTGGAGGCGAT
Source organism: Candidatus Methylomirabilota bacterium (assembly GCA_035457825.1). GTDB lineage: Bacteria > Methylomirabilota > Methylomirabilia > Rokubacteriales > CSP1-6 > 40CM-4-69-5. Next base: position 24,477 of record DATIAY010000102.1, read on the forward strand.
GCTGGCCGAGCGCGACCAGCGCTACCGCAAGCACGGCGCCTCACCCTACGTCATGGAGCCCAACGTCAAGGAGTCGGCGGGGGGGTTGCGTGACATGCACACCGCCATGTGGCTCAGCGCGGCCAAGTTCGGCGCGCGCACCCTGCGCGAGCTGACCCAGAAGGGGCTGATCACCGAGCGCGAGCAGGCGCTGACCGACGCCGCGCTGACCTTCCTGTGGCGGGTGCGTAACGAGATGCACTTCCTGGCCGGGCACCGCAACGACGTGCTGACCCGCGATATGCAGCCCCAGGTGGCGAAGAATTTCGGCTATCAGGACGACGACACGAGCCTCGCCGTCGAGCGGTTCATGCGCGACTACTACCTGCACGCTCGGGTCATTCACCGGGTGGCGCGTCGGCTCATCGCCCGCTGCCAGGAGACGCTGTCGCGGCGGACCAGCGCCGCCCTGCGCGACCGCCAGCAGGCTCTGGCCGACGGGCTCGTGTTCATCGATGGCCGGCTGCATCTGGCCGACCAGAAGGTCGACCGCTTCGCCGCCGACCCGACGCAGCTCATCAAGGTGTTCTGGCACGCGCATCGGCTCGGCTGTGAGCTCTCGCTGGAGCTGGAGCGGGCCCTGGAGGCGGCGCTGGACCTGATCGACGACGGCGTGTGCCGCTCGCCGGCGGCCCGGGATCTCTTCCTCGATATCTGCCGGAGCTGGGGCCGGGTGGCCGTCACCCTGTCGCAAATGCACGAGCTCGGCGCGTTGGGCCGGTACCTGCCCGAGTTCGGCGCCCTGACGTGCCTGGTCCAGTACGACGCCTATCATCGGTTCTCGGCGGACCGGCACTCGCTGCTCGCTGTGGAGCACCTGGAGGCGCTCGCGCCGGGAAAATCCGCCGAGTCGGAGGGCGCCGCCCAGGTGTTCGCGGACGTCGAGCGGCCCGAGCTGCTGATGCTGGGGATGCTCCTGCACGACATCGGCAAGGCCAAGGGCCACGGCCACGTCGCCAAGGGCATCCCGCTCATCAGGGAGCTGACCGGCCGCATCGGGCTGGGAGCCGAGGACGCTGCCCTGGTCGAGTTCCTCGTGGCCCACCACCTCACCATGTCGCACATCGCCCAGCGGCGGGATATCGACGACCCCAGAACCATCGCCGATTTCGCGGCCACGGTAGGGGACGCCCAGCGGTTACGGATGCTCTACCTGCTCACCTACGCCGACATGCGAGCGGTGGGGCCGGGAGTGCTGACCCCGTGGCAGGCGGTGGTGCTCCACGAGCTCTACGCCCGCACCCTCAGCCGGCTCACTGGCGGCCGCGTCGAGCGGCCGACGCGCGCCCAACTGGCCGATCGCCTGCACACCGCCCTGGGAGACGAGGTCTCGCGACAGGCGGTGATGGCCCACCTGGCCATGATGCCCGAGCGCTACCTGGCCACCACGACCGTGCAGCGGATGGCCGAGCACGTGCGCATGCTGCATCGCCTGGACGCCACCCGCGTGGGCACGGAGCTGTTCCACCATCCCGATCTGGGATCGTCGGACCTGGTCGTCGTCACCCGTGACCTCCCCGGCCTGTTCTCGCTGATCGCCGGCACGCTGGCCGCGCACGGCGTGAACATCATCTCAGCCCAGATCGCCACCCGGGCCGATGGCATCGCCATCGACACCTTCCAGGTGAACGACCCTACCGGCGAGGCCATCACCGCGGCGGGCCAGTGGGCCCGGGTGCTCGACGCGCTCCGGGCCGTCGTCGCGGGCGAGCAGAGCGTGGAGGCGCTCCTGAGCCGACGCCGCGCGGCCGGGCGGGCCACCGGTACCACGCCCACGCCGCCGCGGGTCAGCGTCGATAACTCGCTCAGTGACGAGCTCACGGTGGTGGAGGTGAAGTGCGCGGATCGGCTCGGGCTCCTCTATCTGATCACCCGCACGCTCTCGGCCGAGGGCTGTGACATCGTGAGCGCCCGCATCGCCACCGAGATCGACCAGGCCTTCGACACGTTTTACGTGCACGACGGCCGGGGCGGGAAAATCGAGGCTCCGGAAGCTCGGGAGCGCCTGCGCGAGGCGCTGGAGCGTGCCCTGGTCCGGCCGCTATGACGGACGCCGAGCCCGGCCCATGCTGAGCCGGTACCGTGAGCCCGTTCGGGCGTGGACCGACCCCATCGGTCACCTGCTGTTCCGACTCCGGTTGCGCCCCAACCACCTCACGCTGGCCGGGCTCGGGGTGAGTCTCGCGGCCGCCGCGGCCTTCGTGACCGGACGCAGCCGGGTGGCGGGCGTCCTGCTCCTGCTGGCCGGGCTCTTCGACTTCTTCGACGGCTCGCTGGCCCGGGCCTCCGGGCAGGTGACGCCCTTCGGGGCCTTCCTGGACTCCGTCATCGACCGCTACTCGGATCTGGTGGTGCTGCTCGGCATCGTCGTGCTGTTCGTGCAGATGCCGCACGCCCGGGGAGCCATGGTGGCCATGGCCGCGCTCGTGGGCAGCGTGATGGTGAGCTACACCAAAGCGCGCGCGGAATCGATCGGTGTTGAGTGTAACGTAGGGATGATGGAGCGGCCGGAGCGCATGATCTGCCTGATCGCGGGAGCCCTGCTGAATCTGTTAGAACCGGCGCTCTGGCTCCTGGCCGTGCTGGCCAACCTGACCGCGCTGCAGCGGATCGTTTTCACCCGGCGGGCCGTGCGCGACGGCGCGCTCCTGGGCCTGGGCCTCGCCCTGATGGGCATCGCGCCTGTCCCGGTGCGCGCCGAGCCGCCCGGCGAAGCCGCCGTCAGCGTCGAGGCCGAGATCGCCTGGGCCCGCGCCGTCGCCGAGTTCCAGGCGGGCAACCCCGCGTCCCTGCTCCGCGAGTTCGGCTCGGTGGCCGTCCTGGGCGGCCCGATCGGGGACTACGCGTGGTTCCTCCTCGCCGACGCGCGCGAACGAGCCGGGGATCTGGCCGGGGCCAAGGCGGCCGCGGTGGCCGTCGCCGAGCGCCACCGGGACAGCCGTCTGGCGCCGGCCGCGCTGCTGCTGGGGGCCGCGCTGGCCGAGCGGGCGGGTGACGAGCCCGGGGCCCAGGCCCTGTTGTCCCGCCTCATTACCTCCTATCCCGACGCGCTGGAGGTGCCCCAGGCGCTGTACCTCTCGGGCATGCTCGGGGAAGCGCGGGGCAAGCGCGAAGCGGCCGCGCTGGCCTATCGCGAGGTCAGGGTGCTGGCGCCGGCGAGCACATGGGCGCTGGGGGCGGAGGACCGGCTGACGGCGCTGATGGAGGCCGGCGTGCGCGTGCCGCCGCTGTCGGTCGTCCAGCGCGTGGAGCGGGCTGAGCGGCTGCTGCGCAGCGGGGTCGCCAAGACCGCGGCCGACGAGGCCGAGCAGATCGCCAGGGAGACGAGCGATCCCAGCGTCGTTGTGCGAGCGCTGCGGATCGTGGCCGATGCCTCCCAGCGGCTGGGCCGCCACGATGTGGCGGCCCGGACGCTGGAAGCGGCCG
>DATIAY010000103.1:0-17744 GCA_035457825.1 Candidatus Methylomirabilota bacterium
CGCCCGCGGCGTCGGCGAGCCGCCGATCGTGCCCGCGCCGGCGGCCAGGGTGGTGAAGACGCCGGCCGGATCCATCCGGTTGACGGAGACGTACCCCAGCACGAAGGGGATCAGCGTTGCCGGCGATCCACATCGAGCCGAGCGGGCGCGCGTCGAGCCTAGGCGGTTCTTGCCGGCTGCCCGCCGAGCAGTGCCAGCGCGATGCGCTCGGGTGTGAGCGGGGCCGTGGTGATCCGGACTCCGGTCGCGTCCTCGACGGCGTTGGCGATGGCGGCCGGTGCCGGGACGATCGGCGGCTCGCCGACACCCCGAGCCCCGAAGGGCCCTGACGGCGACGGCTTCTCCACGATGATCGTCTCGATGTCCGGCAGGTCGGCGGCGGTCAGCTTCCGGTAGTCTAGGAGGCTCGGGTTCATCAGCCGGCCGCTGCCGTCGTACATCAGAGCCTCGGTCAGCGCCATCCCCAGGCTCTGCACGGCACCGCCCTGCATCTGCCCTTCCACGCCCAGCGGGTTGATGGCCTTGCCCACGTCCTGAACGACCACGAACTCGTGGACCGTGACCTCGCCGGTGTCGGGGTCGACCTCGATCCGCGCCAGCTGGGCGGCGAAGCCCGGGGCCTGCTGGGAGAACGCCGGACGACTCACCCCGAGAACCGGCGGCACCTTGGACATATAGAGGTTGCCCTTTTTGCCGATCTGCGCGAGCGTGATGCCGCGGTCGGGCATGCCCCGGACGGTCACGCGGCCATCCGCGAGCTCGAGGTCGTGGATCGCGGCTTCCAGCTCGGAGGCGGCGATCTCCAGCGTTTGGCGACGGGCATCCTCGGCCGCCTGGAGCACCGCCGTGCCGACCGTGTAGACCGTCTTGCTCCCGGCGCTCAGCCCGGTGACCGGCGCGGTGTCGGTATCGCCGGTCGTGATGCGGACCTTCTCGATGTCGACTCCGTAGGCCGAGGCCGCGATCTGGGCCAGCGCGATGTTGGTGCCAGCGATGTCCACCTGGCCGGTGAGAACACTGAGCGTGCCGTCGGGGTTGAGGCGCACGGTGGCGCTGGTCGGCTGGAGCCCGCCCAGCCACCCGCCGAGCGCCAGCCCCGTCCCGCGCAGGCCACGGCCATTGCCGGAGCTGGCCTTCCACTCGGCCCGGCTCTTCCAGAACGGATGCTCGGCGATCCGGTCCAGCACTTCCCGACCCCCGTTGCTCTGCCAGGGCTGGCCGTTGGCCATCGGATCGCCCTCAACGATCAGGTGGCGCCGGCGGAACTCGACGGGATCGAGCTTCAGCGCCCGGGCGAGCTGCTCCATGTGCGAATCGATCGCGAAGATGGTCTGGGGCGCGACCGGCGCCCGGTAGGCGGCGATGCTCGGCTTGTGGGTGAGCACCTCGGCGCCGCGGACCTCGAACGCCGGCCACTTGTAGAGGCTGGCCAGGAAGACCGCGCTCACCGCCAGCACGGCGCCGGAGAACGCGCCCGCTTCCAGCACGGTCTCGGCCTCCAGCGCCACGAGCGTGCCGTCACGCTTCACGCCGGTCTTGAGACGGATGATGACCTGCGGCGCCGGGTTTCCCGCTTCCAGCTCCTCGCGCCGCGTCATCACGTAGCGCACCGGACGGCCGGTGGCCCGGGCCAGCAGCGCGGTGATGGGCTCGCAGAGGGCGCGGATCTTGCCGCCGAACCCGCCCCCGCACTCCATCGGAATCACGCGAATCTGGTTCTCGGAGATCCCGAGCACGTCGGCGACCTCTGAGCGCGTGTTGAACGAGCCCTGGGTGCTTGCCCACAGGGTGAGAAAGCCCGTCCGGTCCCACTCGGCCAGCACGGCGTGCGGCTCCAGATAGCCCTGGTGCACCATGGGAACGCGGTAGGTCTTCTCGAGCACGAGGTCGGACTCCGCGAAGCCCTTGGCGACGTCGCCCCGGTGCAGCCGGGACTGCTGGGAGACGTTGACGGCCTTGGGCGGCGGCGCGTCGGCCCTGGCCACCGCGACGGCTCCGTGGGCCATGGCCTCGCTGGTGTCGGCCTCGGTACCGGCATCTGCCACCGGCGGAGCCCCGACCTGCATGGCCTGCAGTGGATCCACGGACGCCGGGAGCACCTGATACTCGACCGTGATGAGATCGACGGCCTCTTCCGCGATCGCCAGCTCGTCGGCGGCCACCGCCGCCACCGGCTGGCCCACGAATACGACGCGATCGATGGCCAGCACCGCGTGCGAGCGCGTCGGCGCCTTGCGCTTGAGCTCGGGAATGTCGGCCGCGGTCAGGACCGCGCGCACGCCAGGCATGGCGCGGGCCCGGCTGGTGTCGATCCTGACGATGCGGGCGTGGGCATGGGGACTGCGCAGCAGCTTGGCGTGGAGCAGGCCGCGGGGCTGGAGGTCGGCCACGTACTGGACCCGACCCGTGACCTTCTCCGGTCCGTCGGGCCGGGGGATGGCGAGCCCGACTCCCCGGACATCACGCGTCGTCTTCATGGTCATGGCGATCACCTCGCCGCCGCGGCGGCGGCCTCGCTGATGGCGCTGATCATCGTCGTGTAGCCCGTGCACCGGCAGAGGTTGCCGGCGATGCCGTAGCGGATCTCTTCGTCGGTAGGGCGTGGATTCTCGGCCAGCAACGCTGCCGCCGACATCAGGACCCCCGGGATGCAGAACCCGCACTGGGGCACCCCATGGCGCACGAAGGCCTCCTGCAGCGGATGCAGGGCGCCCGGCCGGCCCAACCCCTCGATCGTGCGCACCGCGCGGCCGCGGGCCTGCACCGCCAGCATCAGGCAGCTCGCTACGGGCTTGCCGTCGAGGTGCACGGTGCAGCCCCCGCAGTCTCCGGTGCCACACCCCTCTTTGGGTCCGGTCAGGCCCAGCCGCTCCCGCAGCGCGTCCAGCAGCGTGTCCCAGGGCTGGACAAGTACCTCCACCGCCTCGTCGTTCACCGTGAAGCTCAGGGCATGCTTGGCCACGTCGTGGCTCCTCTCGGCTCAGCTCCGCGCCCGGGCGAGCGCGGTTGTCAGGGTCCGGCGCGTCAGGACGCGGACGAGATGGCGGCGATACTCCGCCGATCCTCGTTGATCGCTGATTGGCCGGGCCGCCTCGGCCGCCAGCCCCGCCGCTCGTTCCACGAGCTCGGGCGTCACCGGTTGGCCTTCCAGGGCCCGCTCGGCGGCCGTCGCCCGGAGCGGGATCGGGGCCACGGCAGCCAGCGCGATCCGGGCCCTTGCGCAGACGCCGTTCGACAACGTGAGCTGCGAGGCGACTCCGACGACGGCGATGTCGAGCTCCCGCCGCGGGGTGTGGCGCAAATAGTGCCCCCCGCTCCGGGGCCCGGGAGCCGGCATCACGAGCTCGAGGAGGAGCTCGTCGGGCGCCAGCACCGTGCGTCTGACATCGGTGAAGAAGGCGCTCAAGGGCACCCGGCGCTCGCCGCGGGGTCCGGCGATCACCGCCTCGGCCTCCAGGGCCAGCAGCGGTGGCGCCATGTCGGCCGAAGGCGCGGCGTTGCAGAGATTGCCTCCCACCGTCGCCAGGTTCCGCACCTGGACCGAGCCGATGAGGCCCCCGCTCTCGGCCAACGCCGCAAACCGCGCGCGGAGGCCCGTGTGCTGCTCGATCTCGCGCGCCGTCACCGCCGCTCCCACCCGGAGCCCCCGATCCCCGTCGAGGTCCACGCTGCGTAACCGGCCGACCCGCGACACGTCGACCACGTAGCGCGGAGCGAGCACCCCGTTCTTGAGCTGAGGCAGCAGGTCGGTGCCTCCCGCCAGGAGCTTCGCCTCCGGCCCGTGCGCGGCCAGCGCGCGCAGGCAATCCTCCACACTGCCGGCCTGGATGACCTCGAACCGTTTCATGGCCAGATCCTAACTGCTGAGGCGCATGCCGCGCTACTGGTCTGCGTTGCCGCCTCGTTTCTCTCCGGCGGCGCCGGTCACGAAGCGCGGCGCTGCTGGATCGATGTCAGCGCCCAGCTCACCAGGAAGACCAGCGTCAGGAGCAGGATGGCCAGCGCGATGGCGACGTCGAAGTTGCCCTTGCCGGTCTCCAGCACCATGGCCGTGGTCAGTGTTCGGGTCTGGCCCTTGATGTTGCCGCCGACCATCATGGAGGCGCCGATCTCGGAAATGATCCCGCCGAACCCCGCCATGACGGCGGCCAGCATGGGCAGGCGCGCCTCCCGCAGCACCACCCAGATCATCTGACCCCGCGAGGCGCCCAGGCCGAGGAGCTGCAGGCGAAACATCTCGGGTACGTTCTGTACGGCCGCCAGCGTGATCCCGGTGACGATGGGGGAGGCGATGACGGCCTGGGCGATGATGATGGCGGTTGGCGTGTAGAGGATCTCCCAGGCGCCGAACGGCCCGCTGCGCCAGAGCAGGATGGTGACGAAGAGGCCCACCACCACCGGAGGGAGCCCCATGCCCGCGTTGACGCTGCTGACCAGCAGCGTCCGCCCCGGGAAGCGCGTGAGGGCCAGCACCACGCCCGCGGGGATGCCGATAAGAAGGGCCAGGCCGGTCGCGGTGGACGAGACCTGGAGCGACAGCCACAGGATCGCCCAGATCTCGGGGTCGGCGCCGAGCAGGAGCCCGAGGGCCTGGCGGAAGCCCTCGACGATCAGGTCCACCGCCTAGAAGTCCTCGTCCTTCGTCCCGGCGATAGGAACGAAGAGTGGCCGACCGTACTTGTCCGCGCCGAAGGTCTTGATGAGGGCCTGCGTCTCGGGCGCCAGCATGAAGTCGGCGAACGTCTTGCCCCCGGAGGCGTTGACGCGCGGGCCGTTAGCCGGATTGACCTCCATGACCGAGTAGATGTTGAGGAGCGGTCGATCGCCCTCGACCATGGTCACGAGCTTCACGCGTTTGCTGAAGGCGAGCAGCGTCGCCCGATCCGTGAGCGTGTAAGCCTGGCGGTCGTCGGCGATACCCAGCGTGGCCCCCATGCCCTGGCCCGACTCGATGTACCAGGCGCTGCCCGGGGTCACCCCCGCCTGTTTCCAGAGGTTGAGCTCCAGCGTGTGCGTGCCCGACCGGTCGCCCCGCGACACGAAGCGCGCGCCCGCGGCGGCGATCTTCTTGAGCGCGGCGATCACGCTCTTCTCACCTTTGATCCCCGCCGGATCGGCCTCAGGCCCGATGAGGACGAAGTCGTTGTACATGACCAGCCGGCGGTTGTGCATCTTGCCCTCGGCCACGTACTTCTTCTCGAGGCCCGGCGCGTGGGCCAGGGTCACGTCGGCCTCCCCGCGCGCGGCCAGGGCCAGCGCCTGCCCGGTGCCCACGGAGATCGTCTTGACGCTCAGGCCCGTCTGCTTCTCGAATAGCGGCACCAGCACGTCGAGCAACCCGGAATCCTGGGTGCTGGTGGTGGTGGAGAGGATGACGACGTTCGAGGACGGCATCTGGGCCGTGGCCGACCCCCCCGTCAATGCCAGGGCCAGTGATAGCCACACCAGCAGGCGATGGTTCACCGATCGCTCCCCCCTTGGGATCTCTTCTGTCGCCACCAGCGCCAGTGAGAGCCCTTATATATGCTTCAGTAAGCATAATCAAGCGGGGCCAGGGCCTCTTGACACCAGGACGTCGGCGGGCTATCTCCTTGTCCCGCCCCACCCGGCGCCACCGGGCCGGGGCGAGAGCTCGGCGCAAACTGTTAAGTTTTCGAAACGCGCGCACAGGGGGCGCTACGCGCCCCTGCCTCCAATGCCGTCAACCGTGGAGAAGTCACATGTTGCGGGCCTTCCAGCTCACCAAAAGCCTCGCTGTCGTCACTGTCATTGCGGTCATCCTCGCCTTCTCGGCAGATGTTGTCAGCAGCGGGCAATTCGGCGGCGTCAAGGTCTTCCTGATATCGGGGAAAAACAATTCGATCTCGAGTTCGACCTCGTCGAGCGGAAGGACCGGGGACTGCAGCAGAGTAGCCCTCGTCGTCGTCTCCGCCGCGATCTCCGGCGGAACCGCTGGCAATACCGTAGCGGTTAAAGCCAAATGCGGTGACACTATCGTGGCCGACACAGTCGCCACAGATCCCGGTGATGGTTCGGTTGACTTTCAATACGAGGTCGCGACGCCAGACGAAACCGGCACACCCAGATGCGTCAGAGAACTTGTTCCCGCTCCGTCAAATTCCGGCTGGACGGTGACGTGCACGTTCCACTTCATTTAGAGTCAGCGGCCCTCTGAGGATTCGCCGGGATACCGATACCTCGCGATTCGCTAGCGGGCGCGGAACGCGCGGGCGAAACCGCGGCGGGCGCTGGTGTCGATGCCGGCTTGAAACCGGCGAAAGCGCGCGACCAGCGCTCGGCCCTCGGAGGTGAGACGAGTGCCACCCCGGGGGCCGGCGCCGGGCGCCCGCTCCAGGAGCTTCAGCCCGGCAGCCCGCTCCAGTTCCCGGAAGTAACCCCAGGCCGCGCGGTAGGACATGCCGACACGGGCCACCGCCCGCCGCAGCGAGCCGAGCTCGTCAACCAGCTCCAGCAGGCGGGCCCGCCCATCACCGAACTTCACGCGAGAACCGAAGACGACCCACACCTTGAGCTTGGGCTGCACCCGCGTCGTGCGGGCGCGAGAGCCCCTCAGGACAGATCCACCCACACGCTCTTGACCTCGGTGTAGTGCTCGAGGCCGGCCGCGCCCATCTCGCGGCCGAAGCCCGACTCCTTGAAGCCCCCGAAGGGCAGCGCGGCGTCGAAGAGATTGTAGGCGTTGACCCAGACCGTGCCGGCCCGGATGGCGCGGGCCGCCTTCAGCGCCTTGGCGACATCCCGCGTCCACACCGCGGCGGCCAGGCCGTACGAGGTGCTGTTGCCCTCGGCCAGTCCGTCTTCCACCGACTTGAACGGGATCACCGACAGCACGGGCCCGAAGATCTCCTCCCGCGCGATCTTCATCCGGTTGGTTACCCCGGCGAAGATGGTTGGCTCGATGAAGTAGCCCTTGCTGCCGACACGTCCGCCGCCTGCCACCAGGCGAGCCCCCTCCCGCTTGCCGGCCTCGATGTATGACAGCACGGTGTCCATCTGCTGCCGGGAGACGACGGGTCCCATGCGGGTGGCTTTGTCCATGGGGTCGCCGACCTTGAGGCCCTTCACGCGCTCGGTGAGCTTGGCCAGGAACTCGTCATGAACGCGCTCCTCGAGAAAGAGCCGGGAGCCGGCCGCGCACACCTCGCCCTTGTTGTAGAAGATGCCCGTCATGGCGCCGCGCAGCGCGGCCTCCATGTCGGCGTCGGCGAAGACGATGTTGGGCGACTTGCCGCCGAGCTCGAGGCTGAGCCGCTTGAGCGTTCCCGCCGCCTCGCGCATGATCTGTTTGCCGACTTCCGTCGAGCCCGTAAAGGCGATCTTGTCCACGCGGGGATCACGCACCAGCGCCATCCCCGCCTTGCCGCCCGGTCCGGTGACCACGTTGAATACGCCCTCGGGCAGCCCGGCCTGCTGGCAGAGGTCGGCGAACTTCAGCGCGGTGAGCGGCGTCTGCGAGGCCGGCTTGAGCACCATCGTGTTGCCGGCGGCCAGCGCGGGGGCGATCTTCCAGGACGAGAGCAGGAAGGGGAAGTTCCAGGGCACGATGGCCCCCACCACGCCGACCGGCTGTCGCAGCGTGAACGTGAAGGCGTTGTCTCGGAGCTGCAGCGTCTCGCCGTGGATCTTGCTGGCCCAGCCCGCGTAGTAGCGGAAGACTTCGGCGGCGAAGGGGATCTCGACCTTCCCCGAATCGAACAGCGTCTTGCCCGTGCAGAGGCTCTCCAGGCGCGCCATCTCGTCGAGGTTGGCCTGGATGAGGTCGCCGAGCTTCCACACGATCCGGCCCCGCTCGTGAGGGCTCATCCGCGGCCACTGACCTTCGTCGAAGGCTCGGCGGGCCGCGGCGACGGCAGCCTCGACGTCACGCTCGTCGCCCCGGGCAACCGCCTCGAGCGGCTCTTCCGTGGCCGGGTTGACAGGCGAATACGTCTCGCCGGACGCCGGCGGCTGCCACTTGCCGTTGATGAACACCTGTGCGGTAGGCATCGTGCCTCCCCGGTCCGCCGCGACGGGCGGCCTCATGTGTCCGGTGCTGCGCTCAGCACCGAGGTGCGTTTCTTGAGATAGCGCAGGATCACAAACAGCAGAACGCCGAGGGTCGCGCTCACCACCCAGACCGGATCGAACACGAGCCGCCCCGTCTCCTGGAAGTCCTCGGCCAGGTCCAGGAAGAACGGCATCACCAGAATAAGCGTCGCCGCGTAGAACTCGCGGCGGATGGCCACCTTCCATCGAAAGGGGTGGACGGCCCGGACATAGCGGCCCGGGTGAACGGGAATCGCGGCCGGGACCCGCGCCGCCCATTCTTCAAATTCCGCACCGAATCGCTCTCGGAGAAACTGCTCCTCCCGCCAGGCGATGCAGGCGTAGTAGGCGATGGTGAGGACCGTCACCGCGATCGGGGCGATCCAGCCGTGCATGAACAGCGCCAGGCTGACGACGATCACACCGTTGGCCACGTAGAGCGGGTGCCGCACGAGCGAGTAGGGTCCGGTCGTGTTCAGCGAGGTCGCCTTCTGCTGGCGTGTGTTCCGTCCCGAGGTGCCGCGGGCCGCAACCCCCACCGTCCACACGCGCAGTGCCAGGCCGGCCAGCGCCAGCGACAGGCACGCGAACTCCCAGGCCAGGTCGGCAGCGTGCGAGGCGACTGGATACCTGGCCTGCGTGATACTCAGCACCGCCACCGGGATTAGCAGCAACGGCAGATAGCTCCGCCAGCGGAACAGAAAGTCCCCGACCCGCAGCATGTCCAGGCCCGCCGCCCTGCGGGCGCCCGTCGTCACGGTCGGCCCAGGACCCGTCCGCCCCCCGCCGCCGTGAACGTTCCCCGGTCGACGACGACCGTGCCGTTCACGATCACGTAGGGGATGCCGGTGGGGTGCCGGTGCGGATCCTCGAAGGTCGCTTCGTCCCGCACTGTCTGAGGATCGAAGATCGTGAGGTCGGCAGCCTGACCGGGACACACCAATCCGCGGTCCGTGAGCCGCAGCCGGGCCGCGGGCTGGCCAGTCATCTTCTGGACGGCCGTCTCGATCGAGAAGAGCGTCTGCTCGCGCGCATGCTGGCCGAGCACGCGGGGGAACGTCCCGTACATCCTGGGATGGGGCTTGCCCGGGTGTGGCCCCGGACCGCTCGTCAGCCCCAGGGAGTCGGAGCCCACCATGATCGCCGGGTGAGCCAGGACCTTGGCGACGTTGTCGGGGCTCTGCGAGAAGGCAACCATCGTGACCGTTGCTTGCTCTTCGAGCAGCAGCTTCATCATGGCCTCGGCCGGCGAGAGGCCCCGCTTGCCGGCCAGCTCGGCCAGCGACAGGCCTTCGAGCTCCGGCTGCCCGCAGGTGGCGACCCGCACCTCGTCGAAACCGATCGCCCCCAGCGACTGGGTGCGCCAGCGCTCGCCGGCGACCAGGCACTCTTCGATGATGCGCTGCCGCGGCGCCGGGTCGGCGATGCGCTCGAGCAACCGCGCGGTGCCGCCGTCATGAACCCAGCCCGGCAGCAGGTTATCCATCTTGGTCGAGCCGGCATGGTAGGGGTAGACGTCACCGCTCACGTCGACGCCTCGGGCCCGGGCCCGATCGATCAGGGCGAGCACCCGGTCGACCTTCGGCCAGTTTTCCCGCCCCGTCACCTTGACGTGGGCGATCTGCACCCCGACGCCAGCCTCCTCACCGATCCGGATCGCCTCGGCGATCGAGTCCTCGACCATCGCGGCCTCGCCGCGAACGTGCGAGAAGTAGAGCCCGCCGCGGCGAGCCATGGCCCGGGCCAGATCCACCAGCTCCTCGGTCGCCGCATAGGAGCTGGGGGGATAGACGAGCCCCGTCGAGAATCCGAAGGCCCCGGCATCGAGGGCCTCGTGGAGCAACCGCCGCATCCCCTCCAGGCCGCCGGCGCCCGCGGGCCGGTTCTCGGGACCGACGGCGGCCAGGCGCAGCGCGCCGTGGCCCACGAAGGGGACGACGTTGATGCAGACGCGGGCCGCCCGCAGGGCGTCCAGGTACTCGGCGAACGTCGTCCAGCGGATCTCCAGCCGGGCTCCGATGCCCCCGGCCCAGGCCCGTAGCAGATCACGCCCGCCCGGAGGTACGGGCGCAGGCGAGAAGGAGCACATCCCGACGACCTCGGTGGTGCACCCCTGGCGGATCTTCGACTCCGCGGCCGGACAGCCGAGGTAGAAGAGGTCGGAGTGGGAGTGGATGTCGATGAAGCCCGGGGCCACCACATGGCCGCTCGCATCGATGACCCGTCGGGCCTGGCCGGCCAGGTCGGGGCCGACGGCAACGACCCGATCATTCTCGACGGCGACGTCGGCCCGCCGGCGCGGCGCCCCCGTTCCGTCCACGACCTCGCCCCCGCGGATCAGGAGCGACCAGGCCACGCTACTCCTCGACGATGACCACGGACGTCATCCGGTCCCCCTGCTTGATCCCGTCCACGTGCTCGATCCCCGTCACCACCTGACCGAACACCGTGTAGTTGCCGTCGAGGTGCGGCTGGGGGCCATAAGTGATGTAGAACTGGCTGCCGGCAGAATCGGGATGCTGACTGCGCGCCATGGCCAGCGTGCCCCGGCCGTGCTTGTGCTGGTTGAACTCCGCCTTGATCGTGTACCCGGGCCCGCCGGTGCCGTTGCCCTTGGGGTCGCCACCCTGGACGACGAAGCCCGGCACCACCCGGTGGAAGCTGAGGCCGTTGTAGAACCCCTTCTTCGCGAGGGTCACGAAGTTTTCCACGGTCCCGGGCGCCTCTTGGGGAAAGAACTCCAGGCGGATCTCGGCGCCGTTGTCGAGCGTGATGACGGCGGTCTGCTTCACCGGCTCCTCCTATTTGTAGCCTCGCCTCGGACGGCGGGCCCCCAGCCCCGCGTTGTCCGAGGTTCGCACCTCACCGGTCGGCGACGGCGGCGATGGTCTTGATGCGGTCGCCGACCTTGATGGTGTCCACCACCTCCATCCCTTTCACCACGCGTCCGAAGGCCGTGTACTGGCCGTTCAGGAACGGGGCCGGGCCCAGCATGAGGTAGACCTGACTGCCCGCGGAGTCGGGATCCTGGGAGCGTGCCATGCCCAGCACGCCGCGGTCGAAGGGTCGCTGGTTGAACTCGGCCTTGATCGTGTAGCCGGGGCCGCCCGTGCCCATCCGGGGATGGTCCACGGGAAGCGTCTTCGATTGGGGATCGCCGAACTGGACCACGAAGCCCGACTCCACGCGGTGCACCCGCTGGCCGTCATAGAATTTCTTGCCGATCAGGTCGAGGAAGTTCTTCACGTGGTTGGGCGCGTCGACGGGCCACAGCTCCAGCGTGATCTGGCCGCCCTTGTCCAGAGTGATCACGACCGTCGGCGTCTTCTTGGCCTGGGCCCACACCGCCAGGGGCAGACTCAGCAACGCGACGATCATCCACAGGACGCGAGGCATGATAAAACCTCCGGCGCGCGACGTGAGCGCCATTATACATGCCGACGCGTGGTAGCATGATTGGGATGCAGCGACGCGACGACGTCCGAAACATTGCGATCATCGCCCACGTCGATCACGGCAAGACCACGCTGGTGGACGCCATGTTGTGGCAGTCGGGACTCTTCCGCGCCAACGAGTCGGTCCCCGACCGCATCATGGACTCCATCGACCTCGAGCGCGAGAAGGGCATCACCATCATGGCCAAGAACACGGCCATCACCTATCGCGGGGTCCACATCAACATCGTCGACACGCCGGGCCACGCTGACTTCGGCTCGGAGGTGGAGCGAACGCTGACGCTGGTGGACGGGGTACTGCTGCTGGTGGACGCCGCCGAAGGTCCCCTGCCCCAGACCCGCTTCGTCCTCACGAAGGCGCTGGAGGCCGAGCTGGCGCCCATCGTCGTGGTCAACAAGATCGATCGCAGCGATGCCCGGCCGGCCGAGGTCCTCGACGAGATCTACGATCTCTTCATCGACCTGGACGCCGCCGAGGCTCAGCTGGAGTTCCCGGTCCTCTACACGAATGCCCGGGCCGGCACCGCCACCACCGATCTGCGGGAGCCCGGGCGATCACTGGAGCCCCTGTTCGAGGCGATTCTGGCCACGGTGCCCCCACCCCGCGTCGATCCCGCCCGGGGGCTGCAGCTGCGGGTCGCCATGCTCGACTGGGACGACTATGTGGGACGCCTCGTCATCGGCCGCCTCGTGAACGGCCGGGTGCGCCAGGGCGATCGCGTCGCCGTGGTCCACCGCGACGGCAGCACGGAGCCGGCCAAGGTCACGGTGCTCTACGGCTACGAGGGCCTCAAGCGGATCGAGATCCCCGAGGCCAGCGCCGGTGACCTGGTGGCCATCGCCGGCGTGGAGACGATCGAAATCGGGGAGACCATCGCGGACGCCGAGAACCCCCAGGCCCTGCCCCTTATCCGCATCGACGAGCCCACGGTGTCGATGCTGTTCTCGGCGAACACCTCTCCCTTCGCCGGCCGGGAAGGTCGCTTCGTCACCTCCACCCAGCTGCGCGAGCGGCTCTTCAAGGAGCGGCGGGTGAACGTGGGCATCCGCGTCGAGGAAACCGACTCCCCCGACACCTTCCGCGTGTCCGGGCGGGGCGAGCTACAGCTGGCCATCCTCATCGAGATGATGCGGCGCGAGGGCTACGAGCTGGAAGTCGGCAAGCCGACAATCATCACGCGGGAGGAAGAGGGGCAGGTCCGTGAGCCGATGGAGCACCTCGTTATCGACATCCCCGAGGAGTACATCGGGGCGGTGACCCAGAAGATCGGTCCCCGGCGGGCCGCGATGGTCAAGCTGATCAACCACGGCACCGGCCGGGTGCGCCTGGAGTACCGCATCCCCGCCCGGGGGCTGATCGGCTACCGCTCGGAGTTCCTCACCGACACCCGCGGCACCGGGCTCCTCAACCACCTGTTCGACGGGTGGGACGTCTGGCAGGGCGACATCGCCCACCGCCAGAATGGTGCGCTGGTCGCCGACCGGACCGGCCGCACCACGGCCTACGCCATCGACCACCTCCAAGCCCGCGGCATCATGTTCGGGGGAGCCGGCGAGGCCGTGTACGAGGGCATGATCGTCGGCGAGCACGCCCGCGACAACGACCTCGACGTGAACATCACCAAGGAGAAGAAGCTCACCAACATGCGCTCCTCGACTGCAGACGAGAGCATCAAGCTCACCCCGCCCCGCATCATGAATCTCGAGCAGTGCCTGGAGTGGATCCGCGAGGACGAGCTGCTCGAGGTGACACCGAAGTCGCTCCGTCTGCGCAAGCGTCACCTCATCGGCCGCCGGCGATTCTAGCCGTCAAGCAGGATCGGGGCGTGGCGCTCCGGCAACGGCGGCGAGGGTTCGGGGGCCTGGTCGGGCTGGCTATGCTGGCGGGGTGCCAGACCGGACAGCCCGGCTTTCATTCCCCCGATCTCCCGTACGTCGCCACGCCCGAGGGGGTCGGCGTCGAGATGCTCCGCATTGCCGGCGTGGGCCGCAACGACGTGGTCTACGACCTGGGCAGCGGTGACGGGCGTCTGGTGATCGCCGCCGCCCGCGACTTCGGGGCCCGCGCGGTCGGTGTCGAGCTCGACCCCGACCTGGTGCAGACGAGCCGGGAGCGCGCGGCGATGGCCGGCGTGTCCGACCGCGCACGCTTCCTCTGGCAGGACCTCTTCACCACCGAGTTGGGCGAGGCAACCGTCGTGGCGCTCTACCTGCGCGAGGACGTCAATCTTCGCCTGCAGCCCAAGCTGCTGCACGAGCTGCCGACCGGCGCCCGCGTCGTCTCCCATGACTTCCGGATGGGCGCCTGGGTCCCCGACCGGGTGGAGCGGATTCGCGGTCCGAATCGCGTCCACACCATCTACTTCTGGACGGTCCCCGCCGACGTCGTAGGCCGCTGGACGGGGACGCTGCGGGGGTCGGGCGCGGAGCGGCCAGCGGTGCTCGATCTGGCCCAGCGCTTCCAGCAGCTGATCGGCACGCTGCATCTCGACGGGAACCAGATCTTCATCACCGGGCACGTCGAGGGCACCCGCATGACGGTGCTGGCCGACCACATGACGCTCGTCGCCCGCGTCGATGGCGACGAGGCGAACGGCGAGCTGGCGGGCGCCGACGGTACGACCGGGGTGTGGACGGCCCGCCGCCAGGCGCAGCCCGCCCCGGTTCCCTCCAGGTGACCTCGGCGCTGGCCACGTGGTTCGCCGACCGCCGCGCCCTGGCACGGTTCCGGCGCGAGCGGCTGGGACGCCGGCCTGCCTTCCTGAGGCCCCGGGACCCGGGGTGGCGGGCGCTGGCCCCGGGCTTCGAGCGGGTCCGACGGCTCGCCAGATCCGGAGTGCCGGTTCACGTCGTCGCCGCGCGCCGCTACCGGCGGGCGCCCAGCCGGCGGCAGCTCGACCGCGCGACGGCGTCAGGCGCCACCGTGTATCTGCCCCAGGTTCACCAGGTGCTTCCCCGCGTCATGCGCCTGATGGTGGCCCTGCGTGCGACGTGCCTTGGCCCGTTCCGCGAGGAGTGCTCGTTCCTGTTTCTGGTGGAGGGCCGCGGCCGCCCGGGGATGGGGCTGCACCACGACGGCGGTGTGCACGGGTTCTGGGTCCAGCTCGAAGGCCGGCGTACGGTGACGATCGGGCCCGCCGTGCGATCGGGCACCGCGCTCGATCTGGACGCCACCCGGGCGCAATCAACGCGCGACGGATGGTGGACCAGGGACCTCGAGCCCGGCACGCTCCTCTACCTGCCGCCTTACACACCCCATGCCGTGCTCTGCCGGGGTCGGTCGCTGGCCTTATCGCTCACCTGGAGCGCCCGGCGGCGCCCGCGCGCGTCGGCCCCTGCCGCGCTCGCCGAATGGGACGTCGCCAGCGGACACGCGGAGCCCCGCCCGCGACGGAGCCGGTCCAGGCTGTGGGCTCAGGTGCCGGCGGTCGCCGGGCCGTTGGATCGCGGCGGGGCTCGATTTCCGTTGTGGACTCCGGCGGGACCTCTCTGGCTTCCCGCCACCACGCGCCGGCTCGCTCATCACCTGTCTTCCATGCCCAGCCTCACGCGTGCCGAGGCCAGGCGACAGGGGAATGGCATCGCTGCTCTGGTGGCGCATGGCATCCTGGGCGACGAGGACCTTCCCCTGCTGGTCGTACCCCAGAACCCGCGTGGCCTGGACGGCTGGGACTTCTGAGTCCGGCTGCGTGACCTGCACCAACTAGCGCGACGAGGTGGTGGCGGCCGCCACCTTCATCCAGAAGGTCGTGGGAGAGCGTCGGGCCCGGTTCTGACCCAGGACATTTTGTCCAGCCTCACACCAAACCTTACAGGCTAGTCGACCTGGCCCCGGCGGGTTGCCCGCCAACACGGCGTCATTCCTTCGCTTCTTCGACGACACAGCCTGATTTCTCCTCCGGCGAGATCTTTGCATCAGGACGGGGCAGGATCACGTGAGCGCGGGAGGTGGAGAAGGTGAACCGGCTCACTCCAGAGGAACGCCGCCGCGTCCGAATCGCCCAGCAGCGGGCTCAGCAGAGCATGCTCGAGCAGCTGGAGGCCCCGCCGCCCGTGCTCGTTACGGACGCGCCCCGTGGACGCCGGCGGCTGATCAAGGCAGTGGCAATTGCGGCGCTGCTCGGCGGCGGTTTGCTTGCTTCCCAGGCACTGGAGTTCAAGCCGCCGACGTCCCTGGTCGAAGCTCTGCTACCCCGGCGCTAGCTCCCTACGGACGGCTCTCCGATTAGAATGGCGTGGCTCAACTGAGCCCGGAGAGCCTTGTTGGATTCTGGACCCGCCCCACCGCTTTACACCGTGGTGCCGTTCGTCCTCATGCTGCTCGCCATCGCGGTGCTTCCCTTGTCGACTCCGCACTGGTGGGAGAAGAACCGGAACAAGCTGCTCATCGCCAGCGTGCTGGGGCTGCCGATCCTCGTGCTCTACCTCACCCGGCAGCCCGGCGCGCTGGTGCGGATGGGCGAGGAGTACCTGTCGTTCATCATCCTGCTCGCGGGCCTCTATGTGATCTCGGGGGGCGTGCTCCTGCGCGGCGACCTGGTCGCCACCCCGCTGACCAACACCGGCTTCCTGGCGGTGGGTTCGGTGCTGGCCTCGTTCGTGGGAACCACCGGAGCGTCGATGCTGATGATCCGGCCCCTGCTCCAAACCAACCGGGAGCGAGCCCGGGTCAAGCACACGGTGATCTTCTTCATCTTTACCGTGTCGAACATCGGCGGCATGCTCACTCCGCTGGGTGACCCCCCGCTGTTCCTCGGCTACCTGCAGGGCGTTCCCTTCACGTGGACCTTTCGCCTCTGGCCCCACTGGCTGCTCATGCTGGGGGTGCTGCTGCTGGTCTACTTCGTCTGGGATTCGACGCAATACGTGCGGGAAACTCTCCCTGCCATTCGCCGGGACCGGGCCCAACGTGAGCCCCTCCGCATCCGCGGCACGATCAACGCGCTCTGGCTGGCCGGCGTAGTTCTGGCCGTCGCCTTTCTGCGGGAACCCGTCCGGGAGATCGCGATCCTGGCTCTGGCCGGGATCTCGTTGTGGCAGACGCCGCGCGGGATCCGCCGGGCCAACGGCTTCACCAGCTACCCCATCACCGAGGTAGCCGTCCTGTTCTTCGGGATCTTCCTCACCATGATCCCCGCGCTGGAGCTGCTGCGGCTTCGGGGCGCCGAGCTGGGGGTCCGGGCGCCGTGGCAGTTCTTCTGGGCGACCGGGTCCCTCTCGTCCTTCCTGGACAACGCCCCGACGTACCTGGCGTTCCTCGCCCTGGGTCAGGGATTGGGAGTCGCCGACGAGGTGGTGGGCGTGTCGCACACGATCCTGACCGCCGTCAGCGTGGGCGCCGTGGCCATGGGCGCCAACACCTACATCGGCAACGCCCCCAACTTCATGGTCAAAGCGATCGCCGAGGAGGCCAAAGTCAAGATGCCGAGTTTCTTCGGCTACATGCTGTACAGCAGCCTAGTCCTGCTGCCGCTCTTCGCGGCGGTCACGCTGATCTTCTTCCGCTGATCGCGCGGCGCGTCCTCAACGACCGGCCAGCAGGCCCAGGCAACGGGCCGTGACCTCTTCCACAGACTTGCCGTCCTTCACGTACTCGACGAATGCCCCCAGCGGCGTGGCCCAGGCGGTGCCTGGCGCCACCCCCTGCGTGAGGCGGGCCATGGCGGCCTTGCCTTCCGGGCTGTCGAGGTTGCACGCGAACACCCGGTCTGAGCTCATCCCCATCCACTTGATCTTCTCGATCGTCAGCGTGCCGCCTTTGAATCCCCCCTGGTCGTGGTTGACGAGGATCCTCTCGCCGCTCTCGAGCGTGACCTGGCAATAGGCGCCGGCCTTGGGATCGGTGACGAACGCTCCGACCTTCCCCATAGAGCCCTCCCCCGGGGATGCGTTCGGGCAGGTACCCCAGTGTAACCTCCCGGGGCGTCCCCGCGCCGGCGCCCTCAGGGCTGAACCGCACGCTGCAGCAGGACGACGAGGATGCGCGCGGCCAGGAGCCACACGAGCGACACCAGCCAGAGCCAGCGTTCCGGGACCCGGCCGCCGGTCAGGAGCCGGCTGACCCGATACGGGGGCTCGGTCGAGATCAGGAACACCTGCCAGATGGCGTTCTTGGGGTTCCGGACGAACAATCTCAGGACGAGCCGGCCCAGGATGAGCCACATCGCCGTGGCCAGCAGGAAGTTGAGCGTGTTGAAGAGAACGTCCACGGGCCACCAGACTACCGCCAGGGGGGGGGGGGGG
>DATIAY010000104.1:0-3863 GCA_035457825.1 Candidatus Methylomirabilota bacterium
CCTATCGCACGTACGAGGCGGCCCAGGGTCCCAAGCAGTGGGCGTGCTACCCCGAGGGCAACCACGTCTGCAACAACATCATCTACAAGTACCGCCCGCTGGTCGCCGACTTCATGGCCGAGCATCTTGCCTGACCTGAGCCCGCTGCTCGCCTCGCCCCACGTAGGGCTTGAGCCCCATCCCGACGTGCGGGCCGGCCTGCTCACCCGGCGTACCTTTCGGACCTTCCTGCGGCGGGGCGTCGGCGCCGCCACGCGCGCCGGCGTGCTGGATGCGGCGCGGTGGGCATGGACCGCCGACGGCAGCGATCCCGTGCGGCTCATCGTGCTGGACGATGCCGACCTCAAGCGCGAGCTGTTCGCGCTCACGCGGGAGTCGAAGGCCGTCTCCAACCACTGGGAGGGCCTGTTCCGCCCGGCCGGGCTCCGCGGCTACGTCCAGCACTGGACGGCCACGCCCTTCTGCATCGCCATCTCCGCGGATCCCGCCGCCGGGCCCCGGCACATCCACAACGGCTGGAACCATCATCTGGCCGCCGCGGCCGCCGCCGAGAACCTGGCCCTGGCGGCCCGCGCCTGCGGGATGGCCCTGGTGATGTACAGCCACTTCTCGCAGGAGAAGCTCAAGCGGCTGCTCGACGTGCCCTTCGACTGGGACACCATCGGCGTGATGGGCGTGGGCTGGCCGGATCTGCGCCGCACCAACCCCCGGGTCCTCGCGGCCTCGCTCATGCGGCTGCCGCTCGGAGAGCTCGTCGCTGACGAGCGCTACGGGGCGCCGGCCCCGGCCGAGCTGATCGCCGAGCGGGAGGCCGACGGCGGCTGGCCCGACTTGTTGGCGACGATGACCGGCGTGCGCTGGGTCACGCGCTTCCGGAACGAGCCGGTCGCCGCCGGGAGCGTTTTTGAGATCCTGAGAGCCGCCCAGTGGGCGCCGTCGGCCGGCAACTTCCAGCCGGTACGCTACGTTGTCCTGCGCGATCGGGCGCGGCTGGGCAAGCTGGCTGACCTGGCCCGGGAGTCGGTGGAGGTTTCCGGCCACTGGGTGTCGCGCTACCGCGGCGGCCTCGGCGAGCATCCCGACTGGCGCACCGTCCCGCTCGCCATCGCCCTGATCACCGACCCGACCAGGGGGGGCCCGCACATCCACGGCGAGGCCACCCACATGCACGCCGGCGGTCTCGCCGCGCAGAACATGGCGGTGATGGCGCACGCCCTCGGCCTGGGCACCACCCTCGTCACGCACTGGATCGAGGAGCAGGTGAAGGCCCTCATCGATTGTCCGCGCAACTGGGACCTCGCCGGGGTAATGCCCTTCGGCGTGCCCGCCGAGCAGACGGACCGGAGCCCCAAGCCGCTGGCCGAGCTCGTCTACCAGGATCGGTTCGGACGGCCGTGGCGGCCGGGGGAAGGGGACACCGATGCCGGATGAGCGTATTCAGGCCGCCCTCGCGCACTGGGCGCCCCGTTTCGTCACCCAGGGCGTGGACTACAACGACTTCGTCGCGACGATCGCCGGGCTCGAGCGCTGGGAGCAATGGCTCGACGCCTGGTGTCGGACGGGCGACGTGCACGCCGGGTTGGCCGGGGAGGCCGAGGGTAAGGGACGGACGCGCACCGCGGGCGAGGCCTGGATCCGCGCCGCCCTCTGCTACCACTTCGCCAAGTTCGTCTGGATGGTGGATCCCGTCCGGCACCGCGCGGCCGCCGACCGCGCGGTGTCGAGCCTTTACGCGGCGCACCGTCACCTCGACCCCGGCGCCGAGCGGCTGGAGGTGGGCTTCGACGGCGCCGTGATGGTCGGCAACCTGCGCCGGCCGCGCGACCCCGCCCGGCCGCCGCTCGTGCTGTTGATTCCCGGCCTGGACTCGGCCAAGGAGGAGTTCTTCAACTGGGAGAACGTCTTCCTCACGCGGGGGATGGCGACGCTGACGATGGAAGGCCCCGGCCAGGGCGAGACGGGCTATCGCACGCACATCCGGCACGATTACGAGGTGGCCGTGGCCGCCATGCTCGACGCCATCAAGGGCCGCCGAGATCTGAACCTCGACCGCGTCGGGGCTGCCGGAGTGAGCCTGGGCGGGTATTATGCGCCGCGCGCGGCCGCCTTCGAAGACCGCCTGCGCGCGGTGGCGGCCCTCGGTGGTCCCTACAGCTTCGGGCCACTGTGGGACGATCTGCCTCCGATCACGCGAGAAACCTTCACCCACCACTCGGGCGCCCGCGACGCTGCTGACGCCCGGACGAAAGCCGCGCGCCTGGACCTCACCGGCGTGGCCGCGCGCGTCAAGCAGCCCATGCTCGTGGTCTTCGGCAAGCTGGACCGGCTCATCCCCTACCAGCACGCCGAGCGGCTGGCCGCCGAGGCCCCCCACGCCGAGCTCGCCATGTACCCCGACGGCAATCACGTCTGCAACAACATCCCCTACAAGTACCGCCCGCTCGTGGCCGACTGGTTGCGCGAGACGCTGGGGTAGTTTGCCGCGAGGGGCCGGGGCAGCGCCGCCGCGTTGTCCCGGGCCCGAGATCAGATCTGCGACGGACGCGGCCCGCTATCCGGCTTCCGGCAGGCGGAGATGCGTCCGGCAACCTGGCGGAACCGCCAGACGCCCAGGGCCACGACGAGAAAAGCCAGGCCCACCATGCCCCATCCCAGCAGCAGGAAGATGAGTGACCCGAAGAACTCGATAGCGCCGGCTCCCGTGACGCCGAAGGCCAGTCCCGTCCTGATATACGACAGCAGGGTGCGCTCGTTGGCCAGTACGGTGCGATCAACCGCCAGCTCGTCCCGCAGGATGAGGTCGCCGCGCTGGAATCTCTCGTAGGGATTGCCGGCCATGGCGCGTTACGCGGGCGGCTTGGGGCTCGGGGGAAGGCCACTGAGACCGGCCAGCACGTCGAACAGGACGCCGAAGTCGTAGTCGCCGAGCCCCAGGCCCCGGGCCATGGTCAACCACTCCTGGGTCAGAGCCGTCACCGGCAGTGGCACGCCGACGGCGCGGCCCTGGTCGAGCGCGAGCTGCAGGTCCTTCTGGGCCATGGGCACGGGGAACCACGCCTCCCGCGGCATCTGGCCGAGCACGAATGGACCCCGGTACTTCACCATGGGCGAGGCGATCACCGACTTGAACAGCACCTCCACGGCCACCTCGCGCGGGATCCCCGACTTCTCGGCGAGCAGCACCGCCTCGCTGAACGCCAGCATCTGGACGGCGAGTCCCAGGTTCGTGGCCACCTTCATGATCTTGGCCAGCCCCAGGGGACCGACGTGGGTGACGGCGGTGCCGATGTCGAGGAGATAGGGGCGGACCCGGTCCAGCGCCTTGGGGTCGCCGCCGACCATGAAGGAGGCCTGGCCCCGCTCCAGCGTGATGGTGCTGCCGGAGACCGGGGCATCGAGCATCACGGCGCCCCGAGCGGCCACGGCCTCGCCGATCTCGCGGGTGACGGCGGGGCTCACCGTGCTCATCTCGACGTAGACGGCATCGCGCTTGAGCCCGGCCACGATGCCGTGCTCGCCGAGCGCGACGGCCCGCAGGGCCGCGTTGTCGGTGACCATGCTGAAGACGACGTCCCCGGCCTCGGCGGCGGCCCGCGGTGTGGGGACCAGCTGCAGTCCCGCGCTGACGAGGTCCTTGGCCTTCTCCGGCGTGCGGTTGTAGCCCACCACCCGGTGGTTCGCGGCCAGCAGACGTTGGGCCATGCGACTGCCCATGGCGCCCAGCCCGACGTAGCCCAGGGTAGCGATGTCAGCGCCTCCCCGGTGCCGCTCGCCGGCGCGCGCGGCGCCGGCGGCGGGCCCCCCGATCGTCGGCGACCGCGATCACGCTGATCTCGATCTTGCAGCGCGGGTGAGTAGCCAGA
>DATIAY010000105.1:0-2830 GCA_035457825.1 Candidatus Methylomirabilota bacterium
CAGCGCGACAGCAAGCCCCAGGCCGACCACTGCCGGGCGCCGCGGCAACAGCACGACGCCGACCAGGGCCACGTTGACGGCTACCACGACGAAGGACACGGCCCACACACCACCCAGTTCGGCGATCTGGATCACCGGGAGTTGGCGGTATTGAGAGTACCCGATGCTCCCCCATGGGAAGCCGCTCAAGAGCCAGCCCCGCGCCCACTCGGCGCTCATCCACAGCCAGGGCGTGGCCAGCAGCGCCTCGGCCGGGCCGCGCCGGCGCCCGAGCCACGACACGGCGCCGGCCACGAGGCCGGTCCACAGCGCGCAGTACCCGGACAACAGCGCCGTCGGTCCCCAGGTAAGCGGCCAGGGAATGTCGCTGTAGACGCGGAACGTGAAGTTCAGCCAGCGCAGCAGCAGGAGGAAGAACGTGAAGCCGGCCAGCCAGCCCCAGCCGAAGGCGGGCCCCGGAGGTCGGGTCAGAGCGAGCACCAGCACTGGCGCCAGCGCAACCCAGGCGGTCCCGGACCACTCCGGGCGGGGAAACGCCAGGGCCAGCGCCGTCCCCGCGGCGAGCGCCAACGCCGCCGCACCCAGCGAGGCACGGAGCGAGGGGAGCAGTGTGAGGCTCCTCAGCGCCCTTCGCCAAGGCGGTCGGCCAGGAACGCGGGCAATCCGGCCGCCATGATCCGCGACCGGGTGGCCGTCACGTCGTAGGGCACCCGACGGAGGCTCACCCGCTTGGCCTCCGCATCCCAGAGCACCCAGGCCGCCCGGGGGTCGCGATCACGCGGCTGGCCGACACTGCCCACATTGACGAGGTAGCGGCAGCCAGGCTCCAGGGTGACGTCGGCGGCACCCGTCTCGTGGCTGCGGCCCCAGGAGCCCTGGACCCAGACGCCGGGCAGGTGCGAGTGCCCCACGAAGCACAGCCGCGTCGTGAACGACGCGAAGGCCCGGTAACCGTCCTCGGCCGAGATGATGTACTCCCAGTCGTCAGGCTGCTGAGGCGAGGCGTGCACGAGCGTCGCCTGCTCGAACTCGCACAGCAAGGGCAGCGCGGCCAGCCAGGCGCGGTGCTCGTCGTCGAGCCGCTGGCGAGTCCACTCGGCGGCGACACGGGCGTAGGGGTTGAACCACTCGAGCGTCATGAGACCGGCCGCGGCATGCTCGTGGTTGCCGGCCACCACGGCCTGACAGCGCTCGGCGACGAGCTCGATGCAGCCTTCGGGCTCGGCGCCATAGCCGACGACGTCGCCCAGACAGAGAATGGCGTCTACCCGGTCCCGAGCGTCGTCCAGGACGGCCCGCAGGGCTTCCAGGTTGGCGTGGATGTCAGAGAGGATCGCGTACCGCACGGGCGAGATTCAGGACGCCGGACGAAGCTCTTTGCGGATCCGATCCAGCACCCCGTTGATGAACCGGCTCGAGTCTGCCGTGCCGAACTTCTTGGCGATCTCGATCGCCTCGTTGATCGCCACCTTGGACGGCACGTCGCCGCTCCACAGCATCTCGTACACGGCCAGGCGCAGGATATTCCGGTCGACGACGGCCATGCGCTCGAGCTCCCAGTGCTCGACATACTGCCGGAGCAACTCGTCGGCCTTCATCTGATGGTGCTTGGTGCCGTACACGAGGGCCTCGGCGAAGGCCCGGGTATCGTCATCCACCGGGTGTCGCTTCCAGAAGTCGGCGGCGTGCGGCGTGGGATCCTCCTCACCGCGCAGATCCAACTGATAGAGGAATTGCAGGGCCACCTCGCGAGCTTTGCGGCGTCGTCCCATGGGTGGCCGCCGACCGATCCTACGCCCCGCTCACCGGCGTCCCGGTGTCGGTCGCTGCCGACGGACGAAGGCCGCCATTTCGAGCGCGGCCTCGGCCGCCTCCTGGCCGCGGTTGGCCACGTCCCCGCCTGCCCGCTCCCAGGCCTGCTCCTCGCTCAATGCGGTGATCACGCCGAAGGTCGTCGGTACGCCGGTCCGGAGCCCGACCTCACGGATGCCGGCGGCCGCCTCGCGAGCGATGTGCTCGAAGTGCGGTGTCTGGCCGCGGATGACCACCCCCAGGCAGACGATGGCGGCATACCGTCGCGTCAGGGCCAGGTGGGCCGCCGCCTGAGGAAGCTCGAAGGACCCCGGAACCCAGTGGACGTCCACGTCGGCTGCGGCCACGTGGGCGGCGGTGAGAGCGTGCACCGCGCCGTCGACCAGCTTCTTGGTGATGGGCTCGTTGAAGCGTGCGGCGACGACCGCGAAACGGATGGTGCCGCCGGCCCGGGCCAGCCTGACGACACGACCCGCGCGACGCGGACGGGGCGCACGGCCGGCCATCTCAGTCCTCGAACGCAGAGGAGAGAATGTGGCCGAGCTTGTCCCGCTTCGTGCTCAGGTAGCGTTGGTTCTCGGGGGTCGGGGCGACCTCGAGGGGCACCCGCTCGACGAAGTGCAGGCCGTAGCCTTCCAGCCCCACCCGCTTCTTGGGATTATTGGTGAGCAGGCGGAGATTCTTCACGCCGAGGTCGACGAGCACCTGGGCCCCGATGCCGTAGTCGCGCTGATCGGGCTTGAAGCCCAGCGCCTCGTTGGCTTCGACCGTATCCTTGCCGGCGTCCTGTAGCTCGTAGGCCTTGAACTTGTTGAGCAGACCGATCCCCCGCCCCTCCTGGCGCAGGTAGACCACGACGCCGCGCCCCTCCCTCTGGATCGTGGCCAGCGCCGTGCGCAGCTGCAGCCCGCAGTCGCAGCGACGGCATTGGAAGACGTCACCGAACAGACACTCGGAATGCATCCGAACCATTATCGGTTGGTCGCCGGCAACATCGCCCATGACGAGGGCAACCGGG
>DATIAY010000106.1:0-5672 GCA_035457825.1 Candidatus Methylomirabilota bacterium
CTTGACTGGCAGTTTCACGACTCGTCCTCCGGAATTCGACGGTTGGCTTGAGGTGCTTGTCGGCGCGTCAGAGGGTAAGCCGGGCCTGCCGGGCTGTCAACCCGCACTCCCGGTCACTTGGCGCTCAGGCCCGGAGCTGGCGACGGGCGTCGGCGCGAGCCTGGTCGAGGACCTCCCGTACCGGCAGGGCTCGGTCGCGGGCAATGCGCGCCACCTCGGAGAATTCCGGGGTGACGGTCACGATCCGGTCACCGTGCCGTGAGACCTTGAACGGGACGGGCCCGTAGGCAGTGGGCAGCGTCACCATTTCCCGGGCGAGACGGGTCCGCTGCCATTCCGACCAGCGCACCCCGATCGTGCTGGACTCCTCGAAGAGCACGCGGGAGAGCTCGCTGACGAGATGGGGCGGGCAGAGGGCCGTGACCACGACGCCCGGCCGGCTGCGCTTCATGACCACCGGGGTGAGGAAGACGTCGAGCGCGCCCGCCTCGAACAGCCCCTCCATGAGGGGCTCGTAGAGCTGGGGCGACATATCGTCGATCGTCGTCTCGACCTGGGCGATGGTTTCCTCGGAGACCGAGGCTGCCGAGTCGCCGACGAAGCAGCGGACGACGTTGGGCATCTCGAGGTCCCAGGTGCCGGCCCCATAGCCGATGCTCCTGACAGTCATGGCCGGCATCCGACCGGCCCCGCTGGCCAGGGTGGTGAGGATCGCCGCTCCCGTCGGTGTCACCAGCTCCGCGGCCACACGGGTATCCACCACCGGGAAGCCGCGCAGGAGCTCGGCCGTGCCGGGCGCAGGCACGGGCACCTTGCCGTGCGCGCCCACCACGATCCCACCGCCCAGCGGCAGGGCGGAGCAATGAAGCTCCTCGATCCCCAGGAGCGCCAGCGCGGTCACGCCTCCGGTGACGTCGATGATGGCGTCGACGGCGCCGACATCGTGGAAGCGGACGGCCTCGGGCGTCGTGCCGTGAACCCGAGCCTCCGCTTCGGCCAGACGCCTGAAGATCCGGGTGGCCTTGTCTCGGATCGCCGGGCCCAGCGTGCTCTTGTCCAGAATCGCGAGGATGTCGCCCAGTGAGCGGTGGTGGTGCTGGCGCGCGTCGATCGCGACGTCGATTTTGACTGCGCGAAAGGCTCCCTTGAAGACCTCGCGCCGCACGAGCTGCCAGCCGCCCAGGGGTAGCTTGCCCAGCTCCGCACGGAGCGTGTCGAAGGGTGCACCGGCATCCACGAGAGCACCCATGATCATGTCGCCGGCGACGCCGCTCGGGCAGTCGAAGTAGGCGAGTTTCATTGAACAGGGGACGGGCTTCCGGGCTGTCGCCACGCCCGTCCCCCGTCGGCGTTCATTCTTCCGGCTTGTCGTGAGTTGTAGTCTACCGTCACGTCTTCGATGCCAAGCGGTTGATCTGACTCGCCTGGTGGGCGGCGCCGTAGCCGTTGTCGATGTTGACGACGGACACGCCGGCCGCGCACGAGTTGAGCATGGCCAGGAGCGCGGCCAGACCGCCCAGGGAGGCTCCGTAGCCCACGCTGGTGGGGACGGCAATGACCGGACGATCGACGAGGCCGCCAATCACGCTGGGCAATGCGCCCTCCATGCCGGCCACGGCCACGATCACGTTGGCCTCGGCCAGCGTGTCGTAGGAGGCCAGCAACCGGTGCAGGCCGGCGACCCCGCAGTCGTAGATGCGCTCCACCCGGTTGCCGAGCGCCTCCGCCACCAGCGCCGCCTCCTCCGCCACGGGAAGGTCAGCGGTGCCCGCGGCCGCGACAACGATGAGACCCATGCCTTCGGTGGGAGCGGGACGAACGATCAGCAGGCGGGCCTCGGCATGGTAGATGGTGGGCAGCCCGGCCGCGGCCACGGCCGCCGCGGTGGCAGCGTCGGCGCGCGTGGCCAGCACGTTGACGTGATCGGCCGCCAGGCGGCGGGCGATGGCCACCACCTGCCCCGGACTCTTGCCCGGGCAGAAGATTGCCTCCGGCCCGCCCGCCCGCAGCGCGCGATGCTGATCGATTCTGGCGAAGCCGAGATCCTCGAAGGGCAGCCGCTGCAGCCGGCGCAGCGCCTCGGGAATGTCGACACGCCCCGCGCTCACGTCCTGCAGCAGCGCCCGCAAGTTCTCCCTATCCATCGGTGTGGGGTCGAGGGCCGGCTTCGCCGGCGCTGTCCTTGCTGGGGGAGGAATCGGAGGGGGCCGTCGCGCTCATCGGGCGCGCCTGTGAAATCGCCCCCGCCGATTTAAGCAGGCGGTTGGCGCTGCCGGACTGGAACCCTCCGAGATCCACCGCGACGTAGGCGTAACCTAGCTCGCGAAACCGAGCCACGATCGCTTCGTGGCGACCCTCCTGCCAGAGCCGCGGCACGTCCTCGAGGGGGACCTCGAGGCGGGCGAGCCGGTCGTGGTGGCGCACGCGGAACTGGCGGAAGCCGAGCGCCCGCAGGAAGGCCTCGGCGGCATCGACACGTCGCAGCTTCTCGGCGTTGATCGGGTCACCGTACTGGAAGCGCGAGCTCAGACAGGCGAACGAGGGCTTGTCCCAGGTGGGCAGCCCCAGGTCTCGCGACAGGTCGCGAATCTCCTGCTTGCTCAGCCCGGCCTCGATGAGCGGGGCTCGCACGCCGCGCTGACGCGCGGACTGCATTCCCGGCCGGTGATCGCCGAGGTCGTCCACGTTGGCGCCATACACGAGGTGGCGGCAGCCTTCACGCTCGGCGATGGGGGCCAGCGTGACGAAGAGCTCCTCCTTGCAGAAGAAGCACCGGTTGCCCGGATTGCGGGCGTACTCGGGGTTAGCGAGCTCGTTCGTGCGGACGACCAGATGGCGCAAGCCGAGGAGCCCGGCGAGGCGGCGGGCCTCGTCCAGCTCACTGGCGGGATAGGTCTCGGAATCGGCGGTGACGAGGAGCGCCTGGTCCCCCAGCGCGTCCTTGGCGGCTCGGGCCAGCAGGGTGGAGTCCACGCCTCCCGAGAACGCCACCACGACGCTCTCGAGTCCGCGGAGGACCTCGAGCAACCGCTCGTACTTGACCTGGCTCAACGGTAATCTCAAGCGTCGAGGCGCATCAGGTCGCGGAAGGCGGCGTAGCGCTCGGCCACCTCGGGCGGTGTCAATCGGACGAGCCGATTCAGCGAGAAATCCTCCACGGTGAAGGAGGCCATGACCGACCCGTACACCAGGGCCTGGCGCATGGCCGAAGCGTCGGTCCGGCCCTGGGCGGCCAGGTATCCCATGAAGCCACCCGCGAAGGTGTCGCCGGCACCTGTCGGATCCCACACGGACTCCAGTGGATAGGCGGGCACGAAGAAAAACGCTCCGTCGGTCACCATGAGAGCGCCATACTCGCCGCGCTTCACGACCACGGTCTTGGGGCCCATCGCGGCGATGGCGCGGGCCGCCTTGATGAGGTTGGGCTCGCGGGCCAGCTGCCGGGCCTCGGCGTCGTTGATGGTCACCGCGTCCACCTCGGCCAGGACCCGGAGGAGCGCGTCGCGCTTGCCCTGGATCCAGAAGTTCATGGTGTCCAGGGCCACCAGCCGGGGCCGTTCCGCCATCTGGCCGAGGACCTCGAGCTGCAGATCGGGATCGATGTTGGCCAGGAACAGGAAGGGGGCGCTGCGGAGCTCGGGCGACAGCGCGGGACGAAAGTCGGCGAGGACGTTGAGCTGCGTGTCCAGGGTCGTGGCGTCGTTGAGGTCATAGCCGTACCGCCCGGTCCAGCGAAAGGTTCGACCCGGCGTTACCTGCAATCCGGCGAGGTCGATGCCGCGGTCCTGCAGCATCCGGACATGCGGGGCAGGAAAATCCTGGCCCACGGGTCCAACGAGCCGCACGCGGGTGAAGAAGCTGGCCGAGTACGAGAAGTAGGTGGCCGATCCACCCAGGACTTCCTGGACCTTGCCGAAGGGGGTCTCCACGGAGTCCAGGGCCACGGAGCCCACGACGAGAAGCTCAGCCACGGCGACGTCCCGATCCCGGGCGACGCGTCCTGACCCTGGCCCGCGTGACGTACTTGTCGATGAGGAGCCCGAGACGCCGGCGGGCGGCGGACGGAAAGGCCTTCGGGCTGGTGATGATCGCGTTGCTCAGCAGGCTCGGGCAGGGACAGGTGCGGGGGGCGGCCACCATGGGGATCGCCCGGCGCAGGACCGCTTTCGCCATGGCGACGTTCGTGAGCAGATTGTGCACCACCGCCTCCACCGTCACCGCTTCGTGGCTGTCGTGCCAGACGTCATAGTCGGTGGCCAGGGCCAGGGTGGCGTAGCATAGCTCCGCCTCCCGGGCCAGCTTCGCCTCGGGCATGTTGGTCATGCCGATCACGTCCACACCCCAGCTCCGGTAGATCCGGGACTCCGCCTTCGTGGAAAACTGAGGTCCCTCGATGCAGAAGTACGTTCCCCCGCGGTGCACCGTGGCGCCGGCCTGGCGCGCGGCCTTCTCGAGGGTCGTGGCCAGATCGGCGCAGACGGGCTCGGCCATACCGACGTGGGCCACGATCCCGTCGCCGAAGAACGACGACACGCGTCGTTTGGTGGCGTCGAAGAATTGATCGGGGATCACCAGGTCGAGCGGTTTGATCGCCTCCCGCATACTGCCCACCGCCGAGACCGAGATCACCCATTCGGCACCCAGAGCCTTGAGGCCCCAGATGTTCGCCCGGAAGTTCAGGTCCGTGGGCATCAGCCGGTGGCCCCGACCATGACGGGCCAGGAAGGCCACCGGGTGGCCGTCGAGACGGCCGCAGCAGTACTCGTCGGAGGGATCGCCAAATGGGGTGCGCAGACGGCGCCAGCGGACGTCGCGGAGTCCCTCGAGCTCGTAGAGCCCGCTACCCCCGATGACCCCGACGAGCGGTTCCACGCTCAGGCCGCGACCACGCGCTCAGCGAAGGTCCGCTCGCCGATGGCCGCGGTCACCCGCACGTCGACGAGGCGCCCCATGAGGGAATCGGGGCCGTCGAAGATCACCTCGACGTAGTTGCCGGTGAGTCCGACCAGCTGGCCCCGTCTCCGCTCCCGCTGCTCGAGCACGAGGACTTCCTGCCCTCCGCCCACCAGACTTCCCCGGAACGCCAGGCTCTTGGCCGCCGCGAGCCGGCGCACCTCGCGGCTGCGGGCTCCCGCGACTGCCGGCTGTAGATGACCGTCGAGACCGACAGCCTCCGTGCCCCGGCGATCGGAGTACGGGAATACGTGCAGGTACGTGAAGGGCAGCTCCCCGACCAACCGCATCGTTTGCCCGAAGTCCTCGTCGCTCTCGCCGGGGAAGCCGACGATGAGGTCGGTGCCCAGGCCGAGCCCGGGAATCGCTCCCGCCAGTGACTCTACCAGGTGCCGATAGATCGCCACGGTGTAGGGGCGTCGCATGCGTCGAAGCACGCGCGCGCTGCCGCTCTGCAGCGGAATGTGGAGATGGGGGGCGATCCGGTCGGAGCCGGTGACGACCTCCACCAGCTCGGGCGTGAAATAGGCGGGCAGGATCGAGCTCAGCCGGACCCAGCGGAGCCCGGCCACGTCGATCACGGCCCGCAGCAGGGCGGCCAGCGTGGTCCGCGGAGTCAGGTCCGCGCCGTAGTGGCCCAGGTCGATGCCGGTGAGCACTACCTCGGGGTGTCCGGCCTCCACGAGCAGCCGGACCTGGTCGAGCACGACCTCCGGCTC
>DATIAY010000107.1:0-2267 GCA_035457825.1 Candidatus Methylomirabilota bacterium
CGTGGGCGATCGCGCAGTATCCACAATTGCGGGTGCAGATGTCCCCCAGGATCATGAACGTCGCCGTCGCGTCCTCCCAGCACTCGCCGATGTTGGGGCAGCGCGCCTCCTCGCACACCGAGTGCAGGTTCCACTCGCGCAGGAGGCCCTTGAGACGGAGGTAGTTCGGCCCCCCGGGGGCACGGACCTTGAGCCAGCCCGGCTTGCGGCCGGCGGGGGGAGCGCTCGTGTCGATCACGGGGAGTGACTGGATCGTCGGCATCGTCCCGTAAAACGGGCTCATTATGCCACGGCGGCGCATGGCGCGCCGAGAAGGACGCCTCGCGTCGCTCGTCCGCGCGACCGCGGGCGGGTGGGCACCCCGCCCGGCACCCGCGCCGGGGCGCGAAGGCGCGGTTCGAAGGGTGAAAACGACGAGCGGAAGCGGCGGGCGGAGTGGAGGCAGTGGGAACGGATCAGTTCGGAGGTCGAGTCAGCTCGGTCGGTGGTGCCGAAGGGGGGACTCGAACCCCCACGGGTTGCCCCACACGCCCCTCAAACGTGCGCGTCTGCCAGTTCCGCCACTTCGGCCCGTGAGCCAGGGTCGGAGTATACCGCAGCGCTTCTGGCGCCTCAACGACGCGGGTCCATGAACACCAGTCAGAATGTCGAGACGCGCCACGCCGTGGCCGGGGGCGTGCCGAGCACCCAGAGGCTTGGGAGACCAGGTCGGGCCCACGACGAAGGACCTCGGGGCGCGACACGGCTGCGCCGGTGGGTGCCGAGCCACCCGGAAGGCTCGGGAACAATGGCGCGGCCCCACAGCGCACGACCGAGGCGCCACACGGCCGCGCCGGGGCGTGCCGAGCCGCCCGGGGGGCTCAGGGGCCATGTCGGGGCTCCCATGTCGATCAAACCCGCCGGCCCACCGCTTGCCGCAAGCGTGGGTCGAGGGCGTCGCGGATCCCCTCGCCGAGGAGGTTGTAGGAGAGCACGGTGAACAGGATCGCGAGTCCGGGATAGAGCGACAGCCACCAGGCGATCTCGATGGCGTCCTTGCCCTCGTTCAGGATGTTGCCCCACGTCGCGAACGGTGGCTGCACGCCCAGCCCCAGGAACGACAGCCCCGACTCGGTCAGGATCGCGGCCGGGATGCCGAGGGTCATCGCCACCAGCACGGGCGCCATGGCGTTGGGTAGGATGTGGCGCCAGATGATCCGGAAGCCGCTGGCCCCGATCGACTGCGACCAGACCACGAACTCCCGCTCCTTCAGGCTCAGGAACTCGGCGCGCACCAGCCGGGTCACGCCCATCCAGCCGGTGAGACCGATGACGGCCATGATGGTCCAGATCGATGGGGTGAGAAACGCCAGGACGGCGAGCAGCAGGAAGAAGCGCGGGAAGACGAGCATGAGGTCCACGAGGCGCATGATCGCGGCGTCGACGAGGCCCCCGTGGTAACCGGCGGCCGATCCGAGCAGGATGCCGATCGCGGTGGCGATGCCGACCGACACGAAGCCGACGGCGAGCGACACGCGGGCGCCGTAGAGCATGCGCGCCAGCACGTCGCGGCCGAGCTGGTCGGTGCCCAGCGGGTGCGCGCGCGAAGGCGGCTCGAGGATCTTCTTCATGTCCGGCCGGTGCGGGTCCCAGGGCGCGATGAGCGGCGCGAGGACGGCCAGCGCGGCGAGGAAGAGCACGACAGCGCCGCCGACGATCGCCAGCCGGTTGCGGGTCAGCGCCCGCCAGAACCCCTTCACGGCCTCACCGCCGTCCTCGGCGCCCAGCCAGCCGGATGCGGGGATCGACGAGGCCATAGGCAAGATCCGCCACGAGGTTGGCCAGCAGGGTGAGGGTGGACACGATGACGAGGTTGCCCATGATCACGGGGTAGTCGCGCTGGAACACCGACTGCACCATGAGCTGGCCCATGCCGGGGATGGCGAAGATCGACTCGACGATGACGCTGCCGCCGATGAGCCCGGGCAGCGAGAGTCCCAGGATCGTCACGATGGGCAGCATGGCGTTGCGGAGGGCGTGCTTGCCGATCACGATGCGCTCGGCCAGACCCTTGGCGCGCGCCGACTGGATGTAGTCCTGGCGGATGACCTCGAGCATGCTCTGGCGCATGTAGCGGGAAAAGCCGGCGAGGCCGCCGAAGGTGGCGACCGCGATCGGCAGCATCAGGTGGCTCAGGAAGTCCCACTGCTGCCGCCAGAGGGGCAGATACTCCCAGTTCAGGGACCGCAGCCCCGAGATCGGCAGCCAGCCGAGCTGCACCCCGAAGA
>DATIAY010000108.1:0-14203 GCA_035457825.1 Candidatus Methylomirabilota bacterium
AGGATCTGGGCCTGGCCCGACCGGGCGAAGGCTGGAAGCTCGCCACCGGCGGCGCCACCCGGCTGGGGGGCGACCTGCCCGTGAACACGTCGGGCGGGCTCAAGTCTTGCGGCCATCCGATCGGATCGTCGGGCGTGCGCATGATCGCCAACATCCACGACCAGCTCCTCGGCCGCGCCGGCCGTATGCAGGTGAAAGGCGCGCGCGTCGGGCTGGCCCACAACCTGGGTGGCCCCGGGGCGGTCTCCGCGGTGGCCGTCCTCGGCCAGCCCTAGCCCCGTACGGCAGAGGGTGCCATGGCCGAGCTGACGCGCCGGTACGTCGTGCTGTCGCTGGCGACCCCCGCCCCGTTCGACCCGCGTGATCCCGACGCGCTCTTCGTCCTCAAGCCCTGGAAGGATCCCGCGGCGCTCCGCGCGCTCAGAGCCTATCGGGACAACTGCTACCCCGAGCTCGCGCGCGACCTCAACGGCTGGATCCGGCTGGTCGAGGCCGGGCCGGTGATTCGAGGCGATGTCGGCCGTCGGAACGAGCGGCACCTGCAGCCCCGGACCACCGGGCGCCGTCCCGCCGCCCGGCGCCCATCGGCCCGGCGCCCGGCCGCCAGGCCGAAGCGGCGCACTCGATGACGGCTGACCGGTCGGCGAGCGTTCTCTACGACCACAAGGACAGGATCGTCACCATCACGATCAACCGCCCGGAGGCCATGAACGCGATCGATCCCGAGACCCATCAGGCCCTCGTCGAGGCCTGGACCCGGTTCCGGGACGACGAGTCGGCCTGGGTGGCGATCCTCACCGGCGCCGGCGAGCGGGCCTTCTCCGCGGGCGCCGACCTCAAGAAGATGATTCCGGCTGCATTCGCGGGGGGCCGCGGTTACGACCCGTCGGCCCATGGCGGCTATGGCCTCGGGGGCATCACGCGCGGGCTGGAGATCTTCAAGCCCATGATCGCCGCGATCAACGGTTTCTGCCTGGCCGGCGGCCTGGAGCAGGCGCTGGCGTGCGATATCCGCATCGCCGCCTCGCACGCCCGCTTCGGCCTTACCGAGGTGCGCTGGGCCATCATGCCGGGGGCAGGGGGCACCCAGCGGCTGCCCCGCGCCGTCGGGCTCACCCGAGCCCTGGAGATGATCCTGACCGCAGAGCAGATAGATGCTGGAGAAGCTTACCGGATCGGGCTGATCAATCGTGTAGTGTCATTGCCGGAGCTCATGCCGGCGGCCCGGGCGGTGGCGGCGACGCTCTGCGAACGGGGGCCGCTGGCCTTGCGCGCCGCGAAGGAGGCGGTGATCCGCGGGCTCTCGCTGCCGCTGCCCGACGGGCTCCGCCTGGAGGCGTTCCTGTCAGGCACCCTGCGCGGCACGGAGGACGCCGCCGAGGGGCCTCGCGCGTTCGCGGAGAAGCGGGCGCCGACGTTCAAGGCCAGGTGAGCGGGGCGGGAATGACCACGACCGAGCTCGTGGGCCGCACCCGCGCGCGGCTTCAGGGTCGGGACCGCCGGGTGGCGCCGCCCGGCGCCCTCGTGCCGGCGGCCGTGCTCGTGCCGATCGTCGACCGCGGCGAGCCATACCTCGTGTTCGCCAAGCGCACGGACCGTGTCGGCCACCACAAGGGGCAGATCTCGTTTCCTGGCGGCGTCGTCGATCCCGGTGACGGCTCCTTCCTCGACGCGGCGCTGCGCGAGTGTGAGGAGGAAATCGGGCTGCCGCGGCGGGCGGTCGAGGCCCTGGGCGTGTTGGATGACATCGAGACCGTGGCCACCCAGTTCATCGTCACCCCGGTGGTCGGGCTCGTGCGCGAGACGATCGCCTGGCGACCGGACGGCGAGGAGATCGAGCGGGTGATCGAGGTGCCCTGGTCGGCGCTGACCGATCACCGGCGCTTCCGCGTGGAGCACTGGGAACGGGGTGGCGTCAGCCGCCCCGTCTACTTCTACGACTGGGGAGGCGAGACGATCTGGGGGGCCACGGCCCGGATCGTCAAGCATTACCTCGACCTCGTCGTCGCCCCGTGACCGGGCCCGCCGGGCCGCCGGCCGGGCTCTGCACGCGATGCCGGCACGCCCGGCCCGCGACCTCGCACCGCGGCTCGACGTTCTGGCGGTGCGCCCTCAGCGCGCGCGATCCACGGTTTCCGAAGTACCCAGGCCTGCCGGTGCTGGCCTGCGAGGGGTACGCCGCCGGCGAAGGCGAGTCCGCCGGCGGCGGTGAGCGATCAAGCTTTCCCGGTCAGGAGCGCGGAGGCTGACTCCGGTGATGGTAGTGGCCGCGCTTCTCGCCGAGCTGGGCCAGCGCTTCGCGCTGCTCCGGCGTGAGCACCGGGGTGATCGCCTGCAGCATCTTCACGCGGCGTTCGACGCCCGCCGCCAGTAGCTGCTGAACCTCGGCCTGCTTGGCCTCGACGGTGGCGTGGTCGGCCTCGATCAGAACGAGACGGCGGAGCTCGGCCTGCGCCGTGCGCATCGCCTGCCAGTGCTGTTTGCGGGCCTCGGCATCACGCGCGCGGATCTCCCGGATCGCTTGCACCTGCTGGTCGGTGAGCCCCAGCTGCTGCTGCAGCCGCTGTTCCCAGGCGTGGTGAGCGTGCGTCTGTGAGGGCTCGGCGGCCAGGGCCGCCGAGGCAGCCCCAAGGCTCGTGGCCACAAGCAGCGCGGTGGCCCGGACCAGGACGGTGGTTCTCATCCCGAAGTTACCTCCATTTGGAATTCGACGTTCTGGAGGTGAGACGGACCACCGCCGTTCGGCGTTTACGCAGGTCCTCCCCGGGGGCTCACGGCCACCAGAGATAGAGAAAGCGGGGGCCGGGCGCGGCCAGCGCCGCGAGCTGGGACACGCTGGCTTCCAGGCCGCCACCGGGGCCTTCCGCCCGCGCGTAGTACGTCGCGCGGTACTGGCGGGGCCGCCGGTAGACGATGACCTTCGCTTCGCTCACGCCGGCCGCCTGCCGGGCCAGGTCTAGCACGTCGGGCATGTAACCGAGGCGGTCGATGAGGCCGTGGGCCAGGGCCTGCTCCGCGGTGAAGACTCGACCATCGGCGAGACGCCGGGCGGCATCGGCGGCCAGACGGCGACGATCGACCACCTTGGCCACGAACTGGCGGTGCAGATCGTCGATCACCGACTGAAAGATCTTCCGCTCCTCGTCGGTGAGAGAGCGGAAGGGACTGCCCATGTCCTTGTGCTCGCCCGATTTGATCGTGGTCGCGGCCACCCCGATCTTCTGCATGAGACCCTCGGCGTTGACGTTCACCATGATGGTCCCGATGGAGCCCGTCACCGTGGTCGGGTGCGCGACGATCGTGTCGGCGGCCAGCGCGACGTAGTAGCCCCCCGAGGCGGCCACATCCATGAGCGCGGCCACCACGGGGATCTTGGCGCGCTGCCGGAACAGCTCGAGCTCGCGATACACGATGTCGGAGGCGGTCACGGTGCCGCCGGGACTGTTGATGCGGACCACCAGCGCCCGCACCCTCGAGTCATCCTGCGCCTTCTTGAGCTCTTCGCGGATGCGGACGAGCAACGGAACTCGCGCGGGGGGCGAGCCCAAAGTGAGAACCGGCGTCACCGCCTCGTCGCTGAGGACGCCCGAGATGTCGAGCAATAGGATTTTGGCGTTGCCCCGGCCCTCGACGGTCGCTTCCTCCAGCGGCTTGATCGGCGGCGTGAGGTCCACCGAGACGACCGAGCAGCCGGCGAGCAGGAGGAGCAGGGCCAGGCGCGCTGAGGGGGAAAGCATGGCCCGAGTATACCCAAGGCCAGCCTTGCCGGCCCTTGGTCCCCGTCGGATAATCGCGCCCTGTGAGCCCGCTCACGCTCGAGGACGTGCGGGCTGCCGCTCACCGGCTGGCCGGACGGATCACGCGCACCCCGGTGCTGACCTCCGAAGCCTGGGATCAGGCTGCTCACCTGCGCCTGTTCTTCAAGTGCGAAAACCTGCAGCGAGCAGGCTCCTTCAAGATCCGCGGCGCCCTGAACCGGCTGCTCATGCTCTCGCCCGCGGAGCGCCGCCGAGGCGTGCTGGCCTTCTCCTCGGGTAATCACGCCCAGGGTGTGGCCCTGGCCGCCCGCATCGTCTCCACCACGGCGGTCATCGTGATGCCGACCGACGCGCCGGCGCCGAAGGTGGACGCCACGCGCGAGTACGGGGCGCAGATCGTGACCTACGATCGGCTACGCGAAGACCGCGAGGCCATTGCCCGGCGTCTGGCCGAGGAAACGGGGCGGGTGCTCGTGCCGCCCTTCGACGACTACGCGATCATGGCCGGCCAGGGCACCGCCGGGCTCGAGCTGCTCGAGGAGATCCCGGACCTCGATGCCCTCGTAGCGCCGATCGGCGGCGGCGGGCTGATGGCCGGCTGCAGCACGGCGGCCCGGGCGCTGCGGCCGGGCATGGCGATCTTCGGCGTCGAGGCCGACACGGCCAACGACACGTACCTGTCGCTCCACAAAGGCGAGCGCGTGACTATCCCGCCCCCGCCGACCATCGCCGACGGCATCCGGATCACGACCCCCGGTGAGCTCACCTTCCCGATCCTCAAGACGAACCTGAGCGACATTCTCCTGGTATCCGACGACGAGATCCGCGCGGCCATGCGTTCGCTCGTCGTGAAACTGAAAGTGGTTGTCGAGCCCACCGGTGCCGTCAGCGCCGCGGCCACGCTCGGTGGCCGGCTGCCGCTTGCCCCGGGGGCCAGGGTCGGTGTGATTCTCTCGGGTGGCAATGTCGATCCCGCGCTGCTGGCCGAGATCCTGGAGGGCGCGCCGGGGCCCTAACGGGCGTGAAACGCGGGGATGACCTCCTCGGCCAGCCGCTGGACCTGCTCGAGCACCCGGTCCGGAGAGCACATCGGCCGCAGCACGAACTTCGAGCCGCCCCCCCGCACGTACTCCTCCAGCCGCTCGTCCAGTAGGGCGGGGGGGCCGAAGGCGGTGCACCGCGCCAGCGTGGCGTCGTCGGCCCGGTTTCGAGGGACGAAGGGCGCGGCCATCGCTGTCGCGGTTGCCCGGTCGGCGGCGAAGCAGTAGTAGACGAGAGCGCCGAAGTGGTCGGCGGGCACTTCACGTCCGGCCTCGGCGGCGAAGGCCTGGGTCCTGTCCACACCCACCCGAAATTGCTCCGGGGTGATGAACGACGGGATCCATCCGTCGCCGAGCCGGCCGGCCCGCCGCATCGCCGCCTCGCTATTGCCGCCGATCCAGACGGGCAACGGCTGCTGGACGGGCCGGGGCAGGACGGTGATGCGATCGAGCTGCCAGAACTCCCCGGCGTGGCTCACCTCGTCCTCGGACCAGCAGCGCCGCATGATGCCGATGGCCTCGTCGGTGCGCCGGCCCCGTTCCTTGAAGGGCACGCCGGCGGCGCGGAACTCCCGCTCCTGCTCCACGCCGACGCCGAAGGCGGGCAGCAGCCGGCCGTTGGAGAGGAAGTCGATGGTGGCGAGCTCGCGGGCCAGCAGCACCGGGGTGCGAAACGGCGTGATCAGCACGCTGGGGCCGAACTTGAGGCGGCGTGTGCGCGCGGCGACCGCGGCCATGGCCGCCACCGGCTCCAGCACCGGCGCCGGCGCCGTCAGGCGCTCGTTGAACCACAACGAGTCGACCTCGCTCCGCTCGCACAGGTCCACGAAGCGCCAGAAGGCCTCGGCCCCGGCCGCCCCGGCTGGCCAGGCTCCCGGCATCACGCCCAGGCGGTACTTGATCTTCATCCGGAGGATGCTACCACGCGCGTTTGACCTTTGGGGGGGCGACCTCTACAATGAACGGCGGTTCATCCTGATCGACCATGCGCGATCCGGGCAAGCCCCAGCAGATCATCGACGCGGCGATCCGCGTGTTCGCCCGCAACGGCTACTACAACTCCCGCGTGAGCGACATCGCTCGGGAGGCCGGCATCGCCAGCGGCACCATCTACCTCTACTTCAAGACCAAGGACGACATCCTGGTCAGGCTGTTCCGGGAGAAGATGGCCGAGTGGGTGGCCCAGGTCCGCCGCCGGATCGCTGACGAGCCCGACCCCGTGGCCAAGATTCGTCGCCTGATCGCCCTGCACTTCAACGTGCTCGAGGGGGATCCCCATCTGGCCGAGGTCGTGCAGGTCGAGCTACGCCAGGGGCACAAGTTCTTCCGCGGGGCCTCCGCCCACGAAGTGTCGGCGTACTTCGACCTGATCGGCGGGGTCCTGCACGAGGGCATCGCAGCCGGGCAGTTCCGCCCCGACCTGCCCGTCAAGATGGCGACGAAGATGCTCTTCGGAGCCATGGATCAGGTGGCCACCTCCTGGGTGCTGGGCAAGCGGGCCTATCGGCTCAGCGATGCCGCCGAGCCGGTGGCGTCGCTGTTCCTGCGAGGAGTCTGTCGCGATGGCGTTTGAAACCCTGCTCCTGGCGCGTGAAGAGAGCTTCGTGGTGATCACCCTCAACCGGCCACCGGCCAACGCCATCAGCGAGCGCCTCGTGCAGGAGCTCAACGAGGCGCTGGCGTCGGTGGAGCACGACGAGACGGTCCGGGCCGTGATCATCACCGGCAGCGGTGAGCGGATCTTCTGCGCCGGCGCCGACCTCGGCTCGGCCTTCGCGGGCGGCAGTGTGGACGCCTTCATCCGTTTCGGCAACGGTGTGCTCCGGCGCATCGAGCGCTTCCCCAAGCCGGTGATCGCGGCGATCAACGGTCACGCCCTGGGCGGCGGCTGCGAGATCGCTATGGCCTGCCACTTCCGCCTGCTCAAGGAGTCGGCCCGCATGGGCCAGACCGAATCGAACCTGGGCATCATCCCGGGCTTCGGGGGGACCCAGCGCATGACCCGTCTCATCGGAAGGACGAAGGCGCTGGAGTTCATGATCCTCGGCAGCCAGGTTCCGGCCCCGGAGTGTCTGGCCCTGGGGCTCGTGAATCGCCTGAGCAAGGAGGGCGCAACCCTGGGCGATGCCAAGGCTCTGGCCCGGCAGATCGCCAAGCGCCCGCCGATCGCCACGCGCCTCATCATCGAGGTCGTGGACGACGGTCTGGAGGCCCCCATCGATCAGGCGCTGGAGATCGAGGCCCGGGCCTTCCTCAAGACCCTGCGCACCGAGGATGCGGCGGAGGGCATCCAGGCGTTCTTCGCGAAGCGCGAGCCGGAGTTC
This sequence comes from Candidatus Methylomirabilota bacterium, assembly GCA_035457825.1. Taxonomy (GTDB): domain Bacteria; phylum Methylomirabilota; class Methylomirabilia; order Rokubacteriales; family CSP1-6; genus 40CM-4-69-5. Next base: position 7,123 of record DATIAY010000108.1, read on the forward strand.
AAGGGGCGCTGAGCGTGGACCTGGGCATCCGCGACCGCGTGGCGATGGTGACGGGAGGCGCCCGGAGCCTGGGCCGTGCCGATGTCGAGGCCCTGGCCGCGGAGGGCTGCCGGGTCGCCGTCCTCGACCTCAATGCCGAGGGCGCGGAGGAGGCGGCGAACGGGGTCACCGCCGCCGGTGGAGTAGCGCGAGGCTACGCCTGCGACGTGCGCGACGCCGCGCGCGTCACCGAGGTGACGGCCGCCGTGGAGCGCGACCTGGGACCGGTCTCGATCTGCGTCAACAACGCCGGCTTCATCTACACCGTGGGCCAGCTCAAGGACACCCGGCTGGAGGATTGGGAGCTCAACCTGGCCATCAACCTCACCGGGACCTTCAACGTCACCAAGGCCGTCTTCCCGGGGATGCGGGAGCGGCGCTGGGGCCGGATCGTGTGCATGGCCTCCATCGCCGGCCTCATGGGCGGGTTCGGGCAGACCGCGTACGCCACCACCAAGATGGGCGTGGTGGGGTTCGCCAAGTCGGTCGCCCTGGAAGGGGCCCGCCACAACGTCACCTGCAATGTCATCGCGCCCGGCATCGTCGGCCCCAATGCCAAGCTCTCGCCGCTGTACGATCGCATGGTGAAGCGGGTGGCCATGCAGCGAGAGGGAGAGCCGGACGAGGTCGCCCACGCGATCGCCTTCCTGTGCTCGGAGCCGGCGCGCTACATCACCGGGGCCGTGTTGCCTGTCACCGGGGGCATGGATCTTTTCACCTTCTAGAGGAGGCGTCTCATGGCTACCGTGCACGAGGTCTTCGAGCAGATGGCGAGCCGGTTCCGCGCCGACAAGGCCACCGGAACCAACGCCGTGATCCAGTACGACATCTCCGGAGATGGCGGCGGGACCTGGAACGCGACGATCAAGGACGGGGCCTGCACCGTGAAGTCGGGTGCGGCCGCGAGCCCGAACCTCACGCTCTCTATGGCCGCCCAGGACTGGCTGGACATGGTCTCGGGCAAGCAGACCGGGCAGATGCTGTTCATGTCGGGCAAGCTCAAGCTCAAGGGCGACATGGGGCTGGCCATGAAGCTCGGGTCGATGTTCTCGATGTAGGGCAGGGAAGGACGATGACGGAGCAGCGCTGGCAGGAGGAGCTCACCCGCAACGTCCGGCGGATGCAGAACCTCGCCGAGCTGATGGCGCCCCGACGGGAGCCGCGCACGGGCCAGACGCCCCGGCAGGAGGTGTACCGCCGGAACAAGTCACGGTTGTTCCGGTACGAGTCGGCGCGCCGGCACCGGACGCCCGTGCTGTTCGTGCCGAATCTGGGGATCAGCCGGCCCTACATCTTCGACCTGCTGCCCGGCGCCAGCTTCATCGAACACATGACCGAGCAGGGCTTCGACTTCTACCTCCTGGACTGGGGCGTCTTCGGTCCCGAAGACGACCGCCTCACGCTGCAAGAATGTGTGACCCGGATCCTGCCCCGGATGATCGACAAGACCCTGGAGCGCGCGGAGGCCAGCCAGCTCAGTCTGCTGGGCTACTGCATGGGCGCGCCGCTCTCGGCCTCCTATCTGGGCTGGCAGCCCGAGGCCCCCGTCCGGAACTTCATCAACATGGCGGGCCCGATCGATTTCGCCCGGGTCGGTCTCTTCGGCCTCTGGCTCGACAAGAAGTACTTCGACGTCGACCGCTTCGTGGACACGCTGGGCACGGTACCCGCCGAGCTGGTGAAGGCGGGCTTCAAGCTGCTCAAGCCCACCATGGATCTGTCGATGAATCTCAACCTCTGGTGGAATCTGTGGAATGACAAGTACGTGGAGGGCTTCAACGCGCTGAGCCGGTGGGCCAACGAGTACGTCGCGTTCCCGGGCGAGTTTTTCCGCGAGTGGGTGCGCGACTACTACCAGGACAACCGGCTCTTCCGGGGCGAGTTGCGGCTGGCCGGGCGCCCCGTCCGCCTGGCCGCCATCCGGTGCCCGATCTTCGTGGTCGGCGCCAAGGAAGACTACATCGCTCCGCCCGAGTGCGTGCGCGCGCTGATGGACGCCGTGGCCAGCCGAGACAAGGAGTACGTCGAGCTGCCGGGCGGTCACATCTCGCTCATTGCCGGTCGGGGCGCATCGCGGCACTGCTGGCCCAAGGTTTCCGCGTGGTTGGCCTCCCGGTCCGACTGAGGCGCCGCGTCAGACATCTTGGCGCGAAGCGTCATCTGCACTACGATGGAGAGTGGGATGGCTGACACGTCGCAGCAGCTCTTCGACCTCTGGAAGAAGCAGTTCGAGGAGGGTGCTCAGGCCTGGGCCAAGATGCTCGGCCAGGCCCCCACGTCGCCCCCGGATCCGGCAACCTTCTGGCGCCCGCTCGTCGACCAGTGGGTCCAGGCGTGGGCGCGGATGTTCGCGCAGACGCCGATGAGTCCGGACGTCGGCGCCCACTGGAAGCAGTTCCTCGACGAGTCGATCGAGGCCTGGTCACGGGCCCTGGGCCAGGCTATGAACAGCGAGGCCTTCGCCCAGCTCCTGGGCCGGTACCTCGACCAGTGGCTGGCCGCGTACGCGCCGGCCCGCAAGACGATGGACCAGTCCCTGGACACGGCGCTGCAGACCCTCAACCTCGCCTCCCGCACGCAGCTCAGCGCGCTGGCCGGGCAGGTCGTGGAGCTCGACGAGCGGGTCGAGCGGATGGAGGACTCCCTGAAGGAGATCGTCAAGAAGCTCGATGCGCTCGGGCTCATGCTGGTGCGCCACGAAGGGGGAGCGATCCCGAGGGAGCGTTGATGATCGGCAAGACGATCGGCGAGCTGCAGCCGGGGGACCACGCCGAGCTGTCGCGGCGGGTGGAGGCCGCCGACATCAGCGAGTTCGTAAGCGCCGTCGGCGACTATAATCCCATTCACAGCGACGCGCAGTTCGCCGCCGGCACCGCGTTTCGCGAGCCCATCGCCCCCGGAGTGTTCACGGCCGGGCTGATCTCCGGAGTCATCGGCACCCGGCTCCCCGGCCCGGGCGCGATCTACCTCTCGCAGAGCCTGAAGTTCATCCGGCCCGTGAAGGTCGGCGATACCATCACCGCCCGGGTCGAGGTCCTCGAGGTGATCCCCGCCCGCAACCGCATCCGGCTGGCGACGGTGTGCTCGAATCAGCGGGGTGAAGAGGTGCTCTCGGGGGAAGCCTGGGTGATGCCCTCGCCAACGTCCGTCCGCTACGAGCTGACGCGATGAGCTACATCAACAGACCGCCATTGATGGAGAGCTCGGCGCCGGTGACGTAGTCGCCGTCGGGCGACACGAGGTAGACCACGGCCCGCCCGACCTCTTCAGCCGTCCCGAAGCGCTTGAGCGGGATCTGCTCGAGCAGCCGGGTGCGCACGCGCTCGGGAATGGCCCCCACCAGCTCGGTCTCGATGAAGCCTGGCGCGACGGCGTTGACGGTCACGCCCTTCCCGGCCAGTTCCTTGGCCAGGGACTTGGTGAAGGCGGCCACGCCGGCCTTGGAGGCGGCGTAGTTGGCCTGGCCGAAGTTGCCGATCTGGCCGATGACCGAGGTGATGTTCACCACCCGGCCATAATTCCGCGCGAGCATCTGGTCGATGAACACCTTGGTGCAGTTGAAGACGCCGTCGAGATTGATGGCGAGCACCTTGCGCCACGCCGCGTGGTCCATCTTCTGAAAGGTCTTGTCGGACGTGATGCCGGCGTTGTTGACCAGGATGTCCAGGTGGCCGAACTCCTTCAGCACGTCCTGGGCCATGCGGAACGTGTCGGGATAGTCGCTCACGTCGGCCCGGGCCAGGATGGCCCGGCGGCCCAGCTTGGTGACGTGTTGGGCGACGTCCATCGCCGCCGCCTCGTTGGAGACATAGTTCACGGCGACGTCGGCACCCTCGTCGGCGAGGGCCAGGGCGACGGCGCGTCCGATCCCGCGGGAGGCTCCGGTCACGAGGGCGGTGCGATTCTTGAGCTTCATCGAGACCTCCCCTAGCCTGAAAGGCTCAGAGTACACCCGGTGTGTCTTGTTGCGATTGACGCGCAGTGTTAGACTCGATGCGACGAGGAAGTGTGATGGCGTACGTGATCAAGCGCTATTCCAACCGCAAGCTCTACGACACTCAGGAGAGCCGCTACGTCACCCTTGAAGAGATCGAGGAGATGATCCGGGCCGGCAAGGAGATGTCCGTCGTCGACGCTGCCACCGGCGAAGATCTCACCTCGGTGACGCTGACCCAGATCATCCTGGAAAACGAGCGCAACCACCGCAGCGCGTTGCCGGCGGCGTTCCTGCACCAGCTCATCAAGCACGGCGAGGCCTGGCAGGACTTCGTCCAACGCACCATGCGCTCGAGCCTGGAAGGGATCGTGTCGAACCAGCGGGAGATGGAGCGGGTCTTCCGGGAGTGGTCGACGCGAGCCGGCTGGACCGCTCCCGCCGGACGCGGCGAGCCCAAGCGGGAAGCCGAGGGCGAGGCCGACCGTCTGCGTCAGGAGGTGGCCGCCCTCCGCGAGCGCCTGCGCTCGCTGGAGGAACGGCTGGAGAAACGGCGCACCGAGAAGTGAGGCCGGCGGGCCTTAGCCCGCCGCGCAGATGTCCCGCACCTTTGCCGCCGCGCCGGCCAGTGATTCCTTGATGGACCGCCCGGCTTGCTCAGCCTCGACTTGCAGCCGCTCCGCCGATCGCGTGAGCACCTGCACGCCCTCCTCCGCGCGGCGGGCGGCCTGCTGCGCGTACTGGCTCTCCCGCAGCGAGTCGACGGCGCTCCGGGACAGCTCGGCGTACACCCGCACACCCTCCCTGGCCGCGCCCGTGCCGAGCTCGACCAGCTCGCGCAGGAGGCGCTGGTTGGCTTCCGCCCACACCGTCAGCACGTCGATCGTCTTGCCGGCGAGCTGTCCGAACAGCTCCTGAGTCTTCGTTGCGTCCTGCATGCCGTTACCCTCCCGAGTCGTCTCGAATGCCACTGGGCGGGAGATTAACGCGATGCGTCAGGTTTGTCAAGGGATTTAGCGCGATGCGTTAATCGGCACCGTGGTACGGTTTTTTGAATACACGGCATTCCGGGAGGCGAGCCCATGGCGGACGACACGCTGGCGCGGATGTTCTGGAGCAGAGTCCAGCGCAGCGCCGACCGACCGGCGCAGCAGTTCAAGCGCGATGGTGTCTGGCAGACCCTGACCTGGCGGCAGGCGGGCGACATCGTGCAGGAGCTCGCCCTGGGGCTGATCGCGCTCGGACGCCAGAAGGGCGACGCGGTGGCCCTGCTCTCGGCCAGCCGGGTGGAGTGGGTGCAAGCGGACATGGCCATCCTCAGCGCCGGCTGCGTCACCGTGCCCATCTATCCGTCGTATCCGCCGGAGCTCATCGCCTACGTCATCAACGACTCCCAGGCCAGGACGCTGATCGTCGAGGACCCGGCCCAGCTGGCCAAGGCCCTGGATGCGCGGCCCCGGATGCCGGGGCTCGAGCACATCGTCGTCATCACCGGCTACGAGGCCACCCAGCCGCCCGAGATGATCCTCACCTGGCAGGCGCTGCGGCGGCTGGGGCGGGACCGGAGCGCGGCGCTGCAGTCGACGCTGGCCGAGCGCCTGGGCTCCACGCGGCCCGAGGACGTCGCGACCATCGTGTACACCTCGGGCACAACGGGGCCCCCCAAGGGCGTGGTGCAGACCCACGGCAACCACATGGCCGCGCTCAACGGGGCGGGCAAGGACCGACGCGTGGAGGAGGGCTGGGTGCACCTGCTGTTCCTGCCCCTGGCGCACTCCTTCGCGCGACTCGAGTCGTTCGTTGGCCCCTTCGAGGGGCTCACGACGGCCTTCGCCGAGAACCTGGACAAGGTGGGCGAGAACCTCCGGGAGACGCGCCCGCACTTCATCTGCTCGGTGCCCCGCGTCTTCGAGAAGGTCTACGCGAAGATCCTCGCCGGTGTGGCCGCCGGCTCACCCTTGAAGAAGCGCATCTTCAACTGGGCCATCGGGGTGGGGCGGGCCGTGAGCCGGCTGCAGCAGGCGGGCAAGCCGGTTCCTCCCGGGCTGGCCCTGCGCCATCGCATCGCCCACAAGCTGGTCTTCGCCAAGCTCCACGCGGCTCTGGGCGGACGCCTGCAGTGGGCGGTGAGCGGCGGGGCCCCGCTCTCCCGCGACATCGCGGAGTTCTTCCACGCCGCCGGCATCCTCGTGCTGGAGGGGTATGGGCTGACCGAGACCTGCCCGGTGCTCACCTCCAACCGGCCGCAGAGCTTCAAATTCGGCTCGGTGGGGCGCCCGTTGTCCTGCGTCGAGCTGAAGATCGCGGCTGACGGCGAGATCCTGGCCCGCGGGGCGAATATCGCCACGCGCGGGTACTTCAAGCAGCCCGAGGCCACTCGCGCAGTCTTCGAGCCCGACGGCTGGTTCCACACGGGGGACATCGGCCACCTCGATGCCGACGGCTTCCTCTTCATCACCGACAGGAAGAAGGACCTGATCATCACCGCGGGTGGCATGAACATCGCGCCGCAGAACATCGAGAATCTCCTGAAGGCCGACCCCTTCGTGAGCCAGGCCATGGTATACGGCGACCGCCGGCCCTACCCGGTGGCGCTGATCACGGTGAATCCCGAGGAGCTGCAGAAGTTCGCCCAGGAGCAGGGGATCCTGGCCAGCGATCCCGCCGTGCTCGTCAAGCATCCCCGGGTCGTCGAGCGGGTGGAGCGGATCGTGGAGGAGAAGAACACCCACTTGCAGTCGTACGCCAAGATTAAGAAGTTCTCCATCCTGGCCAACGACTTCAGCCAGGAGGGCGGCGAGCTCACGCCCACATTGAAAGTCAAACGCAAGGTGGTCACCGACAAGTACCGTCAGGCGCTCGAGGAGCTCTATCGGTGACCACGCTGGCGGGCCGGGTGGCCGTGGTCAGCGGCGCCAGTCGGGGCCTGGGCCGCGCCATGGCCGTAGCCCTGGCCCGGGCGGGCGCCGACGTGGCCCTGGCGGCCCGCTCCAAGCCCGATCTGGAAGAGACGGGGCATCAAATCACGATGGTCGGGCGACGCGCGCTGGTCCTGCCTACCGACGTCACCAGCTACGCCGAGGTCGAGGTCTTGATGACCCGCGCCCG
>DATIAY010000109.1:0-28985 GCA_035457825.1 Candidatus Methylomirabilota bacterium
CGCGGTCAGCGCCGAGTACATACCGCGCAGGTCGGACTGGGCCTTGGCCACGCGGGCCCGGGCCTGCATGTTGGCGTACATCGGGATAGCGATGGCCGCCAGGATGCCGATGATCGCGATGACGATCATCAGCTCGATCAGAGTGAAACCTCGTCTGTTGCCAATTTGCCTCTGCCAAAGTCGCATCATGAGCTGTGCCCCCTCCTGGGTGACGGGTTGTCTGCCGCGCGGAAGCGCCCACCCGGTTGCTTTGCCGCCCGAGACAAAGCGGAGTGCACAGCCGATGCCACATTCCTCAATTACCGAGGCCCAAGCATTCCGAGATATTAGAAGGACAGCAGGGCGACTCATCACGTCCGTTGCGTGACGAGTGACATTATCCACACGGAGGACCTGACCGGCCGCCGGTCAGTTTGAGTCCAGAAACGCCAGCACGTGCCGGTCGAACTCCGCGGTCATCGTCCGCGAGCAGGCATACCCGGCGCTCACCAGCAGGACGAACGAGAGAAATAGGCCTGGGTCAGGCTGTCGTCAGGGGACGCCGACGATCAAGCATCGGGGCTCGAATATCGCCGCGACAGTTCGCCCGGTCGACGGCCAGGATGGCATCGATTCGGGCACTCGCGCTTCCCACCCGTCTTGACACACCGGCGACACGGCGCTATTGCTCTACCCGCGCACTCCCGGGAAGACGTGACAGGGGCGCGCGCCTGGGCGGGCCTTGGTCCGGCCTCGGCTGCTCCGATCGCCACGAGCAAAGACCATTGACCGCAAATCGCTGAGACGCCGGCGCCCGGTGGGGGCGCCAGCGGTGCTCTGCGAGGAAGACGTGGCCCGGTGCCCGAGCGGCGGAGGGGAGGTAGCGCCATGCGCAAGGATGGAAGGCTCACCGTCAACGGCTGGCTCCTGATCGTCTTCTTCATCCTGGTATTCACCACTCCCATGAACCCGATCATCGCCCACCCCTACCTGCCAATCCTCTGGTACGTGGTGATCGGAATCTGCGGCCTCTGGCTGCTGGCGCGCATCACGCGCGAGGAGGCCGGACGATGAACTGGGGCTCGCCGACTTACATCTTCATCTGGCTGATCGCCTATCTCCTCATCACTGCCTGGATCGCTTGGAAGTACAGCACCGGGGTCGAGACGGAGGAGGACTACTACGTCGCAGGCCGCAGCGTGGGCCCCTTCGCCAACACGATGACCATTTTGGCCACCGTCATGTCCGGGGGCATCTACCTGGGCACGGTGGGGTTCTTCTATCAGCACGGGGTGAACTTCCTGGGCTACGGCTTCGCCTACGCCGGCATGGTGTTCGCCCTCTGGTTCGTCGGCAAGCGGCTCTGGCCGGTGGGCAAGAAGTTCCACTACAGCACCCCGCAGGACCTCTACGGGGATCTGTACCGGAGCGAGTTCCTCCGGTTGTTCGGGGCGGTGGGAAGCATCATCTTCCTCATCCCCTATTTCGCCTCGAACGCGGTTGCCATGGGAACGATCCTCGAGCGGTTCGCCGGGTTGCCCTACATCTGGGGTGTGCTCCTCCTGATGGTGTTCTGCACGGCCTACACCCTCTATGGCGGCATGCGGGCGGTGATCTACACCGACGTCTTCCAGGGGGTGGTGTCGCTGCTCTTCGGGGTCGTGGCCGTGGCCGCCATTCTCTACGCGGTGGGCGGCTACCCCAAGCTGATGGACAGCCTGCCGCCCAAGATGACCATGCACTCCTTCGATGCCGTCAGCTACGGCCTCTTCCTCGGCTGGTTCGTGTTCATGTTCTCCCATCCCCTGGTGCTGTCCGACCGGATGACCCGGATGTACACCATCCGCAGCCTGGACGCCTTCCGGAGGAACGTGCTGCTGACCGGCGGGGCGCTCCTGCTGATGACCACGATCTTCGCTCTGCTGGGCATGGCGAGCTACCAGGTCGCCGGCCCCGGCAAGCCGCTGGATCAGGCCATTCTGATCACGATCCAGCAGACGGCGCCCTGGCTCATGGCCTGGATGGTCGTGGTGGTGTGGGCCTGTGGGATGTCCACGCTCGACTCCGGTCTCGTCGGGGCGGATGCCATGCTCAGCAAGGACATCATCCGCCGCTACATCAAGCCGGACATCAGCCAGCGCCAGCTCATCCGGATCGGCCGGTGGGCCATCGCCGTCTTCGGCGTCCTATCGATCTGGATCGCCCTGGCCCGGCCGCCCTACGTGTGGGAGCTGATCAAGCTGGTCAACATGTACCACATGCAGTTCCTGCCCGTGCTGATCGGCGGCCTGTACTGGAAGCGGGCCTCCAAGCTCGGGGCCGAGGTGGGCTGGGCCGCGGGAGTGCTGATCGGGACCTTTTACACCTTCATCGCTTCGACGCCGCCACCCATCAACGTGGGCGGGGCGCCGGCCGCGGGATTCTTCGCCCTGCTCGTGAACGTGGCCCTGTTCGTGGTGATCTCGCTCTTCGTCTCTCCCATCCCGGCGGCGCACCGGGCCACCTTCGAGGAGGCGTGGAGCGTCAGGTAGCCTCCGGTCGCCTCACGACCCGACCGCGCCGAGCTCGAGACGGGTGGGCACGGCGTTCCGCTCGGCGCGGTCGGCGGCCTCGGTGGTGCCCACCTCCACACGCACCGCGCCCGTCCCGGCGCGCTCCTTCAGCACACGAGCCGTAGCCTCGCCCCGGCGCTGGCCCAGCGCGGTCACCTCGGCATCGGTCAGCGGGGTCGTCTCCACCAGCCGCCGGAACAGCGCCTCGTAGAAAGCGCGATCGGGGCTGCCCCGTCCCACGAGCGCCAGCACGGGATTGACGCGCTGAGCTTTCTGGCCCGTGCTCTTTTCGTAATCCGCCCGGAACTCCTCGATGGCGCTGTCGCCCCCGCGCTCGGTCAGCACCGCCTCCAGCGCGCGCTGGGTGTTCGCGTGGTCAAAGGCCACCGGGCCCGGGTCCTCGCCAGGCTTCAGCTTCACTTCCAGGCGCCGGGCCAGGGCCTGGCGCACGCCGAGCGAGCGTAGCGCCTCGCCGTCCACCTTCGGCTCGTAGCCGCCATGCACCGTGAGCTTGAGGCGTGGGCGCTTGGCGAGCACCTCGGCCACCCGCGTCAGCTTCTGCCGCTCGGGGGGCAGCACGGTGTCGCGGCCCGCCTCGAAGGCAATGGTCTGCAGGCTCTCCGCGTCCTCGCCGAACAGCCCGCCCAGGGCCCGAAACGGGGACGTCACGACCCTGGTGATCAGGGTGACGAGCGCCTGCCAGATGAGGTGGCCGTAGCTGAACTCGGGATGGTCGACGTTGCCCCGCACCGGGAGCGCGATGTCGATCCGTCCCCCCGCGTCGCTCAGGATGGCGATGGCGAGATCCAGGGGCAGGCGCATCGCGCCCGGGCTGTCCACCCGATCGCCGAGCTGAAGCTGCTGCAGAACGACTCTGTTCTCGCCCACGAGGGCGCTCCGGTCGATCTTGTATTGCAGATCCAGGTCCATGGTGCCGGCCTGGATCCGGCGCCCCGCGAACGTGGCGGTATAGGGCGACAGCGTGGACATGGGAACGCTGCGGAAGATCACCATGATGTCGGTGAAAACCTTGGGATGGAACGCGCTGAGCGCGCCGTCCACCTTCACCAGCCCGAACTCGTCCACCCGGCCGTCGAGCTTCGCCGTCGCCCGGGTTGCCGCGTCCGACCCGAGACCGATCACCACGCCATTCAGCGTGTGCACGCGAGTGGCGAACGGCAGGACCAGGCTGAGATCGGCGAAGCTCATCGCGCTGTCGTCGACACGCACCCGCTCGACGACGACGGGGAAGTCGGAGGCGGCGTCGCTTCCAGCCGCCGCCGGGCCGCTCGCCGCCAGAGTGCCGGGGGGGGTGGCGGGCAGCTTCACCAGCTTGGCCAGGTTGACGCTCTTGTCCTTGAAGATCACCAGTCTGCCGTCCAGCCCGGCTACTCGCACCTCGTCGATCTCCAGACGATCGGGGGCGAGCCCGAACCGGAGTCTCCCGGCGTGCAGTGATTTCCAGGCCACCACGGGCTCACCGGTGGTCTCCTCGACCACGAGCATACGGTCGATGTCGGCCGAGCCGGTGTAGGTGACCGCAGTGCGATCGCGGCCTCCGCGGTAGGTCAGCCGCCCGGTCGTGGATGCTTCGCCCGAGCGGAGCACCGCGGCGAGGGCCCTGGCGATGTAGGGCTGGACCGGGGTGAGGGCGAGCTGAGCGAGGGCCAGCCTGGCCTCGGCCGCGCGTCCGTCTGGCGCCACCTGCCCCTTGACCGTGAAGCGGCCTCCCTGTGCGACGCGGAAGCTCGCGTCGAAGGGGAACGGCTTCTTGCCGTCGCTGCGCACGTCTCGGATGCCGGCCCTGATCCCCTCGATCCCGAGCGCGAAGGCAGGAGTGACACTCTGGTCGGCGATCGTGACGCGGTGGCCGGCGAGGTCGAACCTCCCCAGCGAGACCGACCAGGGCCTGGCCGTTGGCGGCGGCCGAGCGGGCGCTGGAGCCGGGGCGGGCTTGCCCTGATCAGCCGGGCCCAGCATCGTCACCAGGGGCAGAGAACCGTCGGGGGCACGCACCACTGTGGTGACCCCGCCGGTCACCGCGACCCGGGCGACGGCGACCTGCCGCGCGGCCAGATCGATACGGCCACCCTCCACGGCGATCTGGTCAAGCGAGACCAGAGGCGTTTTGCCGGTGGCCTCGCGCACCGCCACACCCGCGAGGGTCAGGCCCAGCCCCTCGACCGCGCCGGCCGGACTCGTAGGATGACTCTCGAGTCGTGCGGAGAGATCGAGGGTCAGGCCGGCGACGTCGACCCCGAGCGGAGTGGCGCGGCTCTGGTCGACGAAGGACAGCGCGAGCTCCTCGACCCGCACCTTCTCGATCGCGAGGCGCCAGGGGCGTGTCTCCGTGACGGGCCCAGGAGCCGCGGGAGCCGCTTTCGGAGCAGCGATCACCAGCCTCTGCCAGTTCACGGTGCCGTCCCGGGCCAGCGTGGCAGCCAGGCGACCACGGCCCAGAGCGATCTCCGACACCGTCAACTCGCGCGTGATGAGATCGCCCTGTCCCCCGGTCAGGCGGATCCGCTCCAGAGCGAGCAGTGGCGCCCTGTCCCCTCGCTGGGTGAGGACGAGCCCCGCCACCGCGACCTCGACGCCCTCCACCCTCAGCGACGTGACCCCGTCCCGATAGGCGAACTGATAGTGCACATCGCCGTCGACCAGACCAGCCGGCTCGGCCAGCGCGATGTTTTCCTGGACGAAGCGCCAGGCAGTCGCCACCGGGAAGCCCCGGAGCTCCAGGTGGCCGGTGGAGCCGAGCGGGACAAGGGACATCTCGCCCTCCCAGCTCACCACGCCACCCCCGACCAATGTCGCGGCGATCGCGTGGGGACCCCGGCGCTCGGGCAATGTCGTGATGTCGCGGAGTTCGACGTTGATGGGCTCCAACATCGCGGCCTGCGGCGCTCGTCTCGAGAGGTCGGTGAAAGACATGGAGCCTCCCTGCACCGCCGCGTGCTGCAACACCATCCGCGGCGGCGCCGCCGGTCGCGGAGCCGGCTCGCTCCGGGGAAAGGCGTCCAGGAACTCGGCCAGATTCAGCCGGCCATCCCGGGCCAGGATCACGTTCAGGCGAGGAGCCTCCAGCTGGATCTCGGCGAAGGTCCACGCCATCCGGAACAGGCTCGAGAGCTCGAAATCGACGAAGAGGCGGTCGAAGCTCAGCAGGGGCCGCCCGTCCGCCTCCTGCAGGCGGAAGTGCTTGATCTCCAGCTTGAACAGGAGCGGGTTCAGCCGGACCTCGCCGATCTCGGCCCGCCGCTGGAGCCGCTCCTGGACGTACCTGGGCACGTAGGTGGTGATCAGCCGGGGCAGGAGAAAGAAACCGGCGAGCGTATATGCCACAGCAAGGACCGCCACCACCGCAGCGGTGACGAGGAACGGGACCCCGGTGACGAACGGCGGGAGCCATCGGGTCCAGCGGCGAGAGGCATCAGACGTCATGGGGCAAATTGTCGATGCAACCGGGACCTGGGTCAAACTCCAACCGAACGCTCGTTGCACCCTCCCGAGTCAGACGTTGAGGCGCTCACCGGCTCGCAGTTGGCAGATGATGGGCTCGGCACCAGAGGCACACGACGCAATCTCGGTGATCGGAGATGAAACACACCTTGTGGGCCGTCTCCCCATTACACCGCGGGCAGAAAGCAACGAACTGACCGGACATCGCTCCTACCACGCGGGGGCGACTACGGGGGCTGTTCGGCCACGGCCCGGATCACACGCCCTCGGATGCCGCACCTCGAGCAAGGCTCGTCAGACTCCATGACGAACCCTCCGCGGCTATCCAGGCCGAGCGTCGTGATGGCGACTTGCCGGGACGGCAGCGCGAGGGCCGTGGCGATGCACTCCGAACAGACTGCGCCCGGACAGTCCCTGAGGAACACAGCGATTTCCTTGCGGAACGCCCCTGGCACGACCAGTACTCCCGACTAACAATACTGCCGCATTCGCGGGCCCGTCAACGGCCGACATCGGGTATGCTTCGGCGATCCGCGCGAGCGCCAGGCGCGCATTCACGGAGGCCTCCTGACGCCTGATCGCCTGGCAATCGACGCGCGTACCCGACGCTTAACCCGGAGAGAGAGCGCCCCGCGCGCTACTTCAGCCCCTGCGAGCAGTGCAGCTTCACCGACGCCGGCGCCCCCGCGAGTGGTGGGCCTGAGTCAGCCGGCGACCAGAAAGCGTCATCGCGCCATGAACCGCCGCACCTGTTGCACGAGGGGCTCGACATCATAGGTGTTGCAGAGGAGGGTTGCATTCCGCATCCAGTCACCCTGGAAGAAGCGCTCATAGAGCACTTGGCGCGAGCCGAAGGCGCTACAGGCCAGGTCCCAGGCCAGGTGGAAGAGCTGCACTCGCTCCCGGGCATTGGCGGTATCCGTCTCCAGGTACTTCTCGATCTCCTTGCCCAGCGGCCCCGAGAAGTCGACCTCGGCCGGGAGCGCCATCAGGCTGCTGGATCCCAGGAGCTGAATGATCTCCGCCATCCGCGGATACATGCGGATGAACAGGTTGCGGGCGACGGTAATCGGGGCCCGCGCCGGACACATCACCCCCCACTGATCCAGCTCGGCATTCACCTCGGCGGCACATAGCAGCGCTTTCGTCACCTCGAGGTGTTCGATGAGCTCCGCCAGCATGGCCTGCACCTGGGGGATGCTCTCCGAGCCGAGCGTCTTGACCACGAGGTTGGCCAGCCCCACGACGAACTCGCACTTGGCCACGTTCTTGGTCACCACCTGGTGCCCGGAATGCATGTACTGGTTCGTAGCTTGCGCGAGATTGTTGCAGAGGTCGGTGTCGCCGTACAGGAAGACCCGCTCCCAGGGCACCAGCACGTCGTCGAAGAAGACGATGGCATCCATCTCCTCGAAGCGAGAGCCCAGCGGGTGATCGAAGTGGGAGCGGCCCAGATCATAGCTTTCGCGGCAGAGGAACCGCAGGCCTGGCGCCCCGCAGGGGAGGGCGAAGGCAAAGGCGTGATGGTCCAGGGCCGTGCCCGGCAGCCGGTGGGACCTCGCCGGATACACGGCGATCTCGTCGGCCAGGGGGCCCAGCGTTGCCAGGACGCGGGCGCCACGAACCACAAGTCCAGTGTCGGTCTCCCGGACCACCGACAGGGCCACGTCCGTCCGATCTTCCAGGGAAGTGCCCAGGGGAGCGCGATTGCGCTGCAGGTTGACCAGGGTATGGGTGAGGACCAGGTCCCGCTCCCGGACGTACTCGTAGTAGTTGACGATGTTCTGCTTGAACGCCGCGCGGTTCCGGGCGAAGTAATCGCCGGCGCCGGCCATGGCCATGATGCTGACGTTGAGAAAGTCCGGCGTGCGGCCCATCATGCCGAAGCTGGTGTGCGCCCAGTGGGACATCATCACCCGTCGCCGGGCCAGGTCATCGGCGGTTCTCGGGGTGATGAACGAGAGGCCGACGCGCTCGCCGCTGGTGGGAGACGGGTACGTCATCGCGTCTCGCAGCGCCGGGTCGTGTTGCATGTCGTAGAGGGCGGCCACGGAACGGGCGCCACTGGCAAGACCGGGGAAGGTCGTGACGTCGTTGACTCGCTGGCCCCCCAGATAGACCTGGCGGGGCTGTTCCCGCAGTCCCGCGAGGTAGTCTTTGCCGGTACGCGCCATCAGTCCTTCAGCTCCTTCTTCAGCTCGTTGAGGAACCGCCAGTCGGTGCCCTGGGCCAGAATCTTCTGTCCTCTACCCCGGCCTCGTCCCGGGCTTGACAGGTTGCGCAGGCTACCACGCGTGAATGGAGGCAGGCTACCCGGGCTCAGGGAAACGGTCAACCAGCGCTGTGCCTTGACTCGGGGCCGGGGCCAGCGCACGATCCCCGGCCATGAGCGAGTCCACCAACGGGGGCCGGGAGCGCGCCTATCAGGCGCTACGCGAGTCGGAGGAACTGCATCGTGTCACTCTCAGCTCCATCTCCGATGCGGTGTTTCTCACCGATGACGAGGGGCACTTCACGTTCATCTGCCCGAACGTCGATGTGATCTTCGGGTACGTGCCGGACGAAGTGCAGGCCATGACCCACATCAGCCGGCTGCTCGGCGAGGACCTGTTCGATCGCGCCGAGCTCGCAGCGCGGGGCGAAATCAGGAATATCGAGCGCGAGATCACGTCGAAGTCAGGCGAGCGCCGCACGCTCCTCATTCACCTCAAGGAGGTCTCGATCCAGGGAGCCCGGGTGCTCTACACCTGCCGCGACGTCACCGAACGCAAGCACGCCGAGGAGGAGTTGCGGGCGGCGCGTCTCGAGTTGGCCCACGCCTCGCGCCTGGCCCTGGTGGGTGAGCTGATGGCGTCGATCGCCCACGAGATCAATCAGCCGCTCACGTCCATCATCAGTAATGCCAGCGCCGGACTTCGCCGGCTGGGCGGCGGAGCCAGTCCGGACGAGGTGACCGAGCTTCGCGAGATCTTCATCGACGTCCGCGACGCCGGGCGCCTGGCCGGAGACGTGATCAACCGGCTTCGGGCCTTGGCCAGCAAGCGGCCACTGGAGCAGCAAGCCCTCGACGTGAACGAAGTCGCCAGCGACGTTCTGCGGCTTGTGGAAAGCGACGCCCGGCGACGCGGCATCACGCTGCGCACGGAGCTCCTGCCGTCCCTCCCGGCCATCGCCGCCGATCGGGTGTGCCTGCAGCAGGTGGTGTTGAATCTGATCCTGAATGCCATGGACGCGATGGACCAGGTGGAGCCGGACGAACGCCAGCTGACCGTGCGAACTCGCAGGCTGGACGATGCTGTCGAGGTCGCGGTGAGCGACACCGGCCACGGCGTTCCCGCCGACCGCCTGCCCAAGCTCTTCGACGCGTTCTTCACGACGAAGGAAGAAGGCCTCGGCCTGGGCCTGGCCATCGCTCGATCGATCGTCGAGGCTCATGGGGGGCGGATCTGGGCCGAGGACCACGGGGGGCAGGGGGCGACGTTCCGCCTGGCGCTGCCGGCGCGGACCACCGTCTGATCCGGACGTTCCCGCACCTGGGCGCTGAGCCCGCCGCGTCTCCTCACCGCGATCAGAGAGGTTTCCCGGCGTGCTCTCGCTCCACCCATCGCCCGCCGGGGCCGAGGTGGTTCCAGGCCGGCGGGAACTCGAGGGTGGAAAACACGGCGTGGAAGCCGAGGTTCAGGGCCACGAACACGGCGAGCTCCATCACCTCGGCCTCGCTGTAGTGACGCCGCAGCTCCTCGTACCACGCCTTGCCGATCACGCGGGGATCCTTCTGCATCTGGTCGGCGTAGCGGAGCGCGCACTTCTCGGCCACCGTGAGCCGCGTGGAGCGCTCGTAGTCGTCGGCGTCGTCGAAATCGGCCTCGGTCACGCCTATCTGCCGCGCCGCGGCAGAGCGGACGTTCGCTCAGTACTGACACGCGACGTAGCGCGACATCTTGATTCGCACCAACTCCTTCAGCCGGTGGTCGAGGCGGCCGCGGTTGAACGACTCCGTCCACAGGTCGTACATGCGCGTGCAGAGCTCCGGCACGTGGCCCATGACGCGGAAAAAGTTGGGGTCGGGCGCCCCCCGCTCCTCGGCCTGATGGATCAGCGCCCGGATCTTCGGATCCTTGATCTCGTCCAGCTCCAGTAATCGGATGTTGGGCATCGTCGCTCCTTCTCACGCCTGGCGATAAGCCGAGCGTATACACTCGTCGCGTTCACCCGGTCAAGGGGGTTGTCGGTCTAGAATCAGGCGGTGACGGCAAGGAGGGCCGTGAACCAAGGTCCAAGCGCGAGCACCCTCGTGTTGACGGTCGTCGCGATGCTGGCGTTCGCCGCCAACTCTCTCTTGTGCCGACTTGCTCTGGGACAGGAGCTCATCGACGCTGCGAGCTTCGCCACGGTCAGGGTGATCTCCGGGGCCGTGACACTGGGCTTCATCGCGTTGCCTCGCTGGCGAGCCCGCGCCCGCTCGTCGACGGACTGGCGGTCGGTCGCCATGTTATTCACCTACATGGTCTGCTTTTCCTTCGCGTACCTCTCGCTGAGCGCCGGTACCGGGGCCTTGATTCTCTTTGGCGCCGTGCAGCTGACGATGTTCAGCACGGCGCTGCGGGGCGGCGAGGAGTTCCCGTTGTGGTCGTGGACCGGACTCATGCTGGCCGTTCTCGGCCTGGTCTACCTGGTCTCACCGGGCGTGACGGCGCCCGATCCCATGGGGGCCGTCCTCATGGCCATTGCGGGAGTCGCCTGGGGGATCTACTCGTTGCTGGGCCGGGGCGCGGCCGATCCTCTGGAGGCCACTGCCAACAACTTCATCTACGCGGTGCCGTTGGTGCTCATCGTCAGCCTCGTGTTCCTGGGCGATATCAAGAGCTCGTCGCGTGGCCTGGCCTTGGCGGCGGCCTCGGGCGCCATCGCGTCCGGCCTAGGTTATGTCATCTGGTATGCGGCGCTTCGTACCCTCACCGCCACGCGGGCGGCCACAGTGCAGCTCTCGGTTCCGGTAATCGCGGCATTCGGCGGGGTCATCCTGCTCGCCGAGGCGCTGACCGCACGCCTGGTGCTGGCCTCTGTTGCCACGCTGGGCGGTGTTGCGATCGTGCTGGCTCGGCGGGTCGCCCCCGCCGAGACCCGGGGCGCCAGACGGTGATGTCCCGGGCTCAACCCTCCACGATGGCCGCCGGCCGATCGACGTCGGCCGGCGCCTCCCCGATCCGTGGCCGCCGGCCGAGCAAGAGGACGAACGGGATCACGGCGGCGAAGATCCACACGAGGCGCCAGAAGTTGTCGAGGAACGAGACGGCCAGCGCCTCGCGCTGCACCACCGCGTACAGGTGCGCCCACGCCTGTCGCTCCGCGGTCGCCTCATCGGCCCCGCGCGCGGCGAAGGCCGCGGCCAGTGTGTGAAAGCGATTCCATACGTCGGGATCGTACAGGCTCACGTGGGGCACGAGCCGGGCCTGGTGGGCCTGGGCGCCGCGTTCCAGCAGGGTCGCGACCGCAGCGATGCCGATGCTGCCGCCGGCCGTCCGGATGAAGTTGAAGAGCCCGGAGGCGTGCCCCAGCTCGCGCATCGGGACGGCGCTGAGGGCCACCGTCGACAGCGGCACGAACGTGAAGCCGATGCCGAGCCCCTGGATGAAGCGCGGCAGCATGATCTGCCAGTAGCTTGCCTCCAGCGTGAGGGTGGCCATCAGGTACATGGCGTAGGCGTTCAGCACGCAGCCGGTCACGATGATCCCGCGGGGATCGACGCGATTCATGAGGGCGCCGGCGATCGGCATTGTGACCAGCGTGGCCACGCCGCCCGGCGCCAGCACCAGTCCCGCCAGCATCGCCGTGTAACCCATGAGGATCTGCGTGAACAGCGGTGAGAGCACCATGATCCCGTAGAACGCGATGCTGATGATGAACATCGCCGCCGTCGCCATCGCAAACGTCGGATGCCGCAGCACGCGCAGATCTACCACCGGCTCGGCCGCCCGCAGCTCGCGCAGGACGAGCGCGACAAGCGCCACTGCCGCCACCAGGCTGAGCCACACGATCAGCGACGAGGCGAACCAGTCCTCGCGCTGGCCGCGATCGAGCACGAACTGGAGTGCGCCGACGCCGAGCACGAGCAGGATGAGACCGGGTGTATCCACGCGCCGCACCGCCGGTCGAGCCGCCGCGGATTCCGGGACAAAGAGCCACGCCAGCACCACCGCCGCCGCCCCGACGGGCACGTTGATGTAGAACACCCAGCGCCAGCTCCAGTTGTCGGTGATCCAGCCTCCGAGCGTCGGCCCGATGATGGGCGCGAACATGATGCCGATGCCCCAGACGGCCATCGCCATCCCGCGCTGGCGGGTCGGGAACGTCTCGATCATCGTCGCCTGGGAGAGCGGCACGAGCGGCCCCCCGGCCAGCCCCTGCAGCAAGCGCGCGACCACGATGAAGGCCAGGCTGGGCGCCGCCCCCGCCGCCGCCGAGGTGAGGGTGAAAGCCACCGTGGCCAGGATGAACAACCGTTTCCGGCCGAGCCGGTTGGTCAACCACCCGGTGATGGGCAGGCTGATGGCGTTGGCGACAAGGAACGACGTAAGCACCCAGGTGATCTCGTCCACTCCGGCCGACAGCGTGCCGCGCATGTGGTCGAGCGCCACGTTGGCGATGGTGACGTCGAGGATCACCAGGAACGTCGCCATCATCGTCGTGACGGCGACGATCGCCCGGTGAACGCGCGGGCTCATCGCAGCTCGATGACGGGCACCACCGACATGCCGGGCACGAGGAGCGCGTGCCCGTTCTGTCCCGGCTCCAGCACGAGCTTTACCGGAATCCGCTGGACGACTTTCACGAAGTTGCCGGACGCGTTCTCGGGCGGCAGGAGCGAGAAACGCGAGCCAGTGCCGCTCTGGATCGAGTCCACCCGGGCGCGGAGCTGGAGACCGGGATGCGTGTCGACGGAGATCGAGACGCGCTGGCCCGGACGTACGTGGGTGAGCTGCGTCTCCTTGTAGTTCGCGATGACCCAGACGTGGCCGACATCGACGATGGCGAGCAGCGGCTGGCCGGGCTGCACGACCTGGCCCACCTCCACCGTCCGCCGCGTCACGCGCCCGGCGATGGGCGCGGTGATCTGCATGTACTCAAGGTTCAGCTCGGCCTCACGGAGGGTCGCGCGGGCCTCGGCGAGTTGCGCCTCGGCGCTGGCCACCTCCGCGCTGCGGATCGTCACCTCACCCCGGCGGCTGCGGGCGTCGCGCAGGACCGCGGCCGCCTCCTCGTGCTGCCGGCGGGCCTGCTCCAGCGTCACCTCGCGGGTCGCCACCTCGGCCTGGGTCTGCGCCACCTCGGCGCGCGCCACATCCAGACGCTGTCGCGCCGCTTCGAGGGCCGCGCCCGCCGACTTCGCCGCGCTGTCGGCGTGGTCGAGCTCCTGACGCGCGATCAGCGCACGCTCGAACAATTCCCGTATCCGCCCGCGATCGCCCACCGCGCGCTCGGAGTCCGCCTGGCGCATCGTGATATCGGCCTGCGCCGCCTGGACGGCGGCCCGCCGCGCCACGAGCTGGCTGCGCCGCTCGTCGACCGCGCTCCGCGCGCTTTCGATGCCCAGCACGGCCTTGGCCACGGCGGCCTCGGCGAGAGCGATTTGGCTGCGGGTGGACTCGTCCACCATGGGCACCCCGGCGGCGGCCTTGCGCAGCTGACCCTGCGCCGTGGCCAGCGCCGCTCGGGCCTGCTCGACCTTCACCTCCAGGTCGCGCGGGTCCAGATGCACGAGCGGCGTGCCCGCCGCGACTTCTTCGTTGTCGCGCACGAGCACCTGCAGCACAGTTCCGCGCAGCCGCGCGCTCACCGGCGAGACGTGGGCTTCGACGAATGCGTCGTCGGTCGACACGTGACGATCCCAGTAGCGCCACAGTCGGACACCGTAGGCGCCGGCGACGACGACGACGAGGCCGAGGAGGCCGAGGCTCAGGGCGCGCCCACGCCGGCGCCAGGTGCCGGTCCAGCGAAGCGCGCTGCCTGTGTCGATGTGACGCACCCTCGTTCCCTACCGCGGCCTCGACGCCGCCTGGTTCGGCCGGCGGGGCTGGCCACCGGGGCGATTGTCCTCGCGGGGGCGTTGGCCGAGCCGCGCCGAAAGGGTCCGCGCGAACGCCTTCACCTCGGTGGCCAGCGTCGGCAGCCGCGGGCGGACCCGCTCCGTGGGCCCACCGATCGCGCAGGCGCCGGCGACCCGGCCGTAACGGTCGAAGACCGGAGCCGCGATCCCTGACGCGCCCGGCACCAACTCGTCGATCGTGACGCAGACCCCCATACGTCGGATCTCCTCGAGCGATGCCCGAAGTGCGGGCAGGCTCGTCACTGTCCGGTCTGTGTGGCGGGCCAGCGACAGCGAGCGCATGATATCCTCGCGCTCCTCGGCCGACAGGAAGGCGAGGATCACCTTGCCGCTCGAGGTCGCGTGGAGCGGCCGCCGGTCACCCACGCCGGCCGCGTACCTAATGACCTGATCGCTCTCGACCTTGTCCACGTAGACGATGCCCGTACGGTCGCTGGACAGCGTACTCAGGAACACCGTCTCCCCGGTCCGCCGCATCAGATCCGCCGCCAGGGGCCGCGCGACCTCGACGAGCTCCCGCTGCACGGGCGTGGGCGCGCCGAGGTCGAGCGCGCTCGCCCCGAGCCGGTATTCGCCAGCGCGGCCCTGGGCGAGGTACCCGCGCGCGGTGAGCGCGCGGAGGAGCGGGAGCAGGCTGCTCTTCGGGGCCTCGAGGCGAGCACTGACGTCACGGAGCGGGAGACCGTCAGTGGTGGCCGCGATCAGCTCGAGAATATCGACGACGCGGTTGGCGGCCCGGTGTCCGCCGTCCGGGCCCGGGCGACGGGGTCGGCGGGGCGTTCGGCTATCGGCACTCCGTTCGGTATTCGGCACGTGCGCAGTATACCCGGGCCCGGCCCCGATTGCACCCGATCCGGAAGCTACCGCGGGCTACTTCTGGAGGGAGGATCCTATCCGTCAGAGGATCGGAGGCGGAGCGTCACGCGGGTGCCGGTGTTGACCTCGCTGCGGATATCGAGCTGTCCGCCCAGCTGGCGCACGATTCCGAGGGCGGCGCTGAGCCCGAGGCCCGGCCGCTGCGGCCCCTTGGTCGTGAAGAACGGTTCCGCGGCGCGTTGCAGCACGTCCTCCGACATGCCGATGCCCGTGTCCGAGACGACACACAGCACGCTGGCGCCGGCTGGCGATGTGGTGATCGTGACGGCGCCCCGATCGGCCACCGCCTCGATCGCGTTGCGTACAACGTGGGCCAGCGCCTCCTCGAGAAGCGCCTGGTCGGCGACGACCCTGGGAAGGGATCCCAGGTTCAGGGCGATCTCGACGGGGACACCCCGCACCAGCGCCTCGGCGAGATCCGCGCGGCATAGCCCCACGGCGCGCTGAGCGGCGAGATTGAGATCGGCCGACTCGGCAGCGTCCTTCGGGCGTCCCAGGGTAAATTGGCGGAGCCCGTCCACGAGGCACGCGGTATCGAGAGTCGTACGCTCCGCGATCTCCAGCAAACTCCGATGGTCCTCACTCGCGAGTTTCGGCTTGAGCAGCTGGATCCCGGCGAGAATGACCATGAGCCGGTTGTTGACGTGGTGCGCGACACCGGCGGCCAGCTCCTCCGTCGCCCGCAGTCGTGCCTCGTCGACGAGCCGGTTCTGGGATCCGCTGAGCTGTTCGAGCGTGGCTCGGAGGTCTTCGTAGAGCCGGGAGTTCTCGAGGGCGAGCGCGGCGTGTCCGGCAAAAATCGACAGGAGCTGGAGGTCGGTGTCCCTGGTCAACGTCCCCTCGGGCAGGCCGAGCGTGAGGGCCCCCAGGAGCTTGCCCCGGGCCCGCAGGGGAATGACCCGCGTCTGCCCGGAGCCCGGGATCTCCTGTGCCGCGACCGCGGCCAGGACCTCGGGGGAGAGCCTGGCCGGCGGTGCCGGCAGCCGGTGGCCGAGCCAGCGGGTGTCGTCGACATCCCCGGCGGTGGCCACGCACATCAGCTCCTGCGACGACGTGTTGAGCTGGTACAGCATGGCCAGGCGCGCCCGGAAGAGCTCGCGAAGGGTCGAGACGATACGGTGATGGATCCGATCGATGTCGAGGGGTTCGACCAGATCCCGTGTCATCGCCGCCAGCGCCATGGCGGCTTCCTCGCTGCGAGCACGCTCGATGAGCTGGCCGGTCAGCTGCTGATTGGCCTGGGACAGCTCCCCGGCGCGGTCGGCCCGCCGCTTCAGGTGGCCAGTAACGAGGACGAGGACGAGGCACGCGAGGGCGACCATGTTCACCTGCCGAAGCGGCTCGTCGAGCCCGAAGGGTACCGCGACGGCGCGGATCAGCGCATCGGAGATGACGAGCGCTGTGCTGACCAACCCCGGGCCCACGCCTCCACGGAAGACCGAATAGACGACGCAGGCCAGGGCGATCGGGTGCGCGACGGACTCTCCGTTCGTGAGGGCATTCAGGCCCAGGACAGCGGTTGCCGTGACGAGGGGCCCGATCACGCGGTCGGTGCTCCGCGGGGGTCCTGGTCGCGCCTTGACCATCATAGTGCTGCTCGGCTCATGGCACCGCTCGGCATCGCAACCCGCGTGCCACAGGCGGGGCCTCGCAAGCTCTTTACAGTGCGAACAACTCACGAGGCAAGCGCGATGGTGGCCGTCAGTGCTCTGACGCGATGAAACGCAGCCAACATAGGGAAACTTTTTACCCTACATCTCAAACCTCGCCCTTGACTTTCCCGTCCGCCGAACGGTATTGGAGGCTGTATCGGCGGAGGGAAGGTCCTAATGAACGTCTCCGGGTTGCCCGTCATCGCGATCGCGGCGCTCGCCTCGAGCCTGATCGGCACCGGATGCGCGAGCCGCCCCGCACTGGCCCAGGTTCGAGCCTTCCCGCTCACCGAGGCTGCCGTACCGCGCGCCTTCGTCTTGGCTCAGGCGGACCCGGCGCCGATAGCCCGGCCGTCAGCGGCCTCCGCGCCAGCAGCCCCGGTAGTTCCCCCACCGGCCCCGAAGACGCCCATCGGCCTGCCCCGGGTATCCGAGTACCAGGCGATCTTGGAGCTGCGGGACATTTACTTCGACTTCGGCAAGGCGGTGATCCGTCCGGACGACGCGAGAGTCCTGGACGCGAACGCCGCGTGGTTGCGCGCGCATCCGGACCACCTCGTGCTGATCGAGGGGTACAGCGACAATCGGGGCCTCACGACGAACAAGAATGAGTTCAACCTGGCCCTGGGCGAGCAACGGGCCCAAGCCGCGATGAACCACCTCATCGCGCGGGGCGTGCAGCCGAACCGCATCACCATCCTCAGCTATGGGGAAGAACGGCCGCGATGTGCCGAGCAGAGCGAAACGTGCTGGAGCCAGAACCGGCGATCGCGCTTTCTCGTGAAGCCGCGTTAGGTCGGGAGGGGCGCAGGGGCTGCCGTCTATGCACTTCCTACACCTGAATTGTAGAGCTGACATTCGTCCTTCACACTCGAACGTCGGCGTTGTAAGTCTCTCTTCAACGAATCCGGTCAGTTGCTCCTCCCTTGTCTTTGGCATCACAAATGCCTCGCACGTCCATCTCTGTTCTTGGTCAACTCCCGAAACGCTGCTGGGGGGTCCGGAGGAAGCGGCATGGGGTAGGTGAAGGCACCGGAGTTCCCGAGGATCCCCTCTCACCGTGCGGGCACCGCAACCCAGCCAGCTCCCACTTCTGCGACGTCTGCGGCGCCAGGTTGCCGATGCCGTGCCCCCGTTGTCATGCGATAAATCGCAGGCAAGCACAGTTCTGCAGCAATTGCGGGATCGGGCTGCACGAGTCTCCGGCGATCGCGTCGGAGTCGGTCTCGGCAGCACCCGAATCCCTCGACCCCCTGCCCTGGACGGCGGCCAGCGGTGAAAAGCTGGTCGCCGACGAGCCCGAGGAGCGTCTCGACCAGATAAAGCGATTCCTCCAGCGTCGTCCATCGGCGCGAGGTCCGTGGGTGTGGCTTGGGACCGTGGGCGCGGGCGCCGTGATCGGGTTCCTCGGCGCCGGCCTCCTCCTCACCGTCCTCACTCCGAAAGCGACGCCGGTCCGCGAGGCGAATCCCCCGGCGGTCCTGTCCCAGAACGATTCTCAGAAGCGGAGCCTGCTCAAACCGACTCAGCGCGGGCCAAGCTCCGAGCAGCCGTCATTCACCGACGCCCAAGCGCTGCCCGCGGCCGCCCGGGCTCAGGTCAGCACCCCGACGAACATCGACCCGCCCGAGGCGACGGTGAAGGAGAGTGACCACCAGGGCTCGCCCTCCCCGCCGTCGGCGGAGCGATCGCCGGCCGTCACTCCGGCCCCCCCCCGCGCTGGCGGCGAGTTGACGTTCGTGGTGCCGGCCGAACCTCCTTCATACGACGCCCATCGGGAGGAGACCTTCGCGCTGATCCACCCGGCGGCGCCGCACTACAACACCCTGCTCCGCATCGACCCGTACGACAAGACGGGCACCCGCGTCGTCGGCGACCTGGCCGAGTCGTGGACCGTTTCACCGGACAAGCGCACGTACGTGCTCAAGCTTCGTCGCGGCGTGAAGTTCCACGACGGGAGCGAGATGACATCTCGGGACGTGCGGGCTACCTACCAGAAGATCATCACCCCGCCGCCGGGAATCACGTCGGTGCGCAAGGGCGAATACCTCGAGATCGAGACCGTTCAGGCCCCCGAACCGTACCTCGTCGCGTTCAAGCTCAAATGGCCAACGCCCTCGTTCATCCATTCGCTGGCCTCACCATGGAACTGGATTTACAAGGCGGACATCCTGGAGCGTGATATCCGCTGGTACGAGACCCACATCATGGGTACGGGGCCGTTCACCTTCGTGGAACACGTCAAGGGCTCACACTGGGTCGGTCGACGAAACCCCCTGTACTGGGACCGCGGAAAACCCTACCTCGATGGCTACCGCGCGCTCTTCATCCGTGACGATGCCGCGCAGGCGTCCGCCATCCGCGCCGAGCGCGCTCACATCCAATTCCGCGGGTTCTCACCGGCGGAACGAGACAATATCGTCCAGGCGCTCGGCGAGAGGGTCACCGTGCAGGAGAGCCCGTGGAACTGCGGACTGCTCGTGGCCATCAATCATGAGAAGCCGCCGTTCCAGGATCGGCGCGTGCGCCGCGCCCTATCGCTCGCGCTCGACCGCTACCGGGCCGCCGGCGCCCTGTCAAAGATCGCCATCGTCCGGGACGTCGCGGGCCTGCAGGTTCCCGGGTCCCCGTTTGCCACCCTGCCCGCCGAGCTCGTCAAGCTCGCCGGCTACGGGCGGGACATCCGGGAATCGCGGGCCGAGGCCTGGCGCCTGCTCGGCGAAGCAGGCATCGCCAGCGGGTTCTCGTTCGTGCTCAAGAACCGCAATATCCCCATGCCCTACAAGCACATCGGCGCCTGGCTCATCGAGCAGTGGCGCCAGATTGGATTGAAGGTGCGCGAAGAGACCCAGGAATCCGGCCCTTATTTCAAAGATCTCCGCGCCGGCAACTTTGACGTCAGTATCGACTTTCAGTGCGGTTATGTGGTGGATCCCGACCTGGATCTCTACAAGTTCCAGTCCCGAGGTCGGAGCGACGCCAACTACGGCCGGTACACCGATCCCGTCCTGGACGACCTCTACGTCCGGCAGAGTCGCACGGTGGATCCCGAGCAACGCCGCCGGCATATCCGGGCGTTCGAGAGGCGTCTTCTCGACGAGGAGGCGCACTACATCTACACGCTCCAGTGGCACCGGATCGTGCCCCACAGCTCGCGGGTGCGGGGGTGGACGATCACCCCCAGCCACTACCTCAACAATCAGCTCGACACCGTGTGGCTCGCGCCGTAGCGGACCCGACGGCACCGGGCTCACCCCGGCATCACCTCGACCTGGGGCTACCTCGACCACAACCGTTTGGACGCCAGCCGGGCGCCCTCGGCCAGAGCCCGAAACTTCGCCCACATCACCGTCGGGTGCTGCCGATGATACAGGGCACCCTGGGCAAACCCGCAGTCGGCGCCGGCGATGACCCGATCTCGTCCCACCACGCTGGCGAAGTTCATGAGCCGCTCGGCCACCGTCTCCGGGTGCTCGACCACCGCGGTGGTGTGGGCGATCACCCCCGGGATCAGGATCTTGCCCGCGGGTAGCTTGACGTCTTGCCAGGCGCGCCATTCCCAGGCGTGGCGCGGGGTCGCGGCCTCAACGGAGTAGGCCTGGGCCTTCACCGTGAGCAGGAGATCGATCACATCCTTGAGGCCGAGGTCACCCTCGTGCGGACCCTGCCAGCTTCCCCAGCAGAGGTGGTAGCGCAC
The DNA here is from genome assembly GCA_035457825.1 of Candidatus Methylomirabilota bacterium. Lineage (GTDB taxonomy): Bacteria > Methylomirabilota > Methylomirabilia > Rokubacteriales > CSP1-6 > 40CM-4-69-5. The sequence continues at coordinate 20,326 of DATIAY010000109.1, forward strand.
CCGCGCCTCGGGAATGCCGGCGAGCGCGTGATTGAGGGCCTCGATGTTGATGGCCTGCATCTTCCGATATTCCTCGAGCGTCGGGGCCGGGATGAGCATGTCCCAGGTCTCCCCCAGCCCGGGGTCGTCAATCTGCAGGATGAAGCCCGCCTCGACGATGGCGCGATACTCGGTCCGGAGCGCGTCGGCGATGGCGAAGCGGTAGGCCTCTTCGGTGGGATAGTACTGGTTCTGGCCCCGTCCGACCATGCCCGGGGCGATGGCCGGCACGAAGGCCTCTTCGACGCGGACCGCCCCCAATGCGGCCTTGAAATTCTCGAGGTCTCGCTTCAGCAGCGCCGCGCCCTTGTAAGCGATGGGGCCGGTGCAGACCGTCGGCGGCGCCGAGGGCGGCATGGCGACGGGCAGGTACTCCTGGTAGTACTCGCGGAAGGCACGCCACTCGCGCCGCGTGTCGAGTCGCCGCGCCCAGGACCCACTGGTGTTGGAGGCCGGCACGTTCGGATCGTCCGGCTTCAGGGCAACGAAGCCCGTGAGCCGCTCATCGGTGTAGGCGAGAAAGCTCGTCTTGCTCATCTCGCCGTCGGAGACGATGTCGATCCCCGACTCGGCCTGCTGGCGGACGACGTCGGCCACAGCGCGCCTGACGCGGTCGGCCAGTTCGTCCGGATCGACGGGCTGGCCGTTGAGGCGGGCCCGGAGCAGATCCCGGATGCTCTCCGGACGGGGGATGCTGCCGACATGCGTCGTCAGGATACGATCAGTGCTCGTCTTCATCCGTTCAGACCCGGGGTTCGGGGATCATACCTTGACTTCGCCGTTGGCCGCACGGTATGTCTCGCCACTACTCCCAAGGAGGACGATCCCGTGACCGACGCCGCGTTGTGGCTGCGCTGTGCCCGCTGGGGCGTCGTGGCGCTCCTGGCCACCGCTTGCAACGCCAGCCCCCCGCCCACGGATCCCTACGACCAGGGCAAGATGGACTTCAAGCCCGGCCCGGCCAGGGTCTCGGCCGAGCGCCGCACGGGCGCCTTCACCGAGGGCAGTTCGCTCAGCCTGGGCGCGGAGCTCAAGCCCCTGGACCCGGCGCCGGTGAAGACGGTACGGCTCGACACGACGCACAAGATCATCGAGATCGCGCCCGGCGTGAAATTCCAGGCCTGGACCTTCGGTGATCAGGTGCCGGGGCCGACCATCCGCGCCCGGGTCGGCGACCGGATCCGTTTCCGCATGACCAACCGCAGCGATGAGCCGATGCCGGCCGCCAAGCTGACCACGGCACCGCTGATGCATTCCATGGACTTCCACGCGGCCATGGTGTCGCCCCAGGACAAGTACCGCTCGATCGCCCCGGGCCAGACCATCGAGTTCGAATTCACCCTCAACTACCCCGGCGTCTTCATGTACCACTGCGGCACGCCGATGATCCTGGAGCACATCGCCTCCGGCATGTACGGCGCCGTGGTCGTGGAGCCGCGCCAGGGCTATCCCACCAAGGTGAGTCGCGAGTACGTGATCGTTCAGAGCGAGTTCTACGCCAGGCCCGACCCGGGCAAGCGCCGGGTGGACAACGCTCCGCTCTACGTGCTCGACGGTGACCGGCTGCGCGCCGCGCAGCCGACCCACACCGTGTTCAACGGCGTGCACAACGGCATGGTGAAGACACCGCTGCCCGCCCAACCGGGCGAGCGCGTGCGCCTGCATGTGCTCAACGTCGGTCCCAGCAAGACATCGAGCTTCCACGTCGTCGGCACCATCTTCGATCGCGTGTGGTTCGAGGGCAACCCCGACAATCAGTTCCGGGGCATGCAGACCGTCTTACTCGGTTCGAGCAACAGCGCCACGGTGGAGTTCGTGATCCCCGAAGCCGGCTCCTACATCATGGTCGATCACCACTTCGCCAACGCGTCGCAGGGCGCCATCGGGCTCATCTCCACGCAGGTCAAGGGCCCGGCCGCGGACCTCGAGCACCACAATATTCCGGCCTCGGCCACGCCCACCGATCCCGACGCCGTGGCCGGCAAGCTCAACTTCGAGAGCAAGTGTCTGGCCTGCCACTCGGTGGGGGAGGGCAAGAAGCTCGGTCCCGATGTCGCGGGCGTGACCAGGCGCCGCAACGATGCGTGGCTCACCCGCTGGCTCAAGGACCCGGCGAAGATGCTGGACACCGATCCGGACGCCCAGGCCATGCTGAAGGAGTACAACAACCTGCCGATGCCGAATCAGAGCCTGAGCGACACGGAGATCCGCCAGTTCATCAAATACTTCCATTGGATCGACGCGCAACCGCCCGGCGCCGCCAGGGCCGCCGGCGCGCATTGACGGACGCCGCCGAGTCACAGTTGCCGAGCTGATCGACCTGGTGACCTGCATGGAAACGGGACGGACCTGGCTATTGCACCAATTGGCCCTGAAGCACGAGGGCCTGTTCCAGGGTGTGGAAGAACTTTTGATACGGCACCGGATCCTCCACGGCGCGCAGGTAGTACTGCGCGCTGGCGCGGACGACGAGCTGTGATTCGTTCCGCCGGCGCACCGTGATCATGAGTCGCACGAGGTCGCTTCGGTGCCAGAACGGACCCCAGCTGCGATAGGATCTGGTGAAAATCAACAGGCTGGTGTCGTTGTAGAGGTGATAGAAGGGATCCGTGCCGATGCTGGGCCGCTCGAGGGGCTCGAACTTCTTGCCCGCCACGATGCCCAGCTCTTCATCCAGGAATGCCACCATGAAGCCGAGATCTTGCATGGTGGCGACGACGGCTTCGATGGTCCGCCGGCGGTCGGTCGTGTCGAACACGCGGCTCTGCGCCGCCCGCAGTCTGACCTGGCTCTCCTCGGAGAGCCAGATCTGCTTCCGGGAGTCCCACTGGTTGTCGTGTCGCCATTCGTAGGGTGTGGCGGCGCAACCCGGCAACAGCAGGCTCGCCCCCACGAGCGCGGCAGCGATGACACGGACGCCCGGGGTTCGGCCCGCCATGCTACTCCCGGGTGATGAACAGCGACCGTTCGAGCGTGGCAAAGAAGTTCTGATAGACCTTCGGGTCGTCGATGGGCTTGTTGTTGTAGATGGCGTTGGCGCGTATGGTCAGCCGCTCCGCGGTATCCTGCCGCACCGTGACCGTGACGCCGACGACGTCATAGTAGTTCGGCTCGGCGAACCGGGCAGCGGTGACCAGGCCCAGGGGTTCGTTGGCGCGCTCGATGATGAACCCCAGATCCTGGAGGGCGGCGATGACCCCCCGCATGGCCAGCTGCCGATCCTTGACATCGAACGTGCGAGTCTGAACGCTGCGCAGCTTCATCTGTGCCTCGGTCGGGGCCAGGAGATCCTGACTCGGCTTTGGGGCCACACATCCCTGCAGCACCAGAGCTCCTACAACCACCGCGCTCGTCCAGCCTCCGCCTCGCTTCATGCTCATGGCCCCGGCCCTAGAGGGTGAACGCTTCCAGGAAGACTGCCTTCGAGAGCTTGGCGAAGAACTGTTGGTACAGCACCGGGTCGCGCAGCATCTCCATGCTCTGCATACCCGGGGGAATGGCCGACTCCCCGGCGATTCCATCCCCCTTCCAGACCACCCGGTAAAACATGATCCGCACTTCATGCCGCGTCGACTCGGGATTGATGGGGCGGGCGATCAGTACGGCGGCGATCTTCTGATGAAGATCGACCGGGATGATGATCGGACCGCTCCGGAAGAGGGTGAGCGGGATGGTGACGATGGCCACCAGGGCTCGCGTGATGTCCTGCCCATACTCTCGGGCGCTGCGCTCCTTGGTGGCGCGCAGGAAGCCGGTCTCCGGCGCGCTTTCTTCGACTTGAAAGCCGAGGTCTTGCAGCACGGCGGCCGAGGCTGACAGCAGCTCCGTCTCATCCCGGGTTTCGAACAGACGGGTCTGCATCGCCCGGGTTCTCGCGCTTTCCGGCGTCAGCTGAAAGAGCTCGGTCGGTCCGGCCGACGTCGCGCAGCCGGCGAGCTGGATCGAGAGGAGGAGACCGATCGACGCGCGTCTGCCCGGCCGACTTCCCCGGCCGCCGCCCGGCTCAGAACTGTGTGTAGTTGTAGGCAAAGTCCCGGACTTTCTTCTCTTCGTCGTACTTGATGATGATGGTGAGGGTGCGCTGCCGTTGGGAGCTGGAGGCCTCGCGCGAACTGGCGCCCAGGATGATGATCGTGGCAAAGGATGAGCTGGCCGTATCCACCCGGTCGGATGAGACCCTGTCGTAGATCCAGACTTCGCGCCGCTTTTCGTCTGTCGTCACGATGTTCGGGCTGCCGAGTAGCTCGGCCACCCGGGAGGCTGGCATGCCGACTTTGATCTCGCCTTGCACCTTTCCAACGGTCAGCCGGTCCTCCTTGACGTCGACTTCGGCTTTTGGCGCGCTCGTACAGCCTGACCAGGCGAACGAGCCCACCACGAGGCCCAGGACCCCTGCGAGCATTGTCCGTTTCATGTCGTTCATGCCGAACCCTCTCCTTGGTCATCGCCCACGGTCGTGTCGTCGTCGGGTGCTCATTCGCTGCCCCCGAGCGCTGAACATCACGCCTGGGAAGGCGAGCGCCACCCGCTTGAGCTCTTGTAAAACTGCCATCATATTCATTGTCGCTCTCCGGGTGCAATGCGAATGCCAAGAAAAACCACGCACAATCAGTCATTTGCTAGGAACGGCCCGCCTCTGACGTCGAAGATTCGCCGAGTCTGGACGGGGCCGGTTCCGGCCCTGATCACCGAATACGGCGGCCGCTACCTGGTGGCGGGGCGGGGCGTTCGAGGTGCTGGAGGGGCAGTCACTCGAGCGGGCGTCCGTACCGCTCGAGATGGGCTATCTCTCGCAGCGGCTTGCGCTGCTTCTGGCCTCGCCCCACGGCGCGAGCCGGATAGCCCAACGGCAGGATCGCGAGCACCTCGAGGCTGGCCGGGATGTCGAGCAGGGCCCTGACCTTCTCGAGTCCGCCGAAGCCCACCCAGTTCGAGCCCACGCCATCGGCCCAGGCCGCCAGCAGCATGGACTGGATCGCGCGGCTCGCGTCGGAGACGGCGAACCGGCTCTTGTCCGTGGCCACGACAATCGCTAGCGGCGCCTGGGCGACATACGGCCCGCTGGAGGCCAGGGCCCCGAGCCGGCGCAGCGTCTCGCGGTCGCGGACCACGATGAAGTGCCATGGCTGCCGGTTCATCCCGCTGCCCGTGAGCCGCCCCGCCTCCACGACCCGTCGAACCACCGCGTCTGGCACCGGCCGCTCCTCGTAGCTGCGCACGGCCAGGAGCGTGCGAATGGCCTCGAAGACGTCCACGCTCCGCGCCTCAGATCCGAATGAACTTCATGGGGTATCTCTGAAGCGAACGAGCACCCGTCCGGGTGATCTCCACCAGGTTTCCGACCTGGAGGCCCCGCTGTCCGTCGGCGGTGACCACGTTGGGCTGGATGACCATCAGCATCCCTTCCCGGAAGACCGTCTTGCCTTGTGGCCGTCGAATGAGGGTGGCTGACGCGTCCACGCGCGGGTCCTCGATGAGGAGCCCCCAGCCGTGGAAGGTGGTGTCGAAGGTCGTGAAACCCGCCTCCGGAATGACCGAGGCCGCCCGGCGGACGTCCTCCTCGGTCGCCCCGGGCCGGAGCGCCCGGAGAATGCGGTCGTGGGCCTCCACGGCCACCTCGAAGAGCCTCTGGTAGATGGGGGTGGGCTTCGTCCCCACCGCGATGGGCCGGTGCGCCTGGCCGGCGTGCATCTCGTAGTCGGCGGAGAGCTCGGTCAGGATGATGTCACCCTTCCGCACCTTGCGGTGGCTCGGATACTGGTTGGGGAAGATGAGATGGGGCCGGGCCATCGACGTCGAGCCAATGAAGATGAGCTGAGGGCCCCCGCCGTGGGGCATGTAGGCGCCCGCGATGAGCGCGGCCAACTGGAAGTCCGTCATCCCGGCGCGGGCCTTCTTCTCGAGAGCCTCGAAGGCCATGTCGGTGAGGGCGGCCCCCCGTCGGAACCAGGCAAGCTCCGCCGGGCTCTTGACGGCGCGCACCTCGGCGAGGAGATCCGTGGCGTCAGCGAAGGAGGCGCGGTCCAGGGTCTTTTGCCAGTGTGAAACCGGCCCGTGAGGCAGCGACGCATAGAGGATGCCCCGGAATCCCACCAGCCCGATCGTCCCCTTCTCCTGGCCCAGCTCCTGGATACGCCGCGCCACCTTGCCGGCCGGGTCGTAGTCCACGGCGTCGGTCTCGGGAACCACGCTCATTCGCCGGGCGTAAGGCAGATAGAGGCGATTGGAGATGTAGAGCGCAGACTCCCCCTGGAGGGGAACGACGAGATAGCTCGCCACCGGGTCCTGGTAGTTCGAGAGGTACTTGACGTTGGCGTGATTGCACCCGTGGCTCCCGGAGTCGCCATAGATGATGAGGACGTCCAGCCCCCGTTCCCGCATCCTCCGCTGCACCTCGGCATGGCGGCGGGCGTACTCCTCCTTGGGAAAGCGTGGGTACTCCTGGGCGAGGGCCATCGACGTTCCTCCGGGCGGGGCAACGGCGCCGCGGGGCTCGGTCCCCCGCGGCGCCGCGATCGGGCTCTAGTTGGCCGGCTTCAGGATCTCCCAGGCCGGGAGGTTCTCGTTGTGATTCGCCTTGAACTGCACCTTCTTGTTGAGGCCCCAGACTTCGTGGATTTTTAGGATCGGTACGTGAGTGGCGTTGTCCCGCATCCAGCGGCCCACCTTCTCGTAGGCCCCCTGTTGCTCCCCGGTGTCGGCGGTGCCGACCGCCTTGTCCAGCATTTCGTCGAACTCCTTGAAGCAATGGGGGCTCCACGCGCCCCCGCAGGCGGCGAAGCCGCGGAAGGAGACAGGAGTATAGCCCGCTCCGTTGCCGAAGGCCTGCAGGTAAAGGGCCGGCTCCGTGCGAGTTCCCTGCTGGAAGGCCGTAAAGGTCCGGCGGTAGAGCGGGAAGACCTGCGCGTTGCAGGGCGCGTCGATCTTGATCTCCTTGAGCATGCCGGCGAGGGCCTCGCAGATCTCCTTGTCCGCGGGGTATCGCCCCGAGACCCCGAAGAGGTGAGCCTTGAAGCCGTCGGCGTAGCCAGCCTCCTTCAGGAGTTGCCGGGCCTTGGCCAGGTCGTACCCGTACCAGGTCATCTTCGGGTCGTAGCCGGAGTACATCCAGGGGTGGAGCATCTGCTGCCAGCGGTCGGCGAAGCCGCCCAGGAAGGTCCGGACGATGCCCTCGGAGTTGATGGCGTGGCTCACCGCGCGCCGAACGCGCACGTCGGCAAAAGGCCCGCCGTGCCCGGTGAAGAAGCCCATGTACATGATGCGTACGCTGGGAACGGAGGCCACCTCCGTGTTCGGATTGCCCTTGATCTCGGGAACGAAGTGGGGGTCCACCCCGGTGATGACGTCCATCTCATCACTGACGAGCGCCTTCACGCGGGTCGTGCTCTCTTTGATGCTGCGCAGGACGACGGTCTTGGGCCGGTCGGGGTACAGGGCGTTGCCCCACCAGTCGGGATTGGCCTCGAAGACCATCCGCTGGCCCTTGGTCCATTCCTTGAGCAGGTAGGGGCCCGAGCAGTTCGGCTCGCGCGAGACGGCGGCCGAGTCCATCTCCTTGACCTTCGGGTTGACGACATGCCCCCAGCGCTGGAGCAGATTCAGGATGCCGTTGTCGGGCGATTTCAGGTGCAGGATCGCGGTGTGCCTGTCCGGCGTCTCCACCCGGTCGATGCTCTTGAAGTAAACGACCAGGCGGCTTTTGGTCTTCGGATCGAGGATGCGCTCGAGCGAGAACTTCACCGCCTCGGCGGTGACGGGAGTTCCGTCGAAGAACTTGGCGTCTTTGCGGATGCTGAACTTCCACGTCTTGGCGTCGATGCGCTCGAACTTCTCGGCGAGCCAGGGCTTGAATCCGCCCTCCTCCCCCTTCGACTGGATCAGGTTGTCACAGGCCCAGGGCCAGATCATGGTTCCGATGAACTCGGACTGGATATGCGGGTCCATCGTGAGGGGCTCGCCCGTGAGCGCGATCGTGACCTGGCCTTTGGCGGCGGCCGCCGATGACACTCCGAAGGCCACAAACGCCAGGACCATGCAGGTGATGAGCCATTTGCGCATTGCGTCTCCTCCCTCAAGAGGGTTGAGTGGTATGCGAGAGGGAGCCCGAACGGTGGAGGACTCGTATCACGGCGGGCCATCGAGGTCAAGCACGGGGACGTCTCCGGCTTGACGGCCAGGGGAAAAGCGGCGAGCATACGCCGCAGTTCCATGTTCCTGGCGTGGGTTCCCCTCGGGGCTCCGCCGAATCTTCGGGGGTCAGCCCATGCGGGCGTACATCACCCGGAGTCTTCTTCAGAGCCTGATCGTCGTCAATGGGGTCCTCCTCATTGTGTTTCTCATGCTCCACTTGACTGGGGATCCGGCGGGCGTCCTCATGCCGGTCGACGCCACCCAGGAGGACCTGGCGCGCTTCCGTAAGGACATGGGCTTCGACCGGCCGCTCCACGTTCAATACGCGCACTTCCTCTTCGGTCACGGGGACAAGAACAGAGGGGTGCTGCGGGGGGATTTTGGGTTTTCCTACCGCCACGAGGTGCCGGCCATGGGCCTCGTCGTCGAACACATTCCCGCCACCACGTACCTCGCGGTGATCTCGCTAATCATCGCCCTGGCGATCGCCA
>DATIAY010000110.1:0-14587 GCA_035457825.1 Candidatus Methylomirabilota bacterium
CGTCTTCACCTCCGGCGGCGTGGGGCCCACCCACGACGATGTGACGATGGAGGGCGTGGCCCGGGCCCTGGGCGTTCCGGTTGTCCGGCACCCCCAGCTGGTGGAACTGCTCCGGCGCTACTACGGTGATCGCCTGACCGAAACCCACCTCAAGATGGCCGAGGTCCCGGAGGGCGCCGAGCTGGTCGGTGACGAGGCGCTCCGCTTCCCGACCATCGTGGCCGGCAATGTCTACATCCTGCCCGGGGTGCCGGAGATCTTCCGGCAGAAGTTCGCCGCCGTTCGCGAGCGGTTCCGGGACGAGCCCTACCATCTCAAGAACGTCTTCGTCAGCATCGGGGAGGGCACGCTGGCCGATCACCTGAACGCCCTGCTCCGGGATTTCCCGGCCCTGCTGCTCGGCTCCTATCCCGAATTCGCCAACCCCGAGTATCGGGTCAAGGTCACTCTGGAATCGCGGGACCCCGTGTACCTGGCGGATGCCCTGGGCGCGCTGCTGGCCCACCTGCCGGCCACCGCGGTGGTGAAAGTCACGTGAAGGTCGCCGCCGTGACGCGCCCCAAGGTCGTGGTCGTGATGCCCGCCTACAACGCCGGCCGCACTCTGCGCATGACCTACGAGGAACTGCCCAAGGAGAGCGTGAGCACGGTGATCCTGGTCGACGACGGCTCCACCGACGCCACGCTGCAGATCGCCCGTGAGCTGGGCATCGAGATCTTCGTGCACAACCGGAACTACGGCTACGGAGCCAACCAGAAGACGTGCTACACGGAGGCGCTGCGCCAGGGGGCGGACATCGTGGTGATGGTGCACCCCGACTACCAGTACGACCCCACGCTGGTCCCGCAAATCATCGCCCCCATCGTGGACGGGGGGGCCGACGTTGTGATTGGCTCCCGGCTCAAGAGCGGCTCGGCCCTGGCCCAGGGCATGCCCTGGTGGAAGTACGCGGCGAATCGCTTCCTGACCGCGGTCGAGAACCGCTCGTTCGGCCTGGAGCTGAGCGAGTATCACACCGGCTACCGCGCCTTTCGCCGGGAGGTGCTGGAAACCGTCAACTTCCCGTTGAACTCCGACAGTTTCGTCTTCGATCAGGAGATCATCGGACAGGTCGTGGCGGCGGGATTCCGGATCACGGAGATTGCCGTGCCGACCCGATACTTCCCCACAGCCTCCACGGCCGGGCTGCTGGTCTCCAGTGTCTATGGCTTCAGGGTTCTGACGATGCTCTTCTGGTTCGTGCTCCATCGGCGCGGCATCCGGCGCTCACGCCGCTTCGACAGCCTGCGGGCTCGCTACACGCGCCTGGCCTGACCTCCTCCCACGCCGCCGGCCGGTCAGGGCGAGGTGCCCCCGCCGAGCACATGAGAGGCGTGGTGATGGACCAGGAGCCAGCCCTCCGCGCTGTGCTCGAAGATGTTGGTGGCCAGGACCGCCGTCACGGCGACCCGGTCTCCGGCCTGGGACAGGATGTTCTCGGTGCACGTGACCCACGCCAGCTCGCCCAGCACCGCGATCTGCACGTCCCCGATGGTGAAGCGGATCTCACCGGTCCCATCGAAGATCGCTTCCCAGGAGGCCCGCACGGCGGCCCAACCCGACAGCAATGGCCAGCCCGGGTGCACGCACTTGACGTGCTCACCGCGGGCCCACACCTTTTCCATCTCGCTGAGATCGAGCGCCTCGAAGGCCCGGTAGAAGCGGCGATTGGCCTCGTCCACAGCGGCGAGGGGATCGTTCATGACGGTGGACAGCGCACTACAATCTCGTCGCCCGCGCGGCGCAGCGGCAGGGGGGTGAGGGCGTCTCCGGCGCAGGGCCCAGCCGTGCAGCGGCCGCTGGCGGGCTCGAAGAGGGCCCCGTGCGTGGAGCACACCAGGGTGCGCCCGTCCTCGCTCAAGAACTCGTTGGGCCAGAGATCGAGCGGCGTGCCCACGTGGGGACAGCGGTTCACGTACGCGCAGTAGCCACCGTCGTGACCGACGACGAAGCCTTCCACTGTCCGCGCACCGCACCGCAAGCTGAACTTGGCCGTGCGGCCGGGCGGCAGGTCGGCGACCCGGCAGCGCCACTCGGACGTGGCGGCCATGGGCGGCATGTTACCATTCCTGCTTGTGCTCGCGATCGACGCGCGTCAGGTGGTGAAGAAGTTCCAGTCAGGTCTGCTCCGCCGACGCGAAGTCACGGCTTTGCGTGGCGTATCGCTGACCGTGGCCCGCGGTGCCATCGTGGGGATCCTGGGGCCGAACGGGGCCGGCAAGACGACGCTGCTCTCCATCCTGGCCACGCTCCTCACCCCCGATGCCGGGACCGTGACGGTGCTGGGGCACGACGTGGTGCGCGATGCCGGTCGGCTCCGTCACCGCCTCAACATGGCCAGCGGGCGTCCGTCGTTCCTGTGGAGCCTGCGGGTTGGCGAGATCATCGCCTTCTACGGACGGCTCTACGGGCTGCACGGGGCCCGCCTCCGCCGCCAGGTGGAGATTCTGCTGGAGGTGTGTGAGCTCGTGCCCTACCGCCGGGCCCAATACAACGAGCTCAGCACCGGGCTCAAGCAGCGACTGGCCCTGGCCAAGGCCCTCGTCAACGAGCCCGAGCTGCTCTTCCTGGATGAGCCCACGCTCGGCCTCGACCCCGATATTTCGGTCCGGATGCGAGAGCACATCGCATCCCTGCGCCGGGATCGCGGCATCACCATCGTCCTCACGACACACTATATGCGGGAGGCCGAGCAGCTCTGCGATGAGATCGCCTTCATCAAGGCCGGCCTCATCCTGGCCCGGGGCACCCCCGACGAGCTCAAGCGTCAGATCCGGATCGGCGACGTCGTCGCCCTGAAGCTCGACCCGCCGCTGGTGGCCTGGCTGGCCGAGGCCCCCGGCGTGCTCCGCTGCGCCCAGGTCGACGAGTGGACGGAGTGCACGGTGGACGACGCCGAGAAGCGCTTGCCCGAGCTGCTGCGCGGCCTGCACGCCGAAGGGGTGCTGATTCGGAATCTCCAGGTGCGCGAGCCGGAGCTGGAGGAGGTTTTCGTTGAACTGGCGCGCTGAGGCGGTCGCCGTTTGGGCCTTCGTGGTCCGCAACTTCCTCATGGGCACCCGCAACGTCTTCTTCTTCTTCGAGTTGCTGTTTTGGCCCACGGTGGGGGTGCTGTCCATCGGGCTCATGTCGCGCTTTCTGGAGCTACGCGACGACGCCACAGCCTTCATTCTCATCGGCACCCTGGCCCTGTCGGTGGTACAGGTCTGCGAGCTCGAGGTGGCCTACGTGGTGCTCTTCGACGTGTGGTCGAAATCGGTCAAGCACCAGTTCCTGGCCCCCATCGGCATCCGGCATCTGACCCTGGGGGCCTGGGTGGTGGGCGTGGTCCGCGGGGTGCTGATCTTCGCGGTGCTGGGTGTCCTGGGGTGGTGGGCCTTTGGCTTCAACGTGCTGGCCGCGGGACTGCTGCCGCTGGCCACGTTCCTGCTCGGCTGTCTACTCAGCGCCTGGATCGTGGGGGTGCTCGTGTGCGCGCTGATCACCCTCTTTGGCAACCGGGCGGAGGCCTTCGCCTGGGCCAGCGTGAACTTCGTCCTCGTGCTGGCCGGCATCTACTACCCCATCTCGGTGCTGCCGGCGCCGGCTGCCGCGGTGGCGGCGGCGATCCCGCTCACGCACTTCCTGGACGCCTACCGCGCGCACTTCGGGTTCGCTTCCGAGTTCCGGGCGCCGGTGGCCACGGGGCTGGCCCTGTCCGTCGTCTACGCGGCCCTGGCCCACGCGCTGTTCCTGGGCGCCGTCCAGCGCGCCCGACGCACCGGCCTGCTGCTCAAGATGTCGGAATGATGATGACGCTCGACCCGGTCGGCTCCGCGGCGGCCCTGGGTTTCATTTTCGGCTTGCAGCACGCAACCGATGCCGACCATCTCGTGGCCGTCGCCACCATCGTGAGCCGGGAGCGGCGGTTTGCCGTGGGCGCCCTCATCGGGATGCTCTGGGGGCTGGGCCACGCGCTGACCCTGACCATCGCCGGCGCGATCGTGGTCGCTCTGGACGTGCGGCTGCCGGGGCCGCTCGCCACCGTGGCCGAGCTCGGCGTGGCGGCGATGATCGTGGCGCTGGGTGCGCTGCGTCTGCGCGACGCGCTGTCGGAGGTGAGAGCGGTGCCGGCCGAACACCTGCTCACGCCTCATGACCACGACGGTCGTGAGGCCTTCCACAGCCACGGGCATGCCCACGGGTTGCGTTCGCACGCTCACCCTCACCTCCACCCCTCCCGCCGTCTGCTCGGTGCGCTGGAGGGCGCGCGAACGTGGGTGGCCGCTCGGGCGACCATGATCGGGGCGGTGCACGGCCTGGCCGGCACGGCGGCGGTTTCCCTCCTCGTGCTGTCCACGATCCCGTCCCCGCTGGGCGCCGGCGTCTACCTCGTGGTCTTCGCCCTGGGAACCCTGCTCGCGATGACGGCGCTCACGGCGATGCTGGCGTGGCCCGTCAGCGTGGCGCTTCGTCGACAGCGGGCCCACCGGATACTGGAGTTCTGCTCGGGAATCGCGGCCATCGCCTTCGGCGTCGCCTACGCCTGGCGCATCTAACGCCTCAGAAACGTTCTCACGCTGCCGGCGATGCCGGCGACGTCCAGGCCGTGCCTGGCGTAGAGCCCCTGCGGGTCGCCGGATTCGCCGAACCCTCGAACGCCGAGCCGCAGGACAGGCGTGAGCAGCGCTTCGCTGAGGACCTCGGCGACCGCGCTGCCGAGGCCCCCGGCGATGGCGTGGTCTTCCACCGTGACCACGTGGCCAGTACGGCCGGCCGAGGTCAGGAGGAGCTCCTGATCGACCGGCTTGATCGTGGAGGCGTTGATGACCTCGGCGGAAATCCCCGCGGCCGCGAGCAGCGTCGCCGCTTGCAGGCAGTTGAAGAGCGGCCCGCCGGAGCCGACGATGGTGACGTCCGCCCCGGGCCGCAGCACGCGCCAGCGGCCCAGCTCGAACCGGTAGTCGGGCGGGCAAACAGGCTCGACGTTCTGTCGGGTGAGCCGCAGGTAGAGGGGGCCGTCGTGCTCGACCGCGTAAGCCACGGCCTGCTTCGTTTCCATCTCGTCGGCGGGCTGGACGATGGGGATGTTGGGCAGGGCCCGCAGGCAAGCGATGTCCTCCAGCCCCATCTGGCTGTAGCCATCCTCCCCGATGGCGATCCCGGCATGCGTGCCGACGAGCTTCACGTTGGCGCCGGTGTAGGCGACCGACATCCGGATCGTTTCGAAACGACCCACCACGAAGCAGGCGAACGAGCAGACGAAGGGAATCCAGCCGGACAGGGCCAGGCCGGCCCCCACCCCGATCATGTTCTGCTCGGCGATGCCCAGGTTGAAGGCGCGCTGCGGGTGCTTCTTGGCGAAGCCCGCCGTCATGGTGGACTTCGAGAGGTCGGCATCCAGGGTCACGATACGCTCATGGTGCTCGGCCAGCTCGAGCAGGGCTTCGCCGAACGCGGCGCGGGTGGCCTTGGCGGGCATCGTTACCTCCGTTCCAGCGCGCGGAGCTCGTCGGTGAGGGCCCGCGTGGCCGCGTCCCGGACCAGGTGCTCGGCCCAGGAGGGCTCGGGCACGCCCAGGATCTCGCGAATGGCGGCGATGGCCTCGGCCGGCTTCGGCGCCTTGCCGTGCCACTCGGGGTTGTTCTCCATGAACGACACCCCTTTGCCTTTGACGGTGTGGGCCACGATGCAGCACGGCTTGCCGGTGGCCTCGGCCTGGTCGAGGGCACGGTCGATCTCGGCGATCTTGTGGCCGTCGATCTCGAGGACGGGCCAGCCGAAGGCCTGCCACTTGGCCGCCAGCGGCTCCACGTCCCGGATTCGGGCCACGAAGTCGTCGAGCTGGATCTTGTTGTAGTCGAGGATGACCGTGAGGTTGTCGAGCGACAGCGCCGGCTGGCCGAGCTGGGGCGCCGCCATGGCCGCCTCCCACACCTGGCCTTCCTGGATCTCGCCGTCGCCCAGGATGCAGTAGACGCGCGCCGGCGAGCGCGCCAGGCGAAGGCCCAGAGCCATGCCGACCGCGATGGACAGCCCCTGGCCCAGCGAGCCGGTGGCCGCTTCGATGCCTGGCAGCAGGGTGCGGTCGGGATGACCTTGCAGCGGGCTGCCCAGCTTGCGGAGCGTGATCAGACGCTCCTCGGGGAAGTACCCAGCTCGCGCCATCGCCGCGTAGAGCGCCGGCACCGCGTGCCCTTTGGAGAGCACCAGCCGGTCGCGATCCGGCCAATCCGGCCGCCGCGGGTCATGGCGCATGCGGCCGAACAGCAAAGTGGTGACGATGTCGATCACGGAGAGCGAGCCGCCCGGATGCCCAGAGCCCGCATGGGCCAGCATGCGAACGATCTGCACTCGGCAGTCGCGGGAAATCGTTTCCAGTCGGGCGAGGTCGGCCATCAGCTCAGCTCCTCCATGAAACCCGCGATCTCTTCCACGTGGACGGATCGCACGGCGATCTCGGGGGCATACACCACCTCGTCGGCCGCCCACACGATGGTGCCCTTGACGTCGCTGCTCAGGGCGATGACGTTGTTCAGCACGTTGCCGATGTTGTCGTTGATGCGCACCGTGTTGGGCCGGAGCGGCGCCGCGATGTGGCCGTCGCGGATGATATACGAATCGCCCACGACGGTGCAGGTGAAATCACCGGCACGCAGGCCGTTGATCGGATAGGTGTACCAGATACGCCCGATGTAGAGCCCATCCTTCACCCGTCGTACCAGCTCGGACGCGCTCACGGTCTCCTTGCCTTCCACCACCACGTTGGAGGCGGCGATGGAAGGCTGGTTGTCGAACTGACGTCCGCCACCGTCTCCGAAGCGAAACCCGTTGCGGGGAGCCAGCGCGGCTGCGGCGGTGGGGCCCGTGGCGCCCAGCTTGGTGGCCACGGCGGGATCGCGAAGCAGCCGCTGGGCCTCGTACCAGTTGCTGAGACAACCGACCAGGACACCGTCACGAATGAGGTCGGTGCGGGCGGTGGGCAGCCCTTCGCAGGTGATCCCCTTGGAGCCCATGAGGCCGGGCCGGGCGCCGTGGTCGTAGACGGTGAGAAGCGGCGAGGCCACCCGCCGGCCCAGCTTGCCCAGGAACGGCGTGCTGGAGGCGTAGAAGGCGCTGGCCGTGCAGGCTGGCACCACGAGGTTGTTCAGCAAGTCGGCCACCGGCTGACGGCCCAGGATCACCGTGTACTCGCCGGAGGGGACGCGACGGCCGCCCACCGCGGCGATGGCGCGCTGGGCGGCCTCCACGCCGGCCTCATCGGTGAAGTGGTCGAGACGCGTGCCCGTGGACCAGCCCGAGCCCTTGGCCTGCTGGCCCTCTACCATGGCCGTCACGAATGCGGTGATCAGCGTGGACTCGTCAGTCTGGGGCTCAGCCATGTGGGTGGAGGCAATGGCCATGCGCTCTTGGAGGACGGTCGCGTCGCCGCCCAGAATGAGACCCAGAGCCGCCAGGCCGGATTCGCTGCCCGCCAGCTCGGCCAGACGCGAGGAGGGCAGGAACGTCGACAGCGCACCACGGACGACTGCCCAGCCGGCCTCGACCAGACGGACGTCGTCGAGGGCCATGAGCTGCGGGTCGTGGTAGTCGAAGAGCGTTCGCGCTTCGGCACCCGGCCGAGGCAGCGACACGAACTCGGGATCCCGGACGGCCGCCGCCCGAGCCTTGGCGAACGCTCGCTCCGCCCCGCGCAGGGAGAGGTCGGCCGGCTCGGCGCCGAAGCCCAGCCGCGGGCCGTCGGGGCCGTCGAACACGACCTGGAGGCCGAGGCCGTAAGACTCCGCGGATTTCGGCTCCTCTACCCCGTTGCACGGAATATGAGAGGTGTAGCAGAGGCGCGTGAGCAGGGCGGCGTTGGCCGCGGCGAACGCCTCCACCTCGCGCACCCCGGCCTGGGCCCGCGCAAATTCCAGCGCGGTCCCGACGGCACTGGCCAGGGCGGCCGTACCGATCACTGGCGCTTACCCGTGGTGGGGTAGCCCTTCTGCACCCAGCCGGGCAACCCCTCGTCCAGGACCTTGTGGTTGCGCCAGCCCCGCGCGTACAGGATGTCGCTGGCCCCCCGGGACAGCGCGTGGGGGCACGTTCAATAGAAGACGACGAGCTGGGTCTTGGGGATCTCGCGGCTGCGCTCGGGCACGCTACGCAGGGGCATCGAGCGCGCGCCGGTGATGTGCCGCTCCTCGTACTCGGGCCGGGTGCGCACATCGATGATGACCACCGGGCCACCGCCATCCACTACCTTCTTGAGCTCGTCCACGGTGATGAAGGCGACGGGATACTCGGGCGGTGACGCCGGCGCGGCCGCGCCCAAGAGAAGGCCGGCAGCTACCATGAAGATCAGGGCAACCCGCACCTCAGCCTCCCACGACGCGGGCGCGGCTGCGCAGGGTCGGGCCGCCGTTCCCGAGCTTCTTAGTCTGCATGGGCTGACCTTTGCCGCAGTTGGGAATGGGATAGAGCAGGAAATCGCGACCGACGGCGTCGACGTTCATCAGATAGTCCCGGCTGTCGGAGGCGATGCCACCATCCCGGTAGAGGCGGCCGAGCTCGCCATTGCGGATCTCGTAGACGGAGCGAGCCGAGATGCGGAAATTCTCACGGCTCTCCGCGATGGAGGGCGTGCGATGTCCGGCGACGTAGTAGCCGCGATCGACTTCGGCCACGATGTCTCGGGGATCGCGATCGCCGCCGGCGAAGACGGTGTTGGACATGCGGATCAGCGGGACGAGGGCAGCCTCGGTGGCTTTGTAGTGGCCGTTGGGCGCGCCCCCGAAGATGGCCGCCGTCTGGCGGCTGTTCATGAAGCCCATGAAGATGCCCCGCTCGATGTGCACGACCCGACGGGCCGGCGTGCCCTCGTGGTCGTAGCGGTAGTGTCCGTACCCGGGCAGCGCCGGGTCGGAGTAGGCCGTGACCAGCGGCGAGGCTACCGACTTGCCGAGCTGGTGCTCGTCGAGAGTGCGCAAGAGCCAGGACCGGCCGGCGTAGGCGGTCTCCATCTTCAGGGCCCGGTCGAGCTCCACGGGGTGGCCCACGATCTCGTGCGAGACCAGCGTGTTGTAGTGGGGATCGGTGACTACGACCACCTCACCGTCGGAAGTGGGCAGGGCGGGCGCCGCGGCCAGCGCCGCCGCCTCACGCGCTAGGGCCAGGACGAAGTCACGCAGTGGCGGAAAGCGCATCTGGGGCTCGGCCACGCCCCCGGTCAGGACCTCCCAGCCACGCTGGTGCCCCATGACGTCGTAGAGATCCTGGCTGACCGTTCCTTCGCCGGCCACCACCGCGCAGCCGCCCTGGGTGAGGGCGAAGGCCTGGTCGATCAGCGCGCCTTCTGACGAGGCGAAAAGCTCGCGGGAGAGCTGGGTGAGCACGCCCACGTAGTTGTACTGGATCCGGGCGTGGGCCGCGGCCACCTCGCGGGAAAGCTCGGTGGCCAGGCGGACCATGTCGGGGAGCGGCACCGTGCGGGGATCCACCTCGTACACCGCGGGCACGGTGTCCACGCACACGACGGTGGGATGCAGCCGGGTGTCCACCAGCGCCTCGCCGAGGGCCCCGTACTTGTCGCGGGCGTCGGCTTTCATCTCGGCGTTCACGGTGGCCCGGCGCCAGGCCCGTTCGATGGCCTCGCGGATGATCGTCTCGAGGCGGGGAAGGTCGGCCACCCCCAGGGTCATCCCGATATAGCCAGCCGCCACCGCTCGCTCGCCGCCCAGCACTCGGACGCCCAGGGACAGCCCGTAGTCATCGCCGGAGAATCGGCTGGCGCCGTTCTCGGCGGCGGCCGCTTTCGCTTCCACGGCCTCGATGCGCAGATCGGCGTAGGTCAGATGGCGAAGCCGACGGGCGCTATCGCGGAGCAGATCGCGGACCATCGGCTTGAGGTCCTCGATGAGCTCCACCGAGACCCGGGCCGCGGTCATGCGTCTGATCCCAGGGGCTCGACCAGAACCTCTTCGCCGGCGGCCACGTCGCCGCGCGCCTCCTCCAGCACGATGAGGCAGTTGCCCGCGACCATCGAGCTCAGGATGCCCGATCCTTGCGGGCCGGTGGTCCGCACGCGCCACCCCCCGGCCTCGAAGGTGAGGATCCCGCGCTTGAACTCCCGACGGCCCTGCTTCTTGCGCATCGGCTCCAGGGCCCGCGCCGACCACAGCTCGGGCAGAACGCGGCGCCGGCCCGCCAACGCGTAGAGCGCGGGTCGGGTGAAGAGCAGGAAGGCCAGCATGGAGGCCACGGGATTACCGGGCAACCCGAAGAAGTGCGCGGCGCCGATACGGCCCACGGCCAGCGGTCGGCCCGGCTGCATGGCGACCTGCCAGAAGTCGATGCCGCCGACTTCGGTCAGGACGTCCTTGACGAGATCGTACGCGCCGACCGACACTCCGCCGGAGCTGACCACGACATCGGCGATGACCGCGGCCTGCTCCAGGCGCGCCCGCAGCACCTCGCGGCGGTCGGGCACGATGCCGAGATCGGTCACCGCGGCCCCGCACTGCTCGGCCAGCCCCCGCAGCGCCGATCGGTTCGCATCGTAGATCTGGCCCGGCTTGCGGGGAGCGCCCGGCTCGGCGACCTCGTCGCCCGTCGAGAGCAGGGCCACGCGGGGACGCTGGCTCACCAGAACCTGACCGTGACCCAGCGAAGCCAGGAGGCCGACTTCCTGCGGGCGCAGGACGCTGCCCGCTTCGATCACGACACTGCCACTCTGCACGTCTTCACCGCGGAGGCGGACGTTGAGGCCCCCGGCCATGGGCGGTACGCGCAGACGGTCACCGATGCGCTCGACGTTCTCCTGGGGATAGACGGTGTCGGCCCCCGCGGGCATCGGCGCCCCGGTCATGATGCGGATCGCCTGGCCGGGGCGGAGGGCGCCGGCAAAGACGCCGCCCGCGGGCAGATCGCCCACGACCATCAGATCCCGCGTGCCGCTGGCCGGAATGTCGGCGCTCGCCACGGCGTATCCGTCCACGGCCGAATTGTCGGTGGGCGGAACGTCGAAGGAGGCCCGGACCGACTCCCACAACACGCGGCCACGTGCGTCGGCGAGGGGAAGGAGCTCGGGGGCGGTGCGTTGGCTGACCTGGGCAAGGATGCGAGTTTGCCCATCCCGCACCGAAATCATGCGGCTATTATACACGCCGTGAGCGAGCCGCCTGGGAGCCGCACGTCTCCGGCCGGGTTCTGGATTCGCGCCGTCGCGCTGGGCATCGACGTGCTAGTGTGGTCGGCCGTCCGGCTCTCGCTGGACGTCGTGGCCAGCCGTCTGTGGCGACAAGAGATGGAGGGCTCGCCCTTCTTCCAGGCGATGCTCGGCCTCTTCACGTTGCTCTTCAGCGCGCTCTACACCGCCGTGCTGCACGCGCTGGACGGGCAGACGCTGGGCAAGCTCGCCGTCGGCGCCCGGGTCGTGGGGGTGGACGGCGAGCGGCTCTCGTTCGGGGCCGCGCTCTTACGCTGGCTGGCTCTCTGGTGCTCGTTCGCGCCCCTGGGGCTGGGCTTCGTCATGGCCGGGCTCCGCCGTGACAAGCGTGCCCTGCACGATCTCATCGCGGGCAGCCGGGTCGAGCGCAGCCCGGCGCGGCGGGCCGGGCGGTCGGCCCCGACCGGAATCGATGAGGCGGCCACCGCGGGACTGCCGTGATCCCCACGCTGCCGTTGCCGGCCCGCAATCGTCTGGCCCAGGCGATCGTGGACGCCTTGCACGACCCCGAGGCCCGGCGAGCTTTGCAGGCTCTGGCCGACGGCGTCGCCGCCGAAGGCTGGCTCGATCCCGCGCCGGCCCGGGCGGCGGCCCTGCTCCGCCTGAGGGCGCGGCATGCCGTAGAGGCCATCGCCCGCCTGCCCCCGGCGGCACCCGATCCACCGCTGGCCGAGGCACTGGAGCAGGCGGCGGCGCTGTTCGATGCCGGGCTCGGCTTCGAAGTCCACGAGCTCCTGGAGCCTCACTGGGCCCGCGCCGGCGGTGATGAGCGAAGCGCGCTGCAGGGCCTGATCCAGATCGCGGTGGGCTACCAGCACCTGGCCAATGGCAACCTGGTCGGCGCCCGGGCCCTCCTCGAGGAGGGGAGCGCTCGAGCCCGCGGGCATCGCCTGGCCGGCGTGGACCTCGACGCCTTCGCCCGTGGCGTTGCCGACGCGGCCCATCGTCCGGGAGGCCCGGCCTCCGACGCCAAGCCACCGGAATTTCCCCGCCTGAAGCCACCTTGACAGGCGTTGCCTCCTGTCACTACTCTTGACAGCACGGGAACGGGACAGGGGGTAGGGCACCCTTAGCGCGCCGCTGTTTCGAGGGCAGGAGGTTCGGGCGATGCCCGCAAAGCTCTTCGTCGGAAACCTCTCCTTCCAGGCCACGGAAGAGGATCTCCGTGAGCTCTTCGCCCAGGCCGGGACTGTGGAGACCGTCCGGATCATCACGGATCAGTTCACCGGACGGCCCCGTGGGTTCGGCTTTGTCGAGATGGCCACGAAGGAGGAAGCCACCAAGGCGATCGAGATGCTCAACGGCCGTCTCTTCCGTGACCGCAACCTGGTCGTCGACGAGGCACGCCCGCAGCCACAGCGGGGCCCGGGCGGCGGCGGGGAGCGGGGATCGCGCGGTCCGCGGTCCGGCGGTGGCGGCGGCGGGCAGGGCGGCGGCTGGCGACGCTGACCCGCTGACCTCGTCGCCGCAGTCCGGCAGGCTCAGAAGAGCGTGAGTTGCGCCGAGGCCTCCGCCTCCTCCGTCCGGGGCGGCCGAAGCCCCTCGTAGTCGACGAAGGCGCGGAAGCGCTCCCAGATCTCCTGGACCTTGGCCTGGTAGAACTCCGTGTTCTCGTCGGGCCGCGCCGCGTTCCATGCGCTCAACAATCGCGCGCACTCGTTGACTGCGACATTCGCGCCCCGCCCGGCCACGTAGTAGGAGACCTGGTCACCGGGCTGCCAGACCCGTCCCGAGCTCGCCGCCAGCTCGTAGGCCGCGGAAGGGTTGCGCGCGCCAGCCTGCAGTCGCTCCCGGTAACTCTCCAAGGTCTCGCCCAGAGTTTCCGTGCGAGCGAAGAGCCGGGCCGGAACGCGCCGGGACGCGAAGTCCGTCAGCCAACGGTCGATCGCAAGCTTCACATCGGCCTGCCCCCCGGTGAGCAAGAGCCGCACGATTTCCTCGATGAGCTGGCGTTGGAAGGGCTCGAGACCACGGGAGCGAAAGGCCGAGCCCCTCAGACTCACCCGGCCCTGCTCGTCGAGAAGCGCGTAGGTCTTGAGCTTGTAGCTCAGCATCGCCCGATAGCGGCCGTCCAGCTCCAGCTGAATGCCCGATGGCAGTCCGGTTGCGATGCGATCGACGAGACGGTCGTCGTCCTCGGTACCATGGCCGGCGGGTGGCACGAAGTAGACGCCGTCGGTGTCGGCCTCGAGGACGGTAGCGCCGAGCGCGCCAAGCTGCTCGATGAGCGCACCGACGACGGCGCGGCCCTCGGTGGTGACGCGGTCGGCGGCGACATAGTCGTTGAAGTGACCGCCACCGAAGGCCAGGTACCCGTAGAAGGCATTGATCAAGAGCTTGAAGGCCTGCTGCAGGGCGCCGAGGTGCGCGCGCTCGGGGCCAGCCGCTTCCCGGGCCTGGTGCTTCGCCTCCACCCGGAAGTCCCGCAAGCGTCGCAGCAGCTCCAGGAAGATCCCGAGTTCGTCACTGGCCGGCGCGATGCGATGGGCCAGCATGAGCGACGGATAGAGGGAGGTGACGTCGACGTGGAGCACCGGGCGGGCCACGCCCTGCTGGAAGAGGGCCACCAGGGCGCCACTGACGGGAGCACCGGGCCGGGGCAGGGGAATCGCCTGGCGCTGGTGGAGGTACTCGCGCAGCATGAGGGCGTCGATCTTGGCCGCCGCTCCGCGCAGGGTCGTGGACTGGAAGTCGAAGGGTACGACCTGGGCCTGCGCGAAGTACGGAGGTGAGAGGATCGCCGACACTCCGAGGGTTTCGACGGCGTCGTCGAGAGCGTAGGCCATGAGGCGGTCGGGGCGCTCCTGAAACTCGCGGGAGATTGTCGCCGGATCGACGTACGTGCGCTCCGGGGCGGCCACGCCCAGGTGGCGCGCGATCTCCTTCAGGCCGAACGAGGGCAGGTCCCGGGCACCGATATCGTGAAGCTGGGCCAGGACCCAGGTGTCCACGATGTGGCGCCCCGCCGCCTCGTAGCGCCGATACGCGATGGTGCGCTCGGCGATCTGCAGGCGGGAGGGACGACCGGCCAGCGGGCTGCCGTCGCGGCCCCACGCCAAGGTCAGCCCGAACCGACGGCTTCGCATCTCAAGATATTCGAGATCGAAGCGAAAGATGTTGTGCCCCTCGATGACGTCGGGGTCGCGCTCCTGGATCAGCCGCCCACACTCCTCGAGCAGCTCTCGCTCGTCCATGCGGTCGCCCCGGATGACATAGCGGAAGCCGTCGCTGTCGGCCAACGCGACCGCGATCACGCGGTCGGTGGGCCGGCTCGCGCTGGGGAATTCGAAGCCCTCCCCGGTGGCCACTTCGATATCGAGGGCCAGCCGCCGGAGGTCAGCGAAGCCGAGGCCGCCGAAG
>DATIAY010000111.1:0-10818 GCA_035457825.1 Candidatus Methylomirabilota bacterium
CTCAAGCTCAGGCCCCACGAAATGCGCCGCATCCGTGGCAGCCGCATCTCCATGGTCCTCCAGGACCCCATGACCTCCCTGAACCCCGCCTTCAGCATCGGCGACCAGGTCGGGGAGGCGGTGCGCTTGCACCAGGGGGTCGGAGGCGGGGAGCTGCGTCGGCGGGTGGCCGAGGCCCTCTCGCGGCTCAAGATCCCCGCGGCGGAGTCACGGATGTCCAACTATCCGCACCAGCTATCCGGCGGCATGCGGCAGCGGGTCAGCGGCGCCATCGCCCTCTCCTGCAAGCCCCGGCTCCTCATCGCCGACGAGCCCACGACCTCGCTGGACGTCACGATCCAGGCCCAGTACATGGAGCTGCTCCGGGAGATCCAGGAGCGGTTCCGGATCTCGATCATCTTCATCACCCACGACTTCGGTATCGTGGCAGCGACGGCCCACAAGGTGGCGGTGATGTACGCGGGAAAGATCGTGGAGATGGGCACCACCGAGGAAATCTTCGATAGCCCCGCCCACCCCTACACCGAGGCGCTCCTGCGATGCGTGCCCCGCTCCGACCGCCTGGAGGCCCGCCTTGTGGATATCCCGGGGCAGCCACCGGATCTGGCCAACCTCTCTCCCGGGTGCAGCTTTGCCCCGCGCTGCCCCAAGGCAATGGACCGGTGCCGGGAGGTTTACCCTCCCGAGGTGGAGATTTCCCCCGGGCATGTAACCAAGTGCTGGCTGGCAGCGACGGCACCGTGAGCCCACAGACCATCCTGGAAGGCGTGGGGCTGCGCAAGCATTTCCCGGTGACCAAGGGCCTGGTGTTCACCCAGGTGGCGGGGTGGGTCAAGGCCGTGGACGAGGTCAACGTCACCCTCCAGGAGGGAGAGACGGTGGGGCTGGTGGGGGAGTCCGGGTCGGGCAAGACGACGCTCGCCAAGCTCTTCCTGCTGCTGGAGCGGCCCACGCAGGGCACCCTGCGGTTCTTCGGCAAAGACTTGAGCCAGTTCACCCGTGAGGACTTTGCCCGGTATCGGCAGACGGTTCAGGCGGTGTTCCAGGACCCGTGGAGCTCCCTCAATCCGCGGATGCGGGTGGCGAAGATCATCGCGGAGCCTCTTCCCCGGGACACCCCCAAGGCCCAGGCCAAGGAGCGGCTGGCCCAGGTCCTGTCGGAGGTGGGGCTGAGCCTTGCCAGTGGCGACCGCTTTCCCCACGAGTTCAGCGGCGGCCAGCGCCAGCGCATCGCCGTCGCGCGCGCCCTGGTGACCTACCCGAAGTCCATCATCCTGGACGAGCCGGTGAGCGCCCTGGACGTCTCCATCCGCGCCCAGGTGCTCAATCTACTGAAGGACATCCAGCAGCGGCTGGGCCTGAGCTACTTCGTCATCTCCCACGACCTGGCCACCATGCGGTACATCAGCAACCGGCTGAACGTGATGTACGCCGGCAAGATCGTCGAGACGGGTCAGTCCCAGGACGTCTACAGCAACCCGCTGCACCCGTATTCCCAGGCGCTCCTCTCGGCGGCCCTGCCCCTGCACCCTTCCTTTCGCAAGAGCCGCATCGTCCTTCCGGGAGAGGTGCCCAGCCCCCTCAACCCGCCTTCGGGGTGTCGTTTCCATCCCCGTTGCCCCGTGAGCATGGCTATCTGTTCGGAGCTGGAGCCGCTGCTCAAGGAGGCCGCGCCCGGGCGCCTCGTCGCCTGCCACGCGGTCAACAAGCCCGGCTAGCCTCCGGACAACAACATGTGTCTGCTCTCGGGAGCAGGCCGGCAAGACCGCAAGTTGCGCGAAGCGATCCTGCAGCGAGCTCCAGCGACTCCTGCACGACGAGGCCAAGCACGCCCCGATCTGGGAGCTGGCGGCACGACGCTGCGGGCTCCATTGTGGCGGAGTCCGGGCATCACCGGCTATGCGTTCTCCGCGCTCTGCGAGGAAGTGACAGCCAGACGAGAGCGGCGCCGCTGGCTCAGGCCGGCGGCATCTCGAGCGGCCGGCCGTCGAGCGCGAGGCGCGACCCGAGCTGGCGGATGCGCTCGAGCTGGTCGTAGTAGACGGTCTCCTCGACCATCTCGCCGTCGCTCACGCGGATGAGCGCGCAGAGATGCTGCGTGACGCGCCGGCCGGTGGGCGGCAGGCCCAGGAACGGCCCGGGGTGGGTGGCCGTCGCGACGTTCTCGGCGATCACCCACTCGCCAGCGGCGACGAGCCGCTTGATCTCGATGGTCACGTCGGGGAAGGCCTTCCACCAGAGGTCGTAGTACCGGGCGACCTCGGCCTTGCCGTGTAGGACCACGCCGGAGGCCACGACGCGGTACGTGACGTCTTCGGCGAGCGTGGCGAGGGTGCGCTCGGAGTCGTGCGCGCTCTCCGCGGCGAAGTGCTCACGAGCCAGACGGACGTTCTCCTCCTCGGTGGGTGTCATCGCGCTCAGCCGATCACGGCGATGCCCTGGATCTCGATCTCCATGCCGGGGCGCGCGAAGTTCGAGACGGTGATGAGCGCGCTGGCCGGGAAGTTGCCGCCGGGGAACATCTGCTTGCGGATCTCGACGAAGCGGTCGCCGTGGCGCGGCTCCTTGATGAACACGGTCATGGTGACGAGATCGGAGAGCGTGCCTCCCGCGCGCTGCAGCGTCTGGTCCATGAGCGCGAACACGCGCCGCGTCTGGGCCTCGAAGTTGCCGGAGATGTCCCGGCCATCCTCGTTCACCGTGGCCGTCTGACCGGCCATCCAGACGATGCGTCCACCGTCGGTGACGACGGCCGGCGAGTACGCGCGGGTCTTCTGGAACTCGCTCGGCTCCAGGTAGGTCTTCGTCATGTCGGGGGCCCCATGTTCCTAGTAGAGGTAGCAGGCGACGCGGTGCCCCGGCGCCACCTCGCGTAGCTCGGGCTCCTGCTCGGAGCAGCGAGCCATGACGAAGGGGCAGCGGGGGTGAAAGTGGCAGCCGCGCGGCGGGTTGAGGGCGCTGGGGACCTCGCCGCTGAGTACGATCTCCTCCCGCGCCTCGTCGGGATGGGAAGGCAGGGATGCCGCGAACAGCGCCTTGGTGTAAGGGTGGAGCGGGGTCGTGCACAGCTCGAGGCTGTCGGCCACCTCGACGAGCTTGCCCAGGTACATGACCGCGGTCTGCTGGCTCAAGTGCGACACCGCGGCGAGATCGTGCGCGATGAAGAGGTAGCTCACGGCGAGCCGCGCCTGGATCTCCTCCAGCAGGCTGATGATGTGGGCCCGGATGGAAACGTCCAGGGCCGACACGGGCTCGTCGAGCACGATGAGCCGCGCACTGGTGGACAGCGCGCGGGCGATGGCCAGCCGCTGCCGCTGCCCGCCGCTGAACTCGTGCGGAAACAGACGCGCCACGTCGGGCCTGAGGCCGACCAGCGCCAGCAGCTCCTGGACCCGCGCCTGCAGCTCGCGCCGTGAGAGCTTTTCATGCGCTTCGAGGGGCTCCCCGACGATGTCGCCCACGCGCATGCGCGGGCTGAGGGAGCTGTAGGGATCCTGGAACACGACCTGCACCTTGCGCCGGTAGTCCATCCGTCGCCTGTCGTCGTGATTCGCGATGTTGCGCCCTTCGAACTCGATCGCGCCCGCCGTCGGCTCTTCGGCCGCCAGGATGAGCTTGGAGGTGGTGGTCTTCCCGCAACCCGATTCGCCCACCAGGCCCAGCGTCTCGCCGCGGTCGATCGTGAAGCTGATGCCGTCGACGGCCTTCACCCAGCCCTGCGTCCGGCCCAGCAGCGAGCCGGCGACCGGGAAGTGTTTCTTGAGGTCCCGGACCTCCAGCAGCGGTTCACCCACGGGCGACCTCGTGGTCGGCGAGCCAGCACCGCGCGACGGCCCCGCTTTCCGCGCGCTGCTCCGGCGGCTCGTCGCTGCGGCACCGGTCCATCGCGCTGGCACAGCGCGGATGGAAGCTGCAGCCGGTGGGCAAGGCCGACAGGTCGGGGGGCTGGCCGGGGATCGCGTACAGCGGCTCCTTGGTGCCGAGCTTGGGGATGGATTCGAGCAGGGCGCGGGTGTAAGGATGCCTGGGGTCGTAGAACAGGCCCCGCACCGACTGCATCTCCACGATCTTGCCCGCGTACATCACCGCGACCTTGTCGCACATCTTGGCCACGATGCCGAGGTTGTGGGTGACGAAGACGAGGGCTACGCCGCTCGCGCGCTGCAGATCTCGAAGCAGGCTCAGGTACTGGAGCTGGATGGTCACGTCCAGATTGGTGGTCGGCTCGTCGGCGATGATGATCCTCGGCCCGCCAGCCTGGGCGATGGCGCCGACGATGCGCTGGCGCATGCCGCCGCTCAGCTGATGGGGGAAGTTCCTCATGCGCGCCTCCGGCGAGGGGATGCGCACGGCGGCCAGCAGGTCCCTGACCCGCTGACGCAGCTTCCCTCCGCGGAGCGCCTGGTGATAGTAGGCGGGCTCGGCCACCTGGTCCCCGATGGAGAAGAGAGGGTCCAGGGATGCCATCGGGTCCTGCAGGATGGTGGCGATGCGCCGGCCGCGGATCTCTCTCATCTGGGCCGGGCTCTTGTCCAGGAGCTGCTCGCCCTCCAGCTCGATGCCGCCGCCTACGATGCGGGCGCCCGGCGGGAGCAAGCGCACGAGCGAGTGGCAGGTGGTGGTCTTGCCACAACCGGACTCCCCCACCAGGCCGAACGTCTCGCCGGCCTCCAGGGTGAAGCTGACTCCGTCCACCGCCTTCACGACGCGCGTGCCACGGAAGCCGAAGTAGTACGTCTTGAGATCCGTGACGCGCAGCAGCGGAGGCACTAGCGAGTTCTATGTCGCCGGTTCGGGAGGGGGGCGAAGCCGCCCTCCGAGCCTGCTAGCGGTTGCGGAGTTGGGGATCAAGGCGGACACGTAGCCAGTCGCCCAGCATGTTGGCGCACAGCACGAGCATCGTGACGCAGATCCCCGGGAAGACTGCCAGCCACCACTTGCCCTCCATCAGGGAGTCGCGCTCCTGGGCCATCATGAGCCCCCAGGACGGCTCCGGAGGGGGCACGCCCACGCCAAGGAAGCTGAGCGACGCCTCGATGATGACGGCGACGCCCACTTGCAAGCTGAACAGCACCATGACGGTGTTCATGACGTTCGGGATCAGGTGCCGGCGGATGATCTTGACCTTGCCGATCCCGTTGATCTCCGCCAGCTTCACGAAGTCCCGCTCCCGGAGGGCCAGCACCTCGCCCCGTACCGCCCGGGAGTACCGGCTCCAGAACACCAGCGCCAGGATCAACACCACGTTCCAGAGACCGGGTCCGCGCACGCTCGACAGCAGGATGGCGAAGACCAGCGAGGGCAGCGTCAGCCAGGCGTCGGTGATGCGCATGATGATCTGATCCCACCACTTCCCCATGTAGCCGGCGACGACTCCGAGCAGCGTGCCGATGGCGCCGGCGAACAGCGTGCCCGTCAGGGCCACCACCAGCGAGATGCGGGCGCCGTACATCAGGCGGCTCAGGACGTCCCGTCCCAGGAAGTCGGTGCCGAGCGGCGTGTCGAACGTGCCCCCGCGGGCCCAGAAGGGAGGCACGTTGTCGACGTAGGGGCAGCTGGCCATGCCGAACCTCGCCTGACACTGCTCGGGCGTGGGCTTCACCGGCGTGAACTTCGGGTGCGGAGCGAGGACCGGAGCGAAGACGGCGACGAAGGCCAGGATGCTCAGGATCAAGAGCGGGATGGACGGGATCTCGGCCACGATGCGGTAGCTTCGCCGGGCGACCCGCGAGACCCGCGGTATGGAGGCCGCGCCTACCGGAATCGTCGCCATCGCGTGCCTCCTGCCTGCTACCTCGACAGGCGGATGCGGGGATCGACGTAGCCGTACAATACGTCGATCGTGAAGTTCAGCATCACGATCATCAGACCGGACATCAAGACCACCCCCTGGACCATGGGGAAGTCCCGGTTGCTCAGGCCGTCGTACAGCAGCTGCCCCACACCCGGCCAGTTGAAGATGACCTCGATGACCACGGCCACGTTCACCATGATCAGGAGATTCAGCCCGGCGAAGGTGAGGACGGGAATCATGGAGTTCTTCAGGGCGTGCTTCGCCACGACCATCCGCTCGGGCACGCCCTTGAGGCG
This sequence comes from Candidatus Methylomirabilota bacterium, assembly GCA_035457825.1. Taxonomy (GTDB): domain Bacteria; phylum Methylomirabilota; class Methylomirabilia; order Rokubacteriales; family CSP1-6; genus 40CM-4-69-5. The sequence goes on from DATIAY010000111.1 coordinate 6,091, forward strand.
CACGAGCTTGATGTAGTCACTGCCCAGGACGTCCAGCATGCCGGAGCGGGTGATCCGCAGCATGGCTCCGGAGAAGTACCAGCCGAGCGCGAAGGCGGGCATGATCAGGTACGGCCAGTCCTTGAACCAGAACGGCACCCAGGTGGCCGGGTTGCTCCAGACCAGGGCGCTGCTACCCTTGCCCAGGACAGGAAGCCAGCCCAGCTCGATCCCGAAGACGATGATCAAGACCATGCCCACGAAGAAACCCGGCATGGACAGCCCGACGAGCGCGATCATCTTGCCGACGTTGTCCCACCGCGTATTCACCTTCAACGCCGACAGCATCCCGAGCGGCACCCCCAGGACGATCGAGATGAGGAACGCCGCGAAGCCGAGCTTGAGCGAGTTCGGCAACCGCTCGAAGTAGATGTCTCGCACGGGCAAGGACTTCTCGAAGGAGTGGCCGAAGTTTCCCTGGAGGAGATTCCCGATGAAGCTCGCGTACTGCCAGTGGAGGGCCTTGTCGAGGCCCCACTGGCGCCTCAGCTCGGCCAGGTAGACGGCGTCGGCGCCGGCCTCCGCCTTCATGAGAACCGGGTCTCCCGTGAGCCGGACCATCGCGAAGATGATCGTGACCAGCAGCCACAGGGTGACGAGGCTGTAGAGCGCACGGACCAGGACGTACCTTCCCATCAACGGTCCGCCTTGACCTCCCACACCTCCCACGGCCACGGGTAGGGGGCATGCAGCGTGTCCCAGTAGCGCTCGAAGCCCTTGCCCTCAGGAAGCACCCTCGGTCCCACGGCGTGCACGAAGGGGTTCCAGTACATGGGCACCATGTAGTAGTCCTCGATGAGGATCTTCTGGATCGCCTTGATCAGCCGGTCTCGCTCCTCCGGCCTGGTGCTCGCCTGATGCTTGGCCCACAGCTCGTCGATGTGCGGCTCGCAGATGAAGGAGGAAGGGCTCCCACAGACGGCGTAGACGCCGATGCTGGCCTTGGCACCCCCCGGCCGCGGGTCGATGTTCTGTACGATGGTCCGGTTGCCGGGATATCCCTTGCGGCCCTGGCCGATCTTGGCCCGGAAGGCCGGCCCCTCCACGGCCTGGAGCTTGCCGCGGATTCCGACCGCGCGAAGGTCCGTGAGGATGCGCTCGCCCATGTCCAGGTAAGGGACGAAGGGCACGAACCACTCGAAGTCGAAGCCGTTGGGATACTTGGTCTGGGCCAGCAGCTGTCTGGCCTTGTCGGGGTTGTACTCCGGTACCGGCAGCTCCTTGCCGTCCGCCTTCAAGGCGTCGCGGTTCTCAGGACTGACCCAGTTTCCCCAGACCCTGCCGATGCCCTGGCTTTCCTGCTGGGACAGGAACTGTCGGTTGATGGCCAGGCTCACCGCCTGACGAACGCGCTTGTCGTGGAAGGGGCTCTCGGGATCGTTGTACCCGGGGAACATCAGGTACCAGACGCTCGTGAAGTTGGGGACCCAGCGGAGATTCTTGTCCTGCATCACCCGTGGCAGGAGCTTGCCCGTCATGCCGAAAGCGAGGTCCAGCTCGCCGGTCTGCAGTCCCGCCACCCGGGCCGCCAGCTGACTGATGCCCTTGACGACGATGGTCTTGGTCGCCGGCGTGCGCCGCCAGTACCCCTCCCAGGCCTCGAACTCCATCTGCACCCCGGCCTGCTGGCTGACGAACTTGTACGGGCCCGCGCCGATCGGCTTCGCCTTGAAGCCGTCCCGGCCCACTTTCTCGTAATAGTGCTTGGGAACGATCCACCCGATGCCGCTGACGCCGCCGTTGTAGTAGTCCATGAACTCCAGGAAGGGCTGCTTGAAGTGGAAGATGATGGTGCGGTCGTCCACGACCTGGATGTGCTCGAGCTTGTCGCGGAACAGCTTGGCGTGGGCCCCCTTGAAGTTCTCGTAGGTCCACTTCACGTCGGCCGTGGTGAGCGGCTGGCCGTCGTGGAACTTGAGCCCCGGGCGCAAGCGGAATCCGGCCTTCATGAAATCGGCGGTCATCTCCGCATGCTCGGCCAGGCTGTAGGTGAACTCGCCCTGAGGCATGGGCTTGATGAGGGCGTCGTGGACCAGATAGTCGTACGTCATCATCGTCAGGGCGTAAATGTGCTCCAGGGGATCCAGCCAGCCGGGGTCCAGGCCGAAATGCTGGGCGATGGTCAGCGTGCCTTTGGGCGTCCCCTTGTTGCCCTCGATCACGGCCGGCTTGATGTCCAGCTTGACGAGGGGGCCCGAGAGGATCGGCTTCTGGGCGACCGCGTCGACACACGTCACCGCGACGAGGGACAGCGCGGCGACGAGAATCAGCAGTGGCTGGAAGCCCCCTAGGCCGATGCGAGAGAGGCGCACCGCGATGCGTCGGGTCATGGCCGATCCTCCTCACCCCGCGACGGGGTCCGGTTTGAGTGCACGAGAAGGAGCGAAGCCTGCTCGAGGAAAGTTGCACTATTTATCAGCAGGCAGGCCGGCTTGTCAACGCCCGCGGGGCTGACCCGGCGGCCTTGTTCCCTTACCCGCGCAGGTGCGCTATCTTGACGCCCGCGATGACCCCTGGTCTCACGCGCAATGACCTTCACGGCGACGCGCTGTGCTTCGGGAGGGAGTCGAAGCGACCGCCAGCAACGCAGTGAAGCGGACGGCGCGACAGTTTCGGGTGCCGCGGCGCCGCACCGGTTCTTGGCATGGGCGGCTCGACGGGCATCGGCGATGACGCCGGCCGTGCAAGCGGCTCGTGAGGCAGGTATTCAGTTCAGGCTCGTCGAATTCGAGCCCGGCGACGGGGAGTCGTACGGGGCCCAAGCCGCGGCCTCCCTCGGCGTGCCGTCGGAGACCGTCTTCAAGACGCTCGTGGCGAAGCTGGACGAGCGGCGGCTGGTCGTCGCGCTGGTACCGGTGGCGTCGGAGCTGGATATGAAGGCGCTGGCCCAGCTGGCCGGCGCCAAGCGGGCGGCGATGGCGACGCCCAAGGAGGCGGAGCGGTCGACGGGATACGTGCTGGGCGGGATCAGCCCCCTGGGACAGCGCCGGCGCCTCGACACGTACGTGGACTCCTCCGTGACGAAGCTGCACAAGGTCTACGTGAGTGGGGGGCGCAGGGGGCTCGAGCTCGAGCTTGCGCCCGGCGATCTCATCCGCGCCTGTGGCGGCCGGGTCGGGGTAATCTCACGATGAGTCGCACCCAGGAGGGAGTGTCATGGCGATCAAGCTACCGGAGTCCGTGACGCGCATTCTTCAAGACAAGGCGTACGGGCACGTCATCACGTTCGACGCGGCCGGCAAGCCTCAGGTGACGATGGTCTGGATGGACGTCGACGGCGACGAGGTGCTCTTCAACACCGCCGAAGGGAGGGTCAAGCCGAAGAACTTGCGCCGCGACCCCCGCATCGTCGTCTCCGTGCAGGACCGCAACGATCCCCAGTCGTACATGGTCTTTCACGGAACGGCGAGCGTGACCGAGCCCGGGGCGGACCAGCACATCGACAAGCTGGCAAAGCGCTTCCTGGGCGTCGACAAGTACCCGTTCCGACGCCCCGGGGAGAAGCGCCTGGTCGTACGCATCAAGGTCGATCGGATCGGCGGCTACGGCCCGAAGATGCAGCCGTGGACGTGAAAAGGCGCCGTGCGTGCTGGCTGGAGCCACCGCGCTGAGCCAGGGTATGCCGACGAGTGCCCGATGATGGAGAAGCGAGGTTCACCGGCGTGACGAGACCGCAGAACGTCCGCCTGCACGTCCCGGCCCGACTCCGTGCGAGCGCGGTGATCGTGATCGGTCTGCTGCTCGCCCTGACCGCCACGATCGGTCCGCTGCCGCCGCCGACGGGCGAGCCCGGCGCGAGCCTGGCCGTCCGTCTGCCCGGCGGGGTGGGGATGGTCGTGCTCACGCTGCTCGCGCTGTCCACCCTCATCCTGCTCGCGCTGCAGCGCCGGCCGCGCCCCACCGAGGACGAGCCCACGGCTTCCCGGCCACGACAACGTCTGCCGGCGTGGGTGGCGGCGCTCCTGCCGCTGTGTCTTCTCGTGCTGCTCGCCGTGCTCTGGCATCGCCGATCCAGCGGGGAGCCCAACCCCATCGAGACGGCCTTCACCACGATCGCCAACCTGCTGGATCTCCTCGTGCTCGCCCGCAAGCCTCCGACCTCGATCCCGTTCTTCGACGTCACGATCACGATCCTCCTCGTGCTGTTCGCCCTCACGACCTTCGCGCTGATGGTCCTGATCGCGCTGGCGGACCGCCTGGAGAAGTGGTGGGCCGGCCGGGCCGTCGCCGTCGCCGGGCCGGCGGTCCCCGGCACGCCCGCCGCCAGCCTCGTCGACCCCCGCGCCGAGCCCGACCCACGCCTGGCCATCATCGGCGCCTGGGGCCGCTTCGAGCACGCCCTGGCCGCCGTCCGCGCGCCGCGAGCGGCGTGGCAGACGCCGGCGGAGTTCATGCGCGCCGCGCTGGCGCGGCTGCCGTTGCCGGTCCGGCCCGTCGAGCGCCTCACCGCGCTCTTCGAGCTCGCGCGGTTCAGCCACCGCCCGCTGGGCGCGGACGCGCGCGAGGCTGCCTGCGATTGCCTGGACGAGATCACGGCGGCCCTCGACAAGGACGCGGCGCATGCCCGCTGAACGGCTCCTCGCGCGGATCGCCGCCCGCTACCTCGCGCTCGGAGTCGTGGTGCTCCTCGCCGCCGTGCCCGTGTACGTCTTCGTGGAGCCGCCCTGGCGTGGGCTGGTGGCGCGCCTG
>DATIAY010000112.1:0-6071 GCA_035457825.1 Candidatus Methylomirabilota bacterium
GTGCATTCGCTCGGCGGGCAAGAGGCGCTCGAGGCTCGACAGCTGATCCTCGTTGGGCGCCGAACGCCCGAAGTAGTGCCAGATCGGAGCCGCGGCGGCGCGCAGCTCCTCGGCCGAGGCGCAGGGCCGCACCTGCCAGCTCATCGCAGCCTCCCCCGGGAAGCCCGGTCATTCTAACAAGAGATCGCGGGGCGCCGCCCGGCGGGGCCGCGGGACGGGATTCTTGACAACCGACGGCGGGCGCATAGAGTGGTGCGCATCGGGTCCCTTCGAACCCCATTGGAGGTGGCTATGGCGACCGCGACGAAGACTCAATGGCAGATGAGCGGGCAGGGGTACGAATTCTGTAACTGCGACTTCGGGTGCGGATGCAACTTCGGCGGCTTCCCGAACTCGAAGGACGGCAGTTGCCGCGCGCTGGTCGGCTTCACGGTGACCAAAGGGCGCTGCGGCGACACCGATCTCTCCGGCGTGAAGGGCGCCGGGATCTTCGTGTGGCCCAAGGCCATCCACGAGGGCAACGGCAAGGCCGCCTTCATCGTGGACCCCGCCACCACCGACAAGCAGGTGGAGGCGCTCGCCCAGATCTTCACCGGCCAGCTCGGCGGACTGCCCTGGGAGCTGCTCGGGCCCACCTTCCAGGTCGCCGGCCTGGTGAAGGCGAAGATCAGCATCGACGGAGCCGGACGCAAGAGCACGTTCCGCATCGAGGGCATCGGCGAGGCACGCGGGGAAGCCTTGAAGAACCCGGTCACCGGCGAGGACCACGTCGTCAACGTCGATCTGCCCACCGGCTTCATCTGGAAGAAGGGCGAGGCGGGATCGGGCTCGTTCCGGGCGTCGGCGGCCGGCCTCACTGTCGAGTCCAACAAGACGAACTGGATCTACTACCGGTATGACTGGTCGAACGCCGCCTGACCCGACCGGTCCCGCGCGATGAGCGAGGCGGCGCTCGAGTCGCTGCTCCGCCGCGACCGGCTCGTCGTGGGCGGGGCGCTGGCGGTGCTGGTCGTCGCGGCCTGGGCCTATCTCCTCTATCTCGCGTCCGCGATGGCGGACATGGCGATGCCCGACATGCCCGGGATGCCCGGCATGGCCATGGCCATGCCCGCCCTGCACCCCTGGAGCTGGGTGGAGGTCGGTGCGCTCGCCGTCATGTGGGCGGTGATGATGGTCGCCATGATGACGCCGTCGGCCGCGCCGATGATCCTCATGTTCGCTACCATCCACCGGCGTCGCGCCGCCGAAGGGCGTCCCGCGGTGCCCACGGCGATCTTCCTCCTGGGCTATTTCGTCGTCTGGACCAGCTTCAGCGTCGGCGCTGCGCTCGCCCAGGCCGGCCTGCACGCCGCCGCGCTGCTCTCGGCGGCGATGGCCGCCACGAGCCCGCGTCTCGCCGGCGGCCTGCTCATCGCCGCCGGCGTGTTCCAGTGGACGCCGCTCAAGCGCGCCTGCCTCGCCGCCTGCCGCTCACCGCTGTCCTTCCTCATGACCAGCTGGCGCGAAGGCCGCGGCGGCGCCTTCGTGATGGGGATGCGCCATGGCCTCTACTGCCTCGGCTGCTGCTGGGCGCTCATGGCGCTTCTGTTCGTGGCGGGTGTGATGAACCTCCTGTGGGTCGCCGTCATCGCGGTGACCGTCCTCGTGGAGAAGGTGGTGCCGGGTGGCGATCTCGTCGGCCGCATTGCCGGCCTGGGTCTCGTTGCCGCCGGCGTGTTGCTCGTGGCTGGAGTGATCGTGACCGGCTGACGCGCGTCTACAGGCTCCCGAGGAACTCGAGCATCGCGGCATTCACCTCCTGGGGCCGTTCCTGCTGCGTCCAGTGGCCGCATCCGGGGAGCATGATCGTCTTCCGGAGCTGGGGGACGAACTTCTTGAGGTTCGGGATGAGCTGATCCATGCCCCGGAAGGCGACGACGAGGTCCCGGTCGCCGGCGACGTAGAGAGCGGGGACGGTCACGGGCGCCCCGGCAAAAGGCGCCAACAGCTCCCAGTTGCGGTCGATGTTGCGGTACCAGTTGAGGCCTCCGCCGAAGCCGGTGCGCCTGAATTCCTTCGCGTAGAAGTCGAGGTCGGTCTCGGACAGCCACGCCGGCAAGGCAGCGGGCTCGATCAGGCTGTTGAGGAGGCCACCACGCCTCGGCACCAGTCCGACTCGATCCGCCTCGGGGAATGCTGCGTCGCCGCGGGGCAGGTCGCCCGAGGCCGTGTACAGGAGACAGCGTAGCGAGCGACGGACGTCACGCTCCAGCTCGGCCTCGGCCACGCCCGGCTCCTGGAAGTAGAGCTGGTAGAACAGCCCGTCGTCGGTCCGGGGCATGACGGTTGTCGGACGGACCCGGCCGCGCGGCCAGAACGGGACGCTGAGACCGATGACCGCGCGAACGCGGTCGGGACGGAGCAGCGCGGCGTGCCAGGCCACCGGGGCGCCCCAATCGTGGCCGGCGATCACGGCCGACTCGGCGCCCAGCGCCTCGACCAGGCCGATGATGTCGCCGACGAGGTGCAAGAGCGTGTACTGGTCGATCGCCGGCGGCCGATCGGTCTGGCCGTAGCCGCGCATGTCGGGCGCGACGGCATGGAAGCCGGCGTCGGCAAGCGCCGGCAGCTGGTGCCGCCACGAGTACCAGGACTCCGGGAAGCCATGGCAGAGGATCACCAGCGGGCCCTGTCCCTGCTCGGCGACGTGCATGCGGATCCCGTTGGCCTCGACGAAGCGATGCATCATCGCGAGGGCGTCGCCCCCACCACGTCGAGGGCCCGGCGGAGCTGGGGATCCCGCGCGGGGTCCCAGAGCAGCTGATCCTCGTCGAGGCTGCGCGCGACCTCCACGTCCGGAGTGAGCCCGCGTCGATCGATGGAGCGGCCCGCGGGGGTGAACCAGTGGGCCGTCGTGAGCCGGAGCCCGGCGCCGTTGGCGAGCGGGATGATGGTCTGGATCGACGCTCGCCCTTGCGTGGTCGTCCCGACGAGCCGGGCGCGCTGCCACTCCTGGAGCGCTCCGGCCACGATCTCCGCGCCGGCCGCCGTGCTCTCGTCCACCAGGACCACGAGCGGAGCATCCACGCTCGGACGCTTGGCGTGCGCGGGGAATCTCAAGCTCTCTTGTCGCGTTCGACCCTCGGTGTAGGCCACCAGCCTCCCCGCGGGCAGAAACAGCTCGGCCACTCCGATCGCCGCCGTCAGGGGCCCACCGCTGTTGACCCGGAGATCGAGCACGATCGCCCGCGCCCCCGCCGCGCCCAACGTGTCCAGGGCGGTCTGGACCTCCGGGGGCGTCGAATCCTGAAGCCGACGGATCCGGATGTAGCCGACCCCCGGACGAACCACCTTCGACTCCACGCTGCGGGCCCGGGTCACCTCCCTGACGACGGAGATCGCTCGAGGCTGAGCCCACTCTCGTCGGGCGACGGTCAGCGTCGCGGCGCTGCCCGGTCTTCCCCAGAACAGCTCGACGGCATCGGTGAGCTTCATGCGTTCGGTCGAGACCCCGTCGATTTTCAGGATCCGATCGCCCGCGCGAAGCCCGGCGCGAGCTCCCGGGCCGCCCTCGATCGGGGCGACGACCGTGAGGGCCCGGTCGCGCAGCGTGACGTCGAGCCCGACCCCGGCCGGCGGGGAGTTCTTGAGCGCCGTGTACCGCGTCGGGTCGAGGTAGGCCCCGTTGTCATCGAGCGTCATGAGGCCCCGGAGCATGATGGCATTGAGGTCGTCGACGCTCGTGCCCAGCCGGGCCCGCACGAAGTCCGACGCCCGCTGGACCGCCCGGAGCATATCGGCCGCCGACGGGTCGGGTGGCCACGACACCACGAGCATGGACTCGGGGGACCGTGACTCGCCCTGCATGATCGTCGCGCCGTATCCACCCTCGACGACGCGGATCGCGCGCTTCGGGGGAATCCCCTCTAGGCTGCGGAGGGCGGTCAGGCCGAGGGTCTCGAGCGGAATCTCGGCCACATGCCGGGCGCGCACGACGGTGATCGCCTCGGCGACGGGCCCGCTGGTTTCTCGGGTCGTCCCCCCCGGCAGGACCACGCGGTCCTGATGCTGGCCGCCCGTCGTGCAGGCGGCCGCCAGCAGCAGGAGCCCCGCCGCGCCTCCGAGGTGTCGCCGGCGCGGCCGCCTGGTCATGACGTCGGCCCCGCCGCGCGCACGAGCTTCTCCGCGCGCACGCCGATCAGCCGGATCTTTCGCTGCCGGGGGTTCTCGCGGTGGTCCAGGAAGGGCAGGAGCAGGCGGACGGCCCCCGTGTAGAGCGCGTTCTCGGTGGTGAGCGGTTCCCGGGGCGTGTGCGAGCGGGTGAAGGTCATGAAGTTCTCGAAGCGCACGGTCACGGTGACGGTGCGGAAGGCCGAGAATCCGTGACCGCCCAGGCGAACGAAGACGCTGCGGGCCAGCTCGCGCGCGCGCTCCAGCACGAACGCGGCCTCCAGGGTGTCGCGCTCGAACGTCTCCTGCTCGCCGACGCTCTTGGGCTCCCACTCGTTGGACACCGGGCTGTCCGAATTGCCGCGCGCCTTGGCGTAGAGATCCTCCCCCCAGCGGCCGAACCAGTCGACGAGCTGGAGGAGCTCGAGGTCACGGAGCTGGCGCACGGTGCGAATCCCGCGCTCGTGGAGCAGAGCCTCGGACTTGGGCCCGATGCCGGGGATGACCCGGATCCGCAGCGGGTCGAGGAAGGCCTGGACCTCCTCCGGGCGCACCACGGTGAGGCCATCCGGCTTCTTGAAGTCGGAGGCGATCTTGGCCACGAGCTTGTTGGGGCCCAGCCCCACCGTGCAGGTGAGGCCCTCGTGCGCGACGATCTCACGCTTGATGGCCAGCGCGCGCTCGGCGGCGGCCTCGAAGCTCCCCAGCGACGAGAGGTCCAGGTAGGCTTCGTCGATGCTGGCCTCCTCGAAGAGATCGGCGTGCTGGGCCAGCAGGGCCATGATGCGCTGGGAGACCTCACCGTAGAGCTTGTGGTTGCCCTCGATGAAGACCGTCTCGGGCTCGCCGCGGCGCTCGGCGGCCTGGGCTAGCCGCCAGGCCCGGGTGATCGGCAGGGCGGATCGGATGCCGTACTTGCGGGCGGCGTAGTTCGCGGTGGTGACCACGCCCCGGCCCTGCCCGTCTTTGGGGTCGGCGCCGACGACCACCGGCCGGCCCCGGAGCTGTGGGTTGTAGCGCTCCTCGACGGCGGCGTAGAAGGCATCCATGTCCACGTGCGCGATGATCCGCACGATGCGCCCACGCTATCGCCGCGGGCCGGCGACGGTCAAGGGCCGGGGGCGTCTCGACCGAGGTAGGCTCGGACCAGGTCCTCCTGGCCTCGCGTCTCCACGGCGCCCGGCACCAGCCGTCGGATCCACACGATCGCCTCGTTGCCCGAGAGCCCCAGCACCTCTCGGGCCAGGCACGCCGCGAACATTCCGGTCCGGCCCATGCCCGCGCGGCAGTGGACGGCGACGTGGCGGCCTACCCGGAGCTCCTTGAGCACCCGGCGCACGTAGGGCCGGATGGGCTCGCCCCGGCCAGCGGTATAGTCGCGCATGGGCAGGTGGATCACGTCCAGGCTTCGGCTGCGGTAGAGCCCGATGAGATCGCAGCGGGCCACGTCCAGGCACTCCTGGGCCTCGGCCAGGACGACGACCAGAGAGATCTCGTTCAGCGTGAACAGGTCGATGAGGAGGCCGGCCCGGTCGAATTCGCTGAAGGGCATGGGGCACCGGTAGAGTCGGCCAGGCAGGTTCAGCGGCAGCTCCGTCAGCGCCATCGCCCTATCTTGCCGCCGCGGGTAACCCGGGGCGTAGAATCAAATGCAGCAGGAGGTACCGGTCATGGCGAACGCCGTGTTCAACGTGCCCACCCCTCGCAACGAGCCCATCCTCACCTACGCGCCCGGCACGCCGGAGCGGCAGGCGCTCCGTGGCCAGCTCCAGAGGATGGCCAGCGAGGTGATCGAGATCACCCCGCGGATCGGCGGCCGGGCGGTGAAGACCGGCCGCATCGCCGAGGCCACGATGCCGCACGACCACCGCCACGTGCTCGCCACCTGGCACAAGGCGGGCGCCCGGGAAGTCGACCAGGCG
>DATIAY010000113.1:0-2853 GCA_035457825.1 Candidatus Methylomirabilota bacterium
CCCCTTCATGAGATTCGGCAGCCAGAGGGCGATGTCGGGAAACGCCACCAGCAGGACCAGGACGATCGCCATGCCGAGCATGAACGGCAGCACACCGAGGTAGAGGTCGGTGATCGTCCCGCTGGCGAGGCCGGCCTGCGACTGCACGGACTTCCGGATGCCGTGGATCACGTAGAGGTTGATGCCCTCGGGGGGGCTGATGAGGGCGGCCTCGACGAGCACGACCATGATCACGCCGAACCAGACGAGATCCACGCCGGCCGCCTTCAGCGCCGGCACCAGGATCGGGATCGTCGTCACCATCATGGACAGGCTCTCCATGAAGGTCCCGAGCAGCTGGTAGAAGAGAATCAGGAAGACCACCAGGGAGACCGGCGAGAGCTCCAGGCCGGTCACCCACGCCGTGACCTGGGCCGGGACACCGAGAATCGCCAGCGCGAAGCTCAGCGTGAACGCGCCCGTCACGATGAGCATGATCATGCACGAGGACCGCACCGTCGCCAGGGCGGTGTCGGCCAGCATCCGGAGACTGAGGCGCCGCTCCAGCGCGGTCAGGATCAGCGCGGCCACGACGCCGAACGCCGCCGCCTCGGTGGGGGTCGCCACGCCGAGGTAGATCGTGCCGAGGACGATGAACATGAGCGCGACCATCGGGATCAGCGCCAGCAGCCCCACGAGGCGGATCCGCCAGGACGGTGCCGTCTCGCGCGGCGCCAGTCGCGGCCAGATCTTCACCATCACGGCGATGATGACCATGAAGACGCCAGCCAGCAGGAACCCGGGGATGAAGCCGGCCATGTACAGGCGGCCGATCGACTCCTCGACCAGCACGCCGTAGATGATGAAGCTGATGCTGGGCGGGATCAGGATCCCGAGCGTGCCCCCCGCCGCCAGGGAGCCGACGGCGAGCTGCTCGCTGTAACCGCGGTGGCGGAACGCCGGCAGCGAGACCGAGCCGATCGTCGCCGCCGTGGCCGCGCTCGAGCCGGACACCGCGGCGAAGATGGCGCACGACGCGATGTTGGAGTGCAGGAGCCCGCCCGGCAGCGGCGCCAGCCAGTGCGACAGGACCCGGTACATCCGCTCGGAGATACCGCTGCGCACCAGGATCTCGCCCATGAGGATGAACAGCGGCACCGCCACCAGCACGAAGCTGGAGTTCACGTTCCAGGCGATCTGCCCCAGCATGTCGAGCAGCGGCCGGTCGGAGAAGGCCACCATCAGGGCCACGCCGATGACGCCGAGCGCGGGCGCCACGTGCAGCCCCACCATGAAGAAGACCGTCATCAGGACCGCCGCCGTGGCCAGGATCACGCGCCGACCGTCCTCACGGCCCCGAGAGCTCCTCGGTCGGGCCGGCGACCATCGCGACGACCGCCGCCAGCGCCAGCAGGGTGAAGCCCACGAGGAGGATGACCTGCGGCAGCCACAGCGGCATCAGGAGGTACGTGGAGGACCGGATGCCTGTTTCCCACGAGTCTTCGACCAGGATCCAGATGCGCCACGCGAAGAGGGTGGCGAAGCCGGCCATGACCAGCCAGGCGAGGCGGTCGGCCAGCGCCCGCACCCGCGCCGGCATGTGCGGCAGGAGGACGTCGATGCGGACGTGCGCGTCCGTCCGCAGGGTGTAGGCGAGACCCCAGGTGGCGGCCAGGACCAGCACGTAGCCGCTGATCTCGTCCGTCACCCGGGTGGTCGGCAGCCCGACCAGGCTCCCCCACTTCCGCGCCAGGACGTCGTAGGTGACGAAGAACGCCAGGCCGAAGAACAGCGCGCCGGCGAAGTATCCGGTCCACAGGAAAACGCGGTCCAGCCAGCCTCGCGCGCCTTCGACCATGGCGCCCACGCGCGGCGCCCTACGGGTTGACCTTGTATCCGACGATCGGGGCGATGACCTCGTTGAATGCGCGGGCCGCCTCTGCACCACCGGCGCGCTTCACCCAATCGGGAACGACCTTGCTCCGCAGCACGTCCTTGATGAACGCCTGCGTCTCCGGCGAGAACGGCTGGTGCTCCATGCCCTTCTCCACGCTCTTGTCGACGCCTTCCTTGTTCCACGCCTCGATGGCGTCGAACGCCCGGCCCTCGACCACCTTCTCCGCTTCTTCCTTCATGATCTTCTGGACGTCGGGCGGCAGCCGCTTCCAGGTGGCCTTGTTGATCGACAGCGCGACGTGCGGACGCATGGAGATGGGGCCGACCAGGTACTTCGACACCTCGTACCAGCGCAGGCCGAAGCCGGGCTTGGTACCACTGATGGCGGCGTCCAGCGTCCCCCGCTCGAGGGCCGTATACACCTCGGCGAAGGCGATGGTGAGCGGCTCCCCGCCCAGCCCGGCGACCAGCGACGCCAGGGCCACGCTGTGCACGCGTGTCTTCAGCCCCTTGAAGTCGGCGGGCTGGCGCACCGGCTTCTTGCTGAAGAAGGCCTGGTCCGGGTAGACGGCCATGGCCAGCAGGACGGCGTTGGCGCGCTGGTCGAGGATCTTCGCCTCGGTCGGCTTCCAGGCCATGATCGCCTTCCGGGCGGTGGGGCCATCGGGGAAGATCCCGGGCAGCTCGAGGATCTCGACCATGGGCAGCTCGCCGGCGACGTAGCCGCCGTACACCTCCGCCACGTCCACCACGCCCGTCTTCAAGACCCTGATGGTCTCGGCGCCTCCGAGCCCGAGCTCGGGGAGCGACGTCAGCTCGAACTGGACCCGGCCGCTGGTGCGCTTCTCGACCACCTGCGCCCAGTCCTGGTAGAGCTTCCAGGGATCGAGCGCCCGGTTGATGCCCATCAGCTTGAGCTTGAATTCCACCTTGGGCGCCTGGGCCGGCGCCGCGGCCGGCTCCCACAGGCTACCGACC
>DATIAY010000114.1:0-12810 GCA_035457825.1 Candidatus Methylomirabilota bacterium
CATCCTCCCGGACTTCCTCTTCTGCCTCCTGCTGGGCGTCCTGGTGCGGAACCTGCTGCCGCTGATCCCCCGGGTGCGACTGAGCGAGGCGAGCGTGGACCTGCTCGGCAGTACCGCGCTCTCGCTCTTTCTCGTCATGGCTCTCATGGCGATGAAGCTGCTCGACCTCGTGAACCTGGCCGGGCCATTGCTGCTCATCCTCGCCCTGCAGACGGTCGCCATGGGCCTGTACGCAATCTTCGTGACATTCCGGGTCATGGGCCGCACGTACGATGCAGCCATCATGGCCGCCGGACACGTGGGCTTCGCCATGTCGTCCACAGCCGCCGCCCTGGCCATCATGAAGGCGGTAACTGGCCGTTCTGGGCCTTCGCCGCTGGCCTTCCTGATCGTCCCGATGGTCGGGGCCTTCTTCATCGACATCACCAACGCTCTCATCATCCAGGCCTATCTGGCGCTGCCATGGTTCGGGTTCTGAGGACGTCACGCCGGCGCGCCTCCCTGGGGGTCGGACTCATGGCGCTGGTCCTGGCCGCCCTGGTGGGGTGTGCGCGGGGCCCGGACGAGGCCGCATTGCGGCAGGAGGTCCAGGATAAGCTGACGAAACAGGTCAAGGACGGCCTGTTCGAGCTGGCGTCGCTCGGCCGCAAGGGCAGCGCGCCGCTGCCCTCCGGGGAGCAGGGGACGAAGCGGCTGGTGGTCTATTACAACGCCACGCTGCGCTTCCGGCAGGACTACGACTTCGGCGGCTGGGAGAAGCTCAGCCCGGCCAGCCTGGGCTATGCCCTGGGCGCGACGGAGAAGGGCCTCTTCGGCATCAAGCCGCAGAACCGCGCCGGCGACGTCCTGTACGCCTACGGAACGTCCACCTACGAGTGGTCCGGCGATGCGTGGAAGAGCGTGGCCCCCGCGGGGGGCGCCGTCACCGCGGCGCCCGACGCCGAGAACACGGCGCCGCCCTCCCGGTCGAAGCAGCTCATCGACAAGCTGGCGGCCATGATCAACCTGCCGCCGCCGGGGACCGATCCCGGGCAGGAGGAGGTCATCGCGGACGAGCTGAATCGGGCGACGGAGAACATCGAGCGCCGCCTGGCGCGCCGCCAGCACGTCTACACGTTCGCCAGCGGTCCCCCCGGCGGGGAATACGCACGGTTCGGAGCAGCGCTCGTGGCCAGCGTGAAGAAAAAGGTGCGGCCCGGAGTCGCCGTCCGTCACCTCGAGACGGAGGGCAGCGTGCAGAACGCCTGGCTCCTCTCTCGCGGGGAGGCGGATTACGCGATCCTTCAGGCCGACGTGGCCGCCGAGGCCGTGGCCGGGGGGGGGCCGTTCGCGCGGGGCGGGCCCCTTACCACGCTGCGCGCGGTGGCCAGCCTCTTCCCGGAGGCGGTGCACGTCGTCGTGCCGGCCGCCTCACCGATCGGCAACGTCGAGGACTTGCGCGGCAAAAGGGTAGACATCGGACCGCCAGGGTCGGGCACGCGCCACAGCGCCGTGGCGGTGCTGGGGGCTCACGGCCTCAAGGTGGGCGACCTGGGCCAGGCGAGCGAGCGCGGACGCGAGGAGGCCGTGCGGCGCCTCGTCGGCGGCCAGCTCGACGCGTTCTTCACCACCATCGCCCCTCCCGCCCGGGATCTGCAGCAGCTGGCGGCGCGGAAGGGGATGAAGCTCCTGGCCCTGCCCGGCCGCAGCGTCAACCGCCTCGTGGCCGAGAACCCCGGCCTCGTGGCCATGACGCTGCCGCCGAACACCTATCCCGGCCAGGGCGAGCCGATCGCCACGGTGGCGACGGCGGCCCTGCTCGTGGCCACGAGCGACGCGCCGGACGCCGAGGTCGAGAAGATGCTCGGCGTCGTCTTCGCCGGGGCCGATCTGGCCGCCGCCGGGAGCGCCGAAGGGGTCAAGGCGTCGAAAGACAGCGCGCTCCGGGGCATCACCATTCCCCTGCATCCTGGAACCAGCCGGTTCTTTGGCCCCGGGCGTTCGTGATTCCCCCGATCACCTGGTGCTCCCGGCCGGCGGGTTTCCGCTATTTCGCGGCCGCGAGCTTATCGATCGCCTTCAGCAACGGCTCGCCCTTCGGGTTGCGCGGGTTGCCACGCACCAGGACGTCGGTCGGGCTGGCCTCCTTGCCGTAATACGCCTTGTTGAGGGAGTCGCGGACGCGCACCACGGAGCCCTCGATCGAGAACCCCCCGTAGAGTCCCTTGGAGCGCGAGTAGACCAGGATGTCCGCGCTCAGTCCGGCCGTGGCACCACCCCTGCCGGTACCGACGGGGCCCACCGCCACGCTGACATCCCCGCCCAGCTTGACATTCGGGTTGAGGAGGTTGGTCAGGCCGCGCTCGGTCATCGCGACCGCGATCACCTCGGCGGCATCCGCTCCGGCCTGGAAACCGAAGCTGGCCCCGCCAATGGTGTGGAACGTTGGGCCCAGCCACCGCTTGGTCTTCGGGTCGCGCGCGACCAGTACGCCACTGCCTCCCTCCGCCCCGATGATGAAGGCGCCGCGCAGAGCCTGGGGTATCACGAGAACCGCCTTGGCGTTCTTCGCATCCTCGCGGAGCGAACCCATCTTCTCGTCCACGGTGAAGCTCTCGACCACGAGCTTCGCCTTGGCGACCACCTGCTCGGCGTCCATCTTGTCGTCGGCCCGAACCGCAACCACACCGCCGGCGACGAGGCTCAGGGCGACGATGGCGGCCAGTATCCGAACCCGCGTTCTCGGTTCACACATCGGTCTCATGAACGCTCTCCTTTCTCTGTGATCCTTGGTAGAGGTAGGGTGTCACAAGCCAGCGGGCTTGGGACTACGACTTTCGTCCCATGCGGGCGCGTGCTAGATCTATGACCGGCCGCGCGCTATGCTTCGCGACGACAACGCCAGCCAGGATGGATCTTCATGATCTACTCGCGCGGCCTTCACGTCATCTGATCTTCGTCCTCGTCCTCGCGACCACGCTCGTGGCCGCGGCCACGGAGACTGCCGGCGCGGACGCCAGGTCGGTCCTGTTGATCTATGGCGAAGCCCGGCTGGTGCCGGCCGTCGTCAGCCTGGACCAGGAATTGAGGAGGACGCTCGAAGCGGGCTCGAAGGAACCGCTCCGCTTCTACACCGAGTACATCGACCTCTCCTGGTTGGCGAATCAGGGGAACGAGCACCTGCTCCGGCTGCTGGCGCGGAAGTATGCCGCGAGCCGCCTGGACCTGATCGTGGTGTGCGGAAACAGTATGACACGGCTCATCCTCCGGGAACGGGTCGCGCTCTTCCCGGACGTCCCGGTCGTGTTCTGCCGGCTCGCCTCCACGGCCCTGCAGCCGCCGCTCCCGCCAGGTGTCACTGGCGTGTCGATGCCCCCGCCGTGGGCGGCCACGTTGGAGCTGGTGCGGCGGCTGCACTCCGATACCGAGCGCGTCGTCTTCGTCGGAGGCGCCGGTGACAGCGATCGTGGCCTGGAAGCGCAGGCCCGGGAGGCGTTCTCTGGATACCGCGACCGTGTCCCGTTCATCTTCCTCACCGGCCTTCCCATACCGCAGCTCCTCCAGGCCATCCGCACCCTGCCCAACCGCACCGTCATCGTCTTCGGCGGCTTCCTGCGCGACGGGGCGGGCCGCACCTTCACCACTCCCGAAGCGCTGAAGCTGGTCGCGGCTACCAGCTCCGCACCCATCTACAGCTTTACCGATACGCTGCTGGGGCATGGCATCGTCGGGGGCACACTGATCAGCTTTGAGGCCCTGGGCGCGAGGACGGCCGAGCTCGGACTCCGCGTTCTCCGTGGGGAACCCCTAGGCTCGGAGGTCATCTTGCCGGACGGTGGCGTCAACATGTTCGATGCCCGGCAGCTCCAGCGGTGGGGCATCAGTGAGCGCCTCCTCCCCGCGGGCAGCATCGTGCAATTCCGCTCGCCGTCGGCCTGGGAGCTCTACCGGTGGCCCATCGTCGGCGCCACCGCCCTGATCGCCCTGCAGACCGCGCTCATCGCCGGTCTGCTCCTCGAGCGGCGTCGGCGACGGCGCGTCCAGCGCGGCCTCGCCCAGGCCCAGATCGCGATGCGCGAGAGCGAGCAACGCTTCCTGCTGATGGCGGAGACGTTCCCCTCCATGCTGTGGTTGTCGGGCGTCGACTCCCGCTGCACCTACTTCAACACCCGCTGGCTGGAGTTCACGGGACGCAAGCTGGAGGAGGAGCTGGGCGACGGCTGGACGGAAGGCATCCATCCCGATGACGTCAGGCAATGCCTCGACGAGTATCGTCGGGCCTTCCGGGCCCGCGAGCCGTTCACCCTGGAGTACCGACTCCGCCGAGCCGATGGCGACTACCGCTGGATCCTCGACCACGGCGTGCCCCGCGTCGACGCCAGTGGCGAGTTCCTCGGCTACATGGGCTCCGGCATCGATGTCACCGACATCAGGGCGGCCCGCCAGGTGCTCCTCGAGCACACGATGCTGCGCAGCGCCGCCTTCTCGTCGCTCTACGGGCAGCTCGCGGCCGTTGATCGTGATGGCGTGATCCTGACGGTGAACGAGTCGTGGACGCAGGTCATCGGGGAGTCGGGGGCGGATCTCGCCCGGCCGCCGGTCGGGGCGAACTACCTGGCCGTCTGCCGGGAGGCCGCCGCGGCCGGGGAGCCGTACGCCAAGCCGATGCTCGATGCGATCGAGTCCGTCCTCGAGGGCGTGACGCCGCGGGCCTCGTTCGAGTATCCGGTCAGCCCGCCGGCGGGTGAGCGCTGGTTCGAGCTCGTCGTGGAGCCGTTCCGAAGGCCGGAGGGCGGCGCCATCATCTCGCATATCGACATCACCCGGCGGCGGCGGGCCGAGGAGGAGGCCCGCCAGCAGCGCGACGAGTTGGCCCATGTGCTCCGCACGACGACGATGGGCGAGCTGACGGCGGAGCTGGCCCACGAGATCAATCAGCCGCTGGCCGCCATCCTCACCAACGCCCAGGCCGCCCGCCGGATGATCGAGGCATCCTCGGCCGGCCCCGAGGATCTCCGGGAGGCCCTTACCGACATCTCCGAGGACGCCAAGCGGGCGGCCCTCATCATCGGGCGGCTGCGGGCCCTGGCCAGGCGGGAGGAGGCCCGACCCGAGCCGGTGGACTGCAACGGGCTCGTCATGGGCGTGGTCACCCTGCTGCGCCACGATTTCCAGCGCAAGGGCATCACGACGTTCTTCGACCTGGCACCGTCCCTCCCGCCCGTGATGGCCGATCCCGTCCAGCTGCAGCAGGTTCTCCTGAACCTCCTCGTCAACGCCGCTGACGCCGTGGTCGCCGGCGCCGGAACACGCCGGGAGATCACCGTGGCCACGGCGGCGGAGGCAGCGGGGCCGGTGGAGCTCTCCGTGTCCGACACCGGCGTCGGCGTGCCCGAATCGGACCTGGAGCGAATCTTCGCCCCCTTCGTCAGCACCAAGCGCGACGGCCTCGGCCTGGGCCTCTCGATCAGTCGCTCCATCGTCACTGCCCACGACGGGCGAATGTGGGCGACGGGCAAGCAGGAGGGAGGTCTGACCGTGCACGTTCAGCTTCGCCGAGTG
The DNA here is from genome assembly GCA_035457825.1 of Candidatus Methylomirabilota bacterium. Lineage (GTDB taxonomy): Bacteria > Methylomirabilota > Methylomirabilia > Rokubacteriales > CSP1-6 > 40CM-4-69-5. The sequence goes on from DATIAY010000114.1 coordinate 5,542, forward strand.
AGTGTGCCCCCCGACGAGTGACGGTCAGCGCTGGCCCAGGTGCTCGAGCAGGATGCGCCGAACCTCGAGGATCGTCTCAGGATGGGCGAGGGTGGAATGGCCGGATCTCACGACCTTCTCCGAGGCTACCCCGTCGAGATGGGCGCTCTCGTAGGCGACAACGCCGTCGGTCTTCCCGGTGACCGGGCCGGTGCCGAGCACGGCGATGATCGAGTGAGCGGTCACGCCGGGAGCGATCGGACTCTCGGCGAGGCCTCGGATGAAGCGGTGGCCGGGGCGCATGTTGTCAACGGCGGTCGGAACGTCGTCGGCCTCGAGCGCAAGCGCGTCGGGGTTCGCCCGGAGGACGTCCTGGAAGTCCTGCACCAAGGTGACCGGAAGCGTGACGAGGCGGCGCACGAAGATCCTGACCATGCTCGAGACACGAAAGCTGCCCCGGTGCGGCGTGGCGATGAACACGACCCGGCTGACGAACGGGAGCGGATGGAAGAAGAACGCCTTCCGGAAGAGCTCCCGCTCCTCGGGGGTTCCCCTGACCTCCGCGAAGGGTACGTCCGTCACGTTATTCCAGAACCGGGTGGAGCTCTCCGTCACCATGAGCCGGGCCAGGAGGCCGCCCTGGCTGTGCCCGACCAGCACCATGCGGCGAAGCGCCGGGTCACCTCCCCCGGGATCGAGCTCGTTCACGATGTCCTGGAGTGATTGGCGCAGCTCGCTCGCCGAGAGCAGGATGGGGTTGCTCGTCGAGTACGTGAAGAACCAGAACTGGACGCGGTTGCGCAGCCGAGGGTCGTTCGTCAGCTCGTTCATCATCTCCGCCCAGCGAGCCGGGCTCGAGGCCGTGCCGTGGATGAGCACGACCGGCACGCGCCCGGGCCGGTACGGGTGCAGCGTGAAGAGCCTCGAGTGCTCGGACTTCGCCGAGAGGAAGGAGCCGAACTCCGTGTCCCACACCGGTGCCCCTTCGAGTCCGTAGGCGAGGGCAGAAGTGAATTCGAGCTCGAGGGGCAGCCTCCGGCCATCGAGCTCGACCGTCGTGGCCTGGTCCGCCGGGTAGAGCTCGAGGCGTCCCCGCAGCCGTCCGTCGGCAATGCCCTGGAGCACCTTCTCGAACCGCACGAACACCGTCACCGGGACCTTGATCCGGGGAGGAATGCGCTTTCGCGCGGCTTCGGCCTCGGGGCCGGTGCCCACGGCCGTCACCTCGGCGGCCAGCGGAGCGCCGATGCCCGGCTGACGGTAATGATTGCGCAGCCCCCGAATCTGGTACTCGCCGACCGAGATGAAGCGGGTCATCTGGTAGCCGCCCCAGACGAAGTGGGCCGGGTTGCCGAAGAGCTCGACCTGTCCGAAGGGCAGGGGGACGCTCTGATCGGCCAGCACGACCTCGTCGGATCCGGGCCGGGAAAGACCGAGGCTCAGGCCGAGATTGTAGAAGTCGGCGGCCAGGCGAGCGCGGGGATCGAGCGCGTCGTCGATCACCCTCTGGCTGGCGAACAGGAAGGCGTAAGCATAGACCGCGGCCGCCAGGTAGTGCGCCGGCTGGCGCCTCCGCTCGGCGTGGAGGAACGTGAGCTCGGCCAGCGCGAAGAGGCGGTCGTCAGTGAGGTCGCCCGCAGCCCTGAGCTCTTCGAGCGTGGCGGCCGGGTCGTCCTTGAAGCGCTCGACCAGCCCCAGACGTTGAAGCATCTGCTCGGTGGGGGCGCTCGGCTTACCGGCGGAGAGCGCGCTCCGGGTGAGCGTGCGGTAGAGCGCCTGAGTATCGCCCCTGGTCACGCCGACCGGTGTGGCGCAGGCGCTGGCCAGCACGAGCGCGCCGACCAGCGCGGCGAGCCGTCGAGCCCGTGTGGTCAGGGAACCTTGCCGGTCAGCTCGAGCACCTTCCCCGCCCGCAGCACGCTCACCTTGAACGGCTGGCCGGAGCCGAGCCGGTTCAAGGCCGCGCGGATCTTGACGAGGTCGGAGGCGCCGTTGACCTTGATGCCCTCGACGTTCAGGATGACGTCGCCGCCGACCACCACCGACTCGCCGTCGATGGTGACCGTGGTGGTGCCGCCGCGCAGGCCGGCTGTGTCGGCGGGCGAGCCCTTGGCCACGACCTTGACGATGTAGCCGAGCGCACCGGGCGGCAGGTTGAAGATGTCCGCCTGCTGCTCCGTCAAAAGCTGGCCTTCCAGGCCGCTCCAGAACGACCGCCGCTCGAGCAGGAGCTGCCTGGCCGTATTGCCGGTCACGACGAACCCGAGGCCTTCGCTTCCCCCGCCCTTGGAGATGTTGTGGCTGACGATGCCGATGACCTCGCCCGCCATGCTGAACATCGGCCCCCCCGAATTGCCGGTGTTGATCACGGCGTCCGTCTGGAAGAACTCGGCCAGCGGCATCGCGCGGTACATCGTGTTCGGCGCCCAGCGCGCGCTGATCCAGCCCACGCTGAGCGAATAGCTGAGGCCGTAGGGGGCGCCGACGATGATCACCTGGTCGCCGACCTGGACCTTGTCGGAGTCGGCGAGCCGGGCAACGTGGGTGCCCTTGGGCACGCGTTCGAGGACGAGCAGGGAAAGGTCCGCAGCCGGCTCGGAGGCGGCCACCTTGGCCTTGACCGTTTCGCCGCCTACGAACTCCACAGTGATCTCGTCCATGGCGTGGACGACGTGGGCCGCCGTCATCACCTTGCCGTCCGCCGAGATCAACACCCCTGATCCGGTCTCGCTGAACCGGCTCTCGCTCGCACCGCTCACTTCCCGGCCCTTGGCCCGGATGACCACGACGGAGGGATTCACCTTTCGGAAGACCTCGCCCACGTTCTGGGCCTCTACCGAGGGCGGCGAGCCCACGAGCGTAATTGCCATCAGGGCCAGGATCGGCGTTACCCGCATCTGGCACCTCCCATTGACGCCGGGGCCTCTGGTGTGATCAGAACGACCAGCCGAGGCCCACGAGATAGCGCACATCTTCTTTCTTGTTCCCGGGCGCCGGGGTTGCGTCGTAGCGGAGCTCGACCTTGGCCTCGGCGAAGAAGCCCTGGAAGATCGCGGCCCGCAGGCCGGCGTCGCCGTTCAGATTGTAATCGCCGAACGGGTCGTCGAAGGCGGGCAGCCACTCGAGATTGTGGAACAGCGTCACCGCCTTGTACGGCGACCAGTCCACGTGGTAGGCCAGCCGCGCCGCGAAGTGATCGTCGCTGCCCTGGTCACGGTAGTCCTCGTAGACCCAGGCCACGCCCGCCTCGCTGGATAGATTGAAGGTCGGGGTCTCGTACCACTGGTAACCGACGCCGACGCTCGGGGTGAAGCGGAGGTCGAGATCGGCAATCCGGTCGCGCTCGGCTCGGACCGCGCCGAAGAGATAGAGCTGCTTGGACACGAAGTAGTCATACTTCCCGAAGCCGAACATGTTGTCGACGGTTGACGACTCGTCACCCGTGTCCTGGTCCTTCTCCCGGCCGTAGGCGTAGCCGGCCCCCAGCGTGATGCGGTCCCGCTCCGAGCGCCGGACGGCGCTCAAGGATGCGCCGATGTTCGTCGTCTCCGAGTTGCCGCGCGTGACAATCCCGGTGGCCGAGACAGCGCCTGTCCACCTCACGGGGGGCGGGTTGATCTGGGCGACGTCCTTGAGGGGGATCACCTGGGCGGCGCCCCCGGGAACGGGGACGACCTGCACGGTGCCGTCGGCCCCGGCCGCGGCCCGCGAGCGCAGCGTGGTATCCCCCACCTTGAACACGATGGGCTCGTCGGTGGAGAAGGTCTTGACCTTGGCCAGGTCCACGGTGACGTCGCCGGCCGCCTCGGTCTTGATGGTGAGCTTGCCCCCGGCGGCGCCGACGATCGTGCCGGTCAAGCGATCACCGTTCAGGAGAAGGATCTCGTCGGCGCCCGCCGTCCCGACGAGCGCCAGGCCGAGCGCGACGCCACCCAGGAGCCGACACCACAGCCGGGGACGGATCATTTCGCGGTGTTCTTCTTGTACTCGTCCTCGGCGACCTCGGCGATTTCCGACGACGGCAAGGTGATCTCGGCGCCGGACTTGGTGTCCTTGAAGATCAGCGTGCCATTGCGCCGCTTGTATTCCTCCGTGTAGTACGTGCGGCCGGACGTGGTGTCTTTGATCCGGTAGTAGGTCGTGCACCCGCTCGCGACGAGCGCGAGCAGCGCTGCCACCGCGATCATCAGGCTCGGTGGTTTCATGGCCATCATCCTTGTCTTGCGTGGTGTGATGCGTAGCCTCGTGCCCTCAACGTCGGCCCCGGCCGCCCCCACCGCCACGACTGACGCCACCGGCCGGCCGACTGACGCCGCCCGCGGGCCGGCTGGCCTGCGACGCGCGGTTCTGGGCGACGCCGCGGTCACGCGCCTCGCCGGCGCTGCGCGCCCGCTGTTCGCGATCGAGCCCCTGCTGGGCGTCGCGGTCGAGGTTGGCGCGGTCCCAGTCCTTGTCGCCGCGCTGCTCCCAGCCTTCCTGCCCGCGGCGGTACGTGTTGCCATCGCGACCGGCGATCACGTCGTTCTGGCTGGGGCGCCCAGCATTCCGTGCCTTCATGTCTTGCTGCAGCTTCTGTCGCTGCTCCGGACTCAAATTGCCGACACGGTCCTGGACCTTCGATTTCACCTGCTTGTCGCCCCACCTGTCGTAGACGTTGTCCCTGTTGATGTTGACGTTGCGGTCGACGTCGATGTCGACGTCGTGGTGCGACACGTGGGCTCCCCCCCAGACGCCACCGACGACGAGGCCGAAGGTGAAGCCGGTGAAGGCGCCCCACGCGAAGCCCGCTCCGTAGCCGTACGTGGGCGGGTACGGATAATAATAGGCACCGACGTAGGGGGGATAGTAGTAGCCCGTCCCGTACACGACGACTGTCGTCGGCGCGATCACGGTGCCGTAGTAGCCGGGGGTGTAACCGACATACACGACCTGGGGCGTCGAGCCGTACACGCGCACGTAGGTGACGTAGTGCATTGGGGAGCTGGCCGGAATGGTGTAGATCACGGCGGGGACCGACGTGGCCACTGCCCACGGCCCATTCAGCGACGGGGCGACGAACCAGACGGCGTCCTTGACCGCGTACACATTGGCGGCATCCACCAGGATCACGGGGTGGGGCGCGTTGACCACGTACTGGAGCGTGGTGCCCTCGATGGGCTTGAGCTGCGGGGACCCATCGTAGGTCACGGAGAGTTTCGTGTTGGCCCGGTCCACGGTCGCGGTCTGGGGAATACTGTTGTCGATCACGGCCTCCTGGGCCTGGGGGGTCCCCGGAACCGAGGCCAACACCGTCCCCCGCGGGTGCGTCTCGGGAATCTTCGCGAAATCCGGGGGCAGCCTGTCGTGGGGGACGTACTCCCAGGGGCCCTTGGCCGGCGACTTGCTGCGGAACCAGCGCCCGGAGATGAGCACGTAGTGCTCATTGGTGGCGGGATCGAGGAGAATGCTGCTCCGGGAGTTTTTCACGTGCAAGAGCTGGAGGTCCCCGACCGGCTCGTACTCGGGCCGCCCTTCGGTCTGTAGCAGCTCGGCGGGCGTGGTGCTCACGTAGATCACGGGATAGGCACCCTGGGCGGCCGCCTCCTTCACGCCCGGTCCCGGGTTATCGAGCTGATCCACCTGACCGGTCTTGGCCGCCACTTGACGAGCCGTCTCCAGCGACGCGGGCGGCTTGGTGGCGATCACCCATGGGCCCTCGAGCGCCCTCGCCTCCGCCCAGCGGCTGAGAACGCGAAGATAGTGTTTGCCGGTCGTCTCGTCGAGCACGATCAGGGCGCGCGTATTGATGGCTCGCCTGAGCTTCGTGCCCTCCACGGGCCGGAAGACCGGTTGGCCGTCGATGAGGATGAGCAGGGCCGGAGTCTGACTGTAGAAGATTCGGGGCGGGTCATTCTTCAGGGCCTGCGCGGCAGGTCCCTTGGTCTCCGCCTGCGCGATGGCCAGACTGGCCTGCAGGCGATCGAGCGAAACCGTCACCACGGCGCGAGGTAGGTTCCGGATCATCGTCGCCGTGTACTCGCTCGCCTTCTCGGGCGCGTTTGGAAAGTTCACGCGCGCGACCTTGACCTGATCGAGCGCGACGAGCCGATTCTCCCGGTCCACCTGTGTCTGGGCCGCGAACCAGACGACTCCAAAGTGCTGCTGGGGAGACGCGACGGTCTCGACCGACACCGCGGCCCGAGCCTCGATCGTGTTTCCTTCCCACTTCTCGATCTGGGGCTGATAGACGGTGACGACATGGCCGTCACCAGCAAACTGGCGCGGCCACGCACGATCGCCCTGCGCCGGGGCGGGTGGAGCCGGCGGTCTCGGCGCTGCCGGAGGCGGGGGGCTCGGGGACCGGCTCGGCGTCGGCGGCTGACCCGCCGGGGGCGGGGGCGGCGGAGGCGGCGCCTGGGCGCGGGCAGCCGGAAGCGCGAGCGTGACGAGCAGGCTCGGCATCAGCAGCCAGACGATCGAGCGCTGTCGGCGCCTGTTCATGGCCGAGAGCATATCACTGGACGCCACATCCCTTTCCTCGTCACCGGTACTTGATGGCAACGGCCACGATGCCCCGGCGGGCGGTCTCGCTCACCGTCGTGCCGTAGTAGGGATCGGCGTACACCACCGGGAACAGCCGGGTCTGGTCGAAGACGATGAAGGCGGCGTCGCCACCGAGCTCGGCCACCGCGTCCCGCAGCCTGGCCTCGATGGTCTCCCGCGAGGGACTGCCTTCGATGTCCAGGAAGATCTCACCGAGCCGGTCCTTGGAACGCTCCGGCTCCTTGCCGAGGATCTCGACCCGTGCCGGATCGGACGCGGGATACCGCGGGACCCCGAGGTAGGGTTGGGTGCGCACGGAGACGCTCGAGCAGCCGGCCAGCAGCAGACCGGCCAGAGCCAAGGCGGCGCCGATCCCCGATCCCACGACTCTCACGCCCGGCCGAGCGCCTTGTGGATCGCCCCGATCAGCGACTCGTCGTCGAAGGGCTTTCGCATGTACGCCACGGCGCCCGCCCGGTTCGCCCGCTCGCGAGTGGGACCGTCGTCGTGGGCGGTGATGAAGACGACCGGAATCCGCGTCCCCGCGGCCACGAGCCGGTCGTACAGCTCGAATCCGCTCATTCCGCCCAGATGCACGTCCAGGACGAGGCAGTCCACAGTGTTTGCCCGCTCGGACCCGAGAAAGGCTTCCGCGGACGGGAAGACCGCGACGGTGAATCCGCCGGCCACGAGCAAGCGCTGCAGCGCCCGCAACAGGGAAGGGTCGTCGTCGATCACACAGACCAGAGTCGATCGTGCTTGCCGATC
>DATIAY010000115.1:0-7828 GCA_035457825.1 Candidatus Methylomirabilota bacterium
CGCGCGCCGCAAGAACGCCTCCCACATGGCCGGATCGGCGTGGCCGTCGGCGAACTGGGAAGTCAGGGGCACGAGCCGCTGGCCCTCGCCACACTCGATGGAGCAGCGATCCACCTGGCAGACCTGGGCGATCTTGATCGCTACCCGCTTGAGGAGCTGACGGGGATCGAGCGTGGAGTTGAGAATCTCGACCACCTCCAACAGCGAGCGTGTCTCGTCCAGGCGCCGGGTCGTGTCGCTGTACAGACGCGCGTGCTGCAGCGCGATCGCCGCCTGGGCGGCGAAGCTCTCCAGCAGGCTCTCATCATCGGGCGTGAAGTGGAACGGGGCCCGTCCGAGCAGGGTCAGCACCCCCAGTAGCGAATCCTGGAGGAGGAGGGGGACGCCGAAGAAGCTGGCGATGCCGTGGCGGACCGTCCACGTCTTGGCCTGGACGCGCGTGTCGGTGGCGATATCGGCGACGGCGAGTGGACGACGGTGCATCGCGATCCAGCCGGCGGCGCCCTCCCCGAAGGCCAGCGCGCTCAGCGGGAAATCCGCGCCGGCGATCTCATCGGAGAAGGCCCCGATCCGGAGCGTGCGGGCGCTCTCATCGGCGATCCAGAACGCAACGATGGGTCCCCCCATCAGCTCAGCCGCCGCGCGAGCGATCGTGCGGAGCACTTCCCCGGTGTCCAGCGAGGAGGACACGATGCGATTCACGGTAGCCAGCGTGTGCAGCCGCTTGGTCCGAGCCTCCAGCATCTCGTGCAGGCGCGCGTTGTCGATGGCGATGGCCGCCTGGGTCGCCAGGCTCTCCAGCACGGCGAGATCGTCGGGAGTGAAGATCGGCGCCTCGGCGCCAACGCGGGACAGCGTGATGACGCCGAGGAATCGATCACCCAGATGCAGCGGGTGGGCCAGGAACCGGGTGAAGCCGAGGGCGACGTAGTCGGGCAGGGCGTAGGGCGAGGTTGCATAGTCGTTGAGCAACAGCCCCCGCCGCTCGGCCGCGCAGGAGCCGGTGACCCCGTGGCCGAGGACCACCTGCCGGTCGAAGCGGGCCCGATCGCTCCAGGCGCACGGGGCCAGGGCACCCTGATCGTTCACCAGGTGGATGACCGAATCGGCGGCGAAGAGGCGACTCGCCCGGTCGATCACCAGGCCAAGCAACCGATCGAGGTTGAGCTCGGCGGCGAACTCGCGCTCGACCTCGGCCAGCGTCTCGATCTGGGCGCGGCGGGCCGCCTCGAGCGAGTACAGTCGGGCGTTTTCCAGGGCCAGCGCCGCCTGGCCGGCGAAGGCCTCGGCCAGGTGCACGTCCTCCGGACCGAAATCCCGCCCGGGCCGGTCCGTCACCCCCAGGGCGCCGATCACGCGATCGTGCACCCGCAGCGGCACGGCCATTACCGAGCGGTACGCGGCGCGCTCGACCCGCGCCCGGAGCTCGCTCGTCAGCGTGATGGCCGGATCGCTAAGCACGTCGGGGCTCGCCACCGTGCGCCGTTCCTGGACCGCCAGCCCGGCCACTCCCTCCCCCCGCAAGAGCGTGGCCTGGGCGCGAAGGCCGGGGTCGACGTTGCCGGAGTCGGCGATGGCCACCAGGTGGCCGGTCTCCGGCTCGAGGCGGTACACCGCGGACACCATCGCCTCGAGCAGCGTACAGACGCTGTCGGCGATCCGCTGGGCCACGACATCCGGATCCAGCGTCTCGGAGAGCAGCCGCTCCACGTCGGCCAGCGCGCGCATACGCTCGGCCTGCCGCTGCGCCTCCCGGTACAGGCGCGTTTGCTCCAGGGCCACCGCCGCCTGGGCTGCGAAGGCCTCAGCCAGCTCCCGGTCCGTAGCGGTAAAGGCTCGCCGGGCGCGGAAGGCGAACACACCGATCACGCGCTGGCCAGCCAGGACGGGCACGCCGAGCCAGTGGGTGTAGCCGAGCCGCTCGTCGGCTGCGCGATGCTCGGGCAAAAGCTCGGAGGCCTCGGTCATGCTGATTGTGAGCGTGCGTCCCTCGGTCACCACGCGACCGCTCAGGCTCTCGCCGAGCTTGATCCTGGGCCTCAGCATCGTCTCGGCCGCGGCCCCGGACAGGCCGGCCACCACGAGGTCGTCGCCTTCGACCAACCGAAAGCCGGCGTTGTCCACGTTGAGCAGGCGGGCCGCCTCTTCGGCGATCGCCTGCAGTAGCGCGTCGGTGGACTCGGCGGTGCCAATCCTCTTGTTGATGTCGAGCAGGGCGTCGAGCTGGGCGCGCCGGCCTTGCTCCTCACCGACGCGCCGGGTGCTGCCGATGGCGATGGCGGCCTGGTCGGCGAGCAGCCGCATGAACTCCGTCTCTTCCGCCGTGAATTGCCGCCGCCGGCCGAACAGGATGGACAGGACGCCGACCACCCGCTCGCCGGCAAGCAGGGGGAGCCCGGCGTACCCGCGCAGCCCGGCCTCCCGGGCCGCCTGCCGGTTGACCCAGCGCGGATCCACCTGCACATCGGCGATGTACACCGGTGTGCCCGACTCGAATACGTAGCCGATGACGCCATGGCCGCAGGGGATCGTGTCGAGGTCGGCGAACATCCGCTCGGCGGGCGGCTCGACGCCGAAGCTGCCCAGGGCGCGAAGCTCCTGCGTCGCCGGATCGTGGATCCACACGCGGGCCAGCCGCGACCCTGGCAGCACCATGGCGCTCCGGGCCACGGCGGCGAACACATCGACGCTCTGGCCGCCCGGCTGCAGGGCGAGTCGCTTGTTGATGTCGAGGAGCGCAATCAGCGGCGTCAAGCCGCTGGCTAGCGGCCGGGGCCCGCGCAGGCGGAGTCCGGCCCCCAGCGCTGCCACGGCAGCCAGGAAGGAAACGACCAGGGCGCCCCACAGCCACGCCAACTCGCGGGCGTCATCGGCGCGCGAGACCAGGGCCCAGACGCCGGAGCTTCCGGGCAGGGGCCACACGCTCCACGTCGCGCCCGCCATCTGCACCTGGCCGGTACGGGTGGCCGCCTCCCAGCCCCGCGTCGGCACGTCGGTCCGCGACGCGGCGATCACGCGGTCACCATCCAGGGCGACCAGCGCCGCGGCTGCGGGCGCTCCCGCCAAGGCCCGCTCCACGCGGCCGAGCCTGCGCCCGACGGCGGCGATGCCGACCGGCACGCTCTCGAGGCTGAGGATGGGCGCCGTCGCCAGCAGGTAGGCCTGGCCCCCGAACACCCGCGCCCGCGCCATCGGGGCCGTGGGTGGGGCGAGGCCCGAGGCGACCACGCGCGGCGTGGGGGGCACCTGGACAAGCGTCGTGCCGTTCGGGTCCAGGAGCATGAGGAGGTCGGCGACACCCTCGACATTGAGAGAGATGAGGCGCGGCGACGCCTGACCGGCCAGCATTCCCCAGTCACCGCGGGCGGCGCCCGCGACCACCGCCGGCTCCCGGGCCAGCAGGCGTGCCTCGCGCAGGAGGCTCTGCTGGATGTCATCCGTCACCCGCTGGGCGACGGTCACGGTATCGAGCGTCCGGGCGGCCTGGCGCGCGTCCAGCCAGAGATGAAGGACCAGGCCGCCGGCGCCCCACAGTGCGGCCAGGGCGACCAGGACCAGGGCCAGCCGGACGCCGGGGCCCAGCCTCAGCGTCGCTCGCCGATCCGGTGCAGCTTGAGGAGGTTCGTCGTGCCCGTCACCCACATGGGGGACCCGGAGATGATGACGATGACGTCGTTGACCCTGACGAAGCCCTCATGGAGCAGCGTGGCCTCGGCCTCCTCGATCATCTCGTCCGTCGTCTCGACCTTTCTGATCAAGCGAGAGGACACGCCCCAGGACAGGGCCAGCCGGCGCTGGACCTCCACGAACGGGGTCAGCGCGATGATGGGGACGCGCGGTCGCTCCTGGGAGATCAGGCGCGCCGAGAAGCCCGACTGGGTGAAGGCGACGATGGCTCGCGCTCCCAGCACGTTGGCGGCGGTGGCGGCCGCGTCGGAGATCGCCTCGGGAAATCCGACCCCGACCCGCTCCTCGCGGCGCCGGCGGGTCTCATTGGCCAGCACCGCCTGCTCGGCCCGCTCGGCGATCCGGGCCATCACCTCGACCGCCTCCACCGGGTACCGCCCCGTTGCCGTCTCCGCCGAGAGCATGATCGCATCAGCGCCGTCGAAGATCGCCGTCGACACGTCGGAGACCTCGGCCCGGGTTGGCCGGAGGTGGGTCACCATCGACTCTAGCATCTGGGTGGCGACGATCACGGGGACCTTGGCCGCCCGGGCCTGCCGGATGACCTCCTTCTGAATGTGGGGCACCTCCTCCAGCGGCACGTCGAGGCCGAGGTCCCCGCGGGCCACCATGACGGCGTCCACCATGGTGAGGATGCCGGGCAGGTTCGCGATGACCTCCTGCCGCTCGAGCTTGGCCACGATGGGAAGATCGGCGCCGTGATCGTGGAGGAACTGGCGAACCTCGCTGATGTCGGCGGTGGTGCGCACGAAGGACACGGCCACGAAGTCGATGCCCTGCTGGATGCCGAAGCGCAGATCCGCTTTGTCCTTGTCGGTGAGGCAGGAGGCGGGCAGGGGCACGTGCGGCAGCGACAGGCCCTTGTGGTCGCTCAGGCGACCGCCGGCGATCACCCGACACCTCAGCTCGTCGGGCGTCGTCTCCTCTACGCGGAGCTGGATCATGCCGTCGTCCATCCAGACCTCGTCGCCCGGACGCACCTGGCGCAGGTAGTCGGGATGAGAGACCGCAGCCCGCTCGACGGTACCCACCACCGGCCTGGTGCTGAGCGTGAAGGGCTGGCCGGGCTCCAGGTCCACCCGCCCTCCCCCACCCGGCCCGAAGGTGCCCAGCCGGATCTTGGGTCCCTGAAGATCTTGCAGGATCGCGATCGGCCGCCCCCACCGTTCCTCGCCATCCCGGACCCGACGGATCACCTCGGCGTGCTCGGCGTGGCTGCCGTGGGAGAAGTTGAGGCGAGCGACATCCATCCCTTCGGTCACCAGCCGTTCGAGCTGCTCGACGGTCGAGCTGGCCGGGCCGATGGTGCACACGATCTTGGTTCGACGCATGTTGGTTTACCCGGCGGGGGCAGCGGCCGCCCCCTCCGACCCTCCCCGTTTGCGCGGGGCACGACCCCCGTCGCCGTCTTCGGCGCCAAGCACTCTTCGCAAGAACTGACCGGTGAAAGAATGGTTCGCGGCCGTGGCAATGGTCTCTGGCGTGCCGGTGGCCACGAGCCGCCCGCCGTCCTCACCGCCCTCGGGTCCGAGGTCGATGATCCAGTCCGCCGTCTTGATGACGTCCAGGTTGTGCTCGATGATCACCACGGTATTGCCCTGGTCGACGAGCCGGTTGAGCACGTCCAGGAGCTTCTGAATGTCGGCGAAGTGCAAGCCGGTCGTCGGCTCGTCCAGGATGTACAGGGTGCGGCCGGTGGCCCGCCGGCTCAGCTCGGTGGCCAGCTTGACGCGCTGGGCCTCGCCCCCCGAGAGCGTGGTGGCTGACTGGCCCAGCCGGATGTAATCCAGGCCCACGTCGTTCAGGGTCACGAGCTTGGCGCGGATCACCGGCACCGGCTCGAAGAATTCCAGCGCCTCGCGCACAGTCATGTCGAGGACGTCCGCGACCGACTTGCCCTTGTAGCGGACGTCCAGCGTCTCCCGGTTGTAGCGGCGACCCTTGCACACATCACACGTGACGTACACGTCGGGCAGGAAGTGCATCTCGATCTTGACCAGACCGTCGCCCTGGCAGGCCTCACACCGGCCCCCCTTGACGTTGAACGAGAAGCGGCCAGGGGCGTACCCGCGCATGCGGGCCTCGGGGGTGCGCGCGAAGAGCGTCCGGATGAAGGTGAAGACCCCGGTGTAGGTGGCCGGGTTCGAGCGCGGGGTACGCCCGATGGGCGACTGGTCGATGTCGACCACCTTGTCGAGGTGCTGGGCGCCCTCGATGCGGTCGTGGGCACCGGGACGCTCCTGGGCCCGGTGCAGCATCTGGGCGAGCGCCCGATAGAGGATGTCGTTGACGAGTGTGGACTTGCCGGAACCCGAGACACCGGTGACGCAGGTGAAGGTGCCGAGGGGGATCCGGATGGCGCCGCCCTTGAGATTGTGCTCGCGAGGGTTGTGGATGACGACGAACGCACCGCTGCCCTTGCGGCGCTGGGTGGGTACGGCGATCTGCAGCGTCCCCGAGAGGTAGCGCCCGGTGAGCGAGGCGGGGTTGGCCATGATCTCGTCGGGTGTGCCCATCGCGACCACGTGGCCACCGTGCTCGCCCGCCCCCGGCCCGAGGTCGATGACATAGTCGGCGGATCGGATCGTCTCCTCGTCGTGCTCGACGACCAGCACGGTATTGCCCAGGTCGCGCAGGCGCTTGAGCGTGTCGAGGAGCCGCCGGTTGTCGCGCTGGTGCAGCCCGATCGAGGGCTCGTCGAGGATGTAGAGGACGCCCACCAGGCTGGAGCCGATCTGGGTGGCCAGGCGGATTCGTTGCCCCTCGCCGCCGGCCAGGGTCCCGGCTGACCGGTCCAGGGTGAGGTATTCGAGACCGACGTCCCGCAGGAAGCCCAGACGCTCGCGGATCTCCTTCAACACCCGGCGGCCGATGAGGGCCTCGCGCGGCGTCAGCGCGAGCCCCTCGAAGAGGACGGCCGCCTCCTTGATGGTGAGCCGGACCACGTCGGCGATGGATCGCCCGGCAATCTTGATGCCCAGCGACTCGCGGCGCAGGCGGCTGCCGTCGCACCCCGGGCACGACCGCTCGGCCATGAATACCGCGATGTCCTGACGCGCATCCTCCGACTCGGTCTCCCGGTAGCGGCGCTCCAGCATCGCCACCACGCCCTCGAATCCGCCGTCCCGGTCTCCATGGAGGATCACGTCCCGGACGGACCGTTTGAGGGTTTGCCACGGCGTGTCGAGTGAGAACCGATAGCGCTTGGCCAGCGCCTGCAGCGTTTGCTTGAAGTAGGGCGACTCCCGGCCCGACCACGGGGCCAGCGCGCCCTGCCGGAGCGAGCGACGCGGGTCAGGCACCAACCGGTCGGGGTCGATCTCCCACCGCGTCCCCAGCCCCGCGCAGGCCTCGCAGGCACCGTAGGGGCTGTTGAAGGAAAACATCCGCGGGGAGACTTCGGGTAACGACACGCCGCAGTCGGCGCAGGCCAGGCGCTCGGAGAAGGTGAGCGGTTGGATGGACTCCGCGCTCGTGCGGTCGCCGGCAACCGCTCCCGAGGCTGGCTTCAGCTTGGGAGGGGGTGCGACCCCCCCGCCCCAACCCGCACCGTTCGCGCGAGGCCCGACGGTAGCTCCCGAGGCTGGCTTCAGCTTGGGAGGGGGTACGACACCCCCTCCCAAACCCTCCCCGTTCGCGCGAGGCCCGACACCAGTCGCAGTCTCAACCGGCTCTGCGACTGCCACGCCGTCGGCGAGGCGGAGGGCGGTCTCCAGGGAATCGGCCAGGCGCGAGCCGAGCGTGTCACGGACGATCAGTCGGTCGACCACGACCTCGATCGTGTGCTTGCGGTTCTTCTCGAGGTCGATGTCCTCGCCGAGCTCACGAATCCGGCCGTTGACGCGCACACGGGAGTAGCCCTGCCGCCGGAGGTCGAAGAAGAGCTTCTTGTACTCACCCTTTCGGCCCCGCACCACCGGGGCCAGGATCATCAGGCGCGTTCCCACGGGCAGGGCCAGGATGCGGTCCACCATCTGCTGGACGGTCTGGGCCGAGATGACGCGCCCGCACTGAGGACAGTGAGGGATGCCGATCCGGGCGAAGAGCACCCTCAGGTAGTCGTAGATCTCGGTGACCGTGCCAACGGTGGAACGCGGGTTCCGCGAGGTCGTCTTCTGCTCGATGGAGATGGCCGGGGACA